>JBDGXD010000211.1:0-8423 GCA_039584755.1 Gemmatimonadota bacterium
AAAATCAACCGGGATGTAGGTGATCCAGCCGCATTCGATGCTGGCTCTCTGCAGAGTCTCAACCTTCATATTGAGTGTATGAACCTGGTCGATCTCAAACACTGCGACGTTCTTACCCTTTGTGAGATGGTGTGCTATCAAGTCGAATCCAGATCCAAGCAGGACAACCTGATCCACGTCATCCACATGTTTTTGCATGATCCGATCGAACGTGAGCACACGTATGCCCGCCAGAGTATCCAGGCTTTCCTCGCCGGGTTCAACAAGCTTGCCAAGCTTCTCAGGGAAGCCGGATAGTCGCACGGAAATAATGAGAGCTCCCAGAATCGACCACATACCAAAATGTGATTCGCAGGGAAAATGTTTGGTGAATGCAACAGAAAGCGAATCAGGTCGGGTGTTGAAGTAATGCATCATCCATCGGTATTGAAGCGCCTTGATTGCCGAAAAGGAGACGCTAAGCTGCTTGCTTCTCCACAACTCCTTGTACAGGGCTACCACCAGTCCAATGATTGCCAGGGGAATAAAGACTATCTGAATCGATACATAAAGTATGATTTGAATAAACTTGATCAGGAAACGCAATAATCCTGGACGCTCAATTGCTGTGAGAGTGTCGTTCATATTTTCCACCAACTATTAGTGTTGTTTGTGTCTACCAGTGCCATCATCAAAAGCTTCAGATTGCCTACGCCTAACTAGTAAATGGACTGACCAGCATAACTGCATATCCTACACGTCGTCCGCAGCCCAGCAACGCTCGTTGAGCGAGCGTTAACTCAACTCAGCTTGCACAGGTTCCAGGTCTCTATCTTCCTCTTTCAAACCGAAAAACACGACAACGATTATTTAATTCAGACAGTCAAGTTTGAACCTATGCAACCTGTGCCTGACTACTAACTGGCCGCCCTGACGGGGAAACCTTCTTACTTCGTCAGTCATCGTCAGTCCATTTCCATCGTCACACCTACGAGTTGATGCGAAGCGAGGAGTGGTTCGACGTCCGAAGATGTGCCCCTAAACCCGCCCCCCACCTCCACTTACACGTCCACTCACCCCGGCTCGCCCACCCCGACCCAGTCTGGTCCGCAGCAAACCTGGCCTCGATCAACGCATTGCTGGCCAGACCCAATGCGTTCCTGGCCAGGCCCAATGCATTCCTGACCAGGCCCAATGTACTCCTGGTCAGGCCGAACGAGTTCCTGGCCTGGGGCAACGCTTGCCGGCTCTCGACCCACCGCCCCGAGGCCTCGCTCGAGGCAAACCAGACCTCGATCGTGGCGGGTGGGCCCTAGCGCCACCACCTGCAGAGCCGGTTTGTGTTACCCCTGGCCTCGAGTGCATTGCCCCTGGCCTGGAGTGCATTGCCCCTGGTCTCGCGTGCATTGACCCTGGCCTCGAGTCCGTTGCCCCTGGTCTCGAGTGCATTGCCCCTGGCCTCGAATCCGTTGCCCCAAGCCGCGCGCGCTTTGACCCAAGCCTCGCGGGTGTTGCCCCAAGCCTAGCGCGTCTTGCCCCAGGAGAAAGAACAACTCCTTGCAGCCGTTTTGCGCGCGCAGCGACTGTACAGTAGCCACCACTCAACCCGCCCTGGGCGCGACGGAGTTGAGCTGCGCTCGCTGAAGCGATGCTCGCTCTGCTACGCAACAACTCCTCCCTGGCCCATCAATGCCGCGGATCCGCGCGGAAGGTGCGGATGGCCGCGGATGTCTGTTCTCGGTGTCGCGGTTTCCCGGCCGCTCCCCTCCCCGCCTTCGTCATCGTCTTCCATCGTCGGTCATCGTCGGTCCATTTCCGACGTCACACTTACGAGTTGATGCGAAGCGAGGAGTGATTTGTGGCGTGGGCGTGGGGATCATCGTGGGGAGGGTGACGCGGTGAAACCCGCGCCTTGGTCCGCGGACATTACCCTGATGTCCATGGCCCCACGCCCATTGTCCCCGGCCCATCGGCTGGCGCAGCGGTTCCCAGAACCGAGTCCGACATCGCCACGCTGCCCGCCGGCGTGGACTGTTCGCCTCCCAGTGTCGATCGCACCAGTCTGTAATCCCTTGTCAATCAATCACTTAGTTGCAGCGGCGTGGCAGCCTTGGGCTTGGGAGACGGGCAACCGTGCAGCCCAGATCACTGCCGTATACCGAGCTGCTCAAGGATATCAGGCTCGGCTTCACGCAGCGCCAGGATCCGGTGGCAGGCGGTACAATCGCGCGTTATTGACCGTCCGTCTTCGCTCCGCATCGCGCTACCGTGACAGCGGAAACAGCCCACGAAATCGCTGTGACCGCTGTTGTCCGGATAGGTTCCCCAACTGACGCCCATATCAGGGAATACATTGCGGTTGTAGATCGCTGCCAACTGGGTGGCCGTACTCTCAACCGCCTCCGTTCTGCTCCTGTAGACGCCAGCGAACTCGGTCTCGTAGAAACGAGTCAGGGCGGCAGCTATGTTTAGGTGGGCCGCGTCACCGTTGTCGTTGGCCGTCCTGAGTATCTCCAAACCCTTCTGTTTGATCCACGGAAGTTTACGGTCCACGGTGCCCAGGGCCATTGCCTCATCCAGTGCGCGCTCCGGCAGCTGAAACCGGTGCGAGGGCCTGGTGTGACAGTCGAGGCAATCCATCGTGCGGAACTCGACCTGCTCTCGCTTGGCCGCGTCCCAGCCCGCGACGGCGTATTCGGTCGCGCTCCCCTGTGCATCGATGTACCTGACCCAGTAGATCTCTCGGCGAGCCGGATCGGTGGCAAACTCGATCGCAATACCCGGCGCTACATGAAACCCGTGGATCCCCGTGGCAACCGGGCCGCCTCCCACCGACAATGCCAACACCGTTTGCGTGTGAGAGTTGGCGGAGTCTGCTGCGAAGTGATCGAAGACCCGTAGCTGGACTCCGCTGAACTTCCTGGGCCAATGACACGACTCACAGATCTCCCGGGCAGGGCGGAGATTCTCCAGTGGCGTGGGTATCGGCTTGGGATAGTTGCGGAAAACGGTGGCCGTCACCTGCCGTAGTCCGTTCAACTTCGCACCCATGTAGGCTCGCCGACCCGATCCGATGTGACACTGCACACACGCGATGTTGAAGTGCGCCGACTCCTGGTAAGCTGCGTATTCCGGACTCATGCTGTGACACGTCGTGCTGCAGAACCCAGCAGAGTCCATGAAGTGCACCGTTCGCTGACTGAAATATCCGCCCACCAACACGTTGCAGCCCGTGGCCAAGACGATGAAGCTCGCCGTCCTGCGGAATTCGCGGTTCTCCCATCCCAGCGGTGCAAACTCGCGAGCCTGAATCCCCTCTTTGGACTGGCGCTTGAACCGCAAGTAGATCCCCGCTGGCATCAGGAGAACGCCTAGCAGGAACGCCGCTGGTAGGATGCCGAGGAAGAATACCAGGAGATAGGGATGCTGTGCCGCCTCCTGTGCTGCCACTGGTAGGACGAACAGCCACGAAACCGCTGCAGCGTTTACCAGAAACAACCCGACGAACGTGAGAACGTTGTAGGAGAGATAGATGAGAGGGGGGAGCCAGCTGCGCTTCACGTCGGAGACGTTCATCGCGGTGAGGCTCTCCCGCACGCTACTGCGGCGCGGGCGTTTCTGTCCCATCACATCGTCCATTGCAATGTCAAGCCTGCGTTCGCGCGCACTACCCGTGCAACGGGTCCTGGCATGGCCCGGCACCGTCGGTACCGCAACCAGGGGCCCGATCCGATTCGTTCAGGTCCGCTGGACTAGCGGACGAACTCTGCGAGTACGGCCGGATTCAAGAAGCCCAGCAACTCCACGGGAGTGAAGACAACGTCCTGGGTCGAGCCGTCGAACAAATCCGGCACCGGATTGGCCAGGCCGAGCACCACGGTTTCGGCGACCGCATCAGTGATGTCAATAGTGCCGCTACCGCCTGCTATTGAAACGGTACCACCGCCGGTGGCCGATCCCGAAGTCATCAGGGTGACGCTGCCAGCGACGGTTGTGACCAGATTGCCGTGCTGGTCCTGTGCCTGTACGGTTACTGGGATGAGCGTGTTTACGGGGCCGTCTGGCGGATCGAGGATGACATATTGTCCTGCCGCACCGACGTCAAAAGCCACGTTTTGGGTTGATGTCACAGTAAGACCCGTTACCTCGGTGTCTGACAGCGACAGGTTGACCGTCTCAGGCACCGTGTTGCTCACGTTCAGTGTGCCGACGCCGTTCTCGATGTTCACCACCCCACCACCGGTCGCCGAGCCTGAGGTCAGCAACGTCACATCGCGGTTCTCACTCGTTACCACCGTCCCAAACTGGTTCTGCGCCTGAACCGTCACCGGGATCCAGAAGTCCACCGTTCCATCCGTTGGATCGAGGATAACGAACTGCGTTGCCCCACCAACTGCGAAGTTCACATCCTGTATCGAGCTCACGTTCAAACCCGTCACCTCGGTGTCGGACAACGACAGTGTGATCGTCTCGGCTACCTGGTCGTTGATGCTGAGCGAGCCGGATCCATTCTGGATATTCACCAGACCACCACCGGTCGCTGAGCCCGTTGTCACCAGTGTGACGTCCCGGTTCTCAGTGGTTACCAAGTTGCCATGCTGGTCGAGCGCCTGCACGGTCACCGGGATGGGAGTGCCAACGGTGCCGTCGGGCGGGTTCACGATAAAGAACTGGGCCGGTGCCCCGACAGCAAAGACCATATTTTGAGTCGAGCTGACGTTCAAGCCAGTGCCCTGGGTGTCCGACAGCGAGAGGTTCACCGTCTCGGCCACCGGGTCACTGAGGAAAGTCGTAGCCACCCCGAATTCGACGTTGAGCAGCCCCCCACCGACGGCAGAACCCGAGGTCAGCAGCGTGACGTCGCGCGATTCCGTGGTGACAACATTGCCTAATTGGTCTTGTGCCTGTATGGTAACTTGGGTAGGTGTGTCCACTGTCCCGTCGAGCGGGTCGAGAATCACGAACCTCGTTGCTGCACCGACCGAGAAGATCACGTCCTGAACTGAGCTTACAGCCAGACCCGTAACCTCGGTATCGGACAGCGTCAATATGACCGTCTCGGCCACTTGGTCGTTGATGCTGAGTGTGCCGGTTCCATTCTGGATATTCACGAGACCACCGCCGGTTGCGGAGCCTGTCGTTAGCAGCGTAACATCCCGATTCTCGGTGGTTACCAGGTTGCCATACTGATCGAGTGCCTGCACGGTCACCGAAATGGCAGTACCAACGGTTCCATCGGGTGGGTTCAGGATGACAAACTGTGCTGCTGCGCCGACCCCGAACACCACATTCTGAGTCGAAGTGACATTCAGTCCGGTGCCCTGGGTATCCGACAGCGAGAGATTGACTGTCTCGGCGACTTGATCGCTGAGAAAGGTCGAGCCCACCCCGAATTCGACGTCGAGCAACCCACCACCCGAGGCAGCCCCCGAGGTCAGCAGCGTGACGTCACGGAACTCCGTGGTTACCACGTTGCCAAACTGATCTTGCGCCTGAACCGTTACCTGGATGAAGCCGTCAACTGTCCCGTCGATCGGATCCAAGATCACGAACCGAGTCGCAGCGCCAGCGCCGAAAACCACGTCCTGGGTGGAACTGACATTCAGACCGGTTCCCTGAGTGTCCGACAGGGAGAGGTTGACCGTCTCAGGCACCGTATTGGAGATGTTCCGGATGCCCTGTCCGCCTTGGATGTTCACCAACCCGCCACCGGTAGCGGAGCCGCTGGTCACCAGCGTTACGTCACGGTTCTCGCTGGTCACCTGGTTACCATACTGATCTTGAGCCCGCACCGTCACCGGGATGGCCGTACCCACCGGACCATCCGTCGGGTCGTCGATCCAAAATCGTGTCACTGCACCTGGTGCGAACACGACGTTCTGAGTCGAGCTGACATCCAAGCCTGTCCCCTGGGTGTCCGACAACGACAACTGGACGGTCTCGGCGACCTGGTCGAAGATGAAATCCGTACCCACACCTTCAAAGAGGCTTACAAACCCGCCTACTGCCGACCCGGAAGTCAACAGGGTCACACCGCGATTCTCTCCAGTCGCCACGTTGCCGAACGCATCCAAAGCGTGGATCGTCACCAGGATCTGGTTGTCGACGGTACCATCGATCGGATCCAGGATCACTATGCGTGTTGCCGCACCTGAGGCAAATATCACATCCTGGGTCGATGCCACGTTGAGACCGGTACCCTCCGTGTCCGACAGCGTGAGTATGACAGTCTCGGGTACTGCGTCACTGATGCTTATGGTGCCGCTGCCGTTTTGGATGTTCACCAGCCCCTCACCGGTCGCCGAGCCTGAGGCTAGCAAGGTCACGTCACGGTTCTCACTCGGAACCATGTTGCCGTATTGGTCTTGGGCCTCCACGGTAACTGTTACCGGCGTGCCCACCATACCGTTAGTGGGATCCAGAATGGTGAAACGCGTGGCACCACCCGGTGCGAACACCACGTTCTGTGTCGAGCTCACATCCAGACCGGTCAGCTCCGTGTCTAGCAGTGAGAGGTTGACCGTCTCTGCAACCTGGTCGTAGATCAACTCGGTGCCGACACCGTTGAAGATGTTTACGAACCCACCTACTGCCGAACCGGAGGCGACCAACGTCACGCCGCGATTCTCGCCGGTTGCCACGTTGCCGAACTGATCCAGCGCCTGTACCGTGACCAGAACGGGACCGTCAACCGTCCCGTCGGTCGGATTGAGAATCACGTACCGCGTCGCCGCACCAGAAGCGAACACCACGTCTTGGGTTGAGACCACGTTCAGACCGGTGCCCTGCGTATCCGATAGCGTCAGGTTAACCGTTTCAGGCACCGCGTCGTTGATGTTGCGCGTGCCGACACCGTTCTGGATGTTCACCAGGCCACCACCGGTAGCCGACCCAGAGGTCACCAGCGTCACGTCACGGTTCTCAGTAGTGACAACGTTGCCGTATTGATCGTGGGCCTGCACCGTTACTTGAATGGGTGTCTGGATTACGCCGTCGATCGGGTCCAGGATCACGAATCGAGCTGACGCACCAGCCGAGAACACCACGTTCTGCGTCGAGCTCACATCCAGACCGGTCAACTCGGTGTCCAACAGTGAGAGATTGACCGTTTCCGCCACTTGGTCGTAGAGTAGTCGGGTGCCCAACCCGGCGATGATGTTCACGAACCCACCGAAGGCAGATCCCGAGGCCACCAGCGTCACGCCGCGGTTCTCACCGGTGGCCACGTTGCCGAACTGATCCAGCGCCTGTATCGTGACCAGAACGGGACCGTCCACCGTGCCGTCGGTCGGATTGAGTATCACGAATCGTGTCGCAGTGCCTGAAGAGAACACCACATCCTGGGTCGACGTCACATTGAGACCCGTGCCCTCAGTGTCCGACAGCGACAACGCTACCGTTTCAGGCACGGCGTCATTGATGTTGCGAGTGCCGACGCCGTTTTGGATGTCGACCAGGCCAGCGCCTGTGGCCGATCCCGTGGTCACCAAAGTCACGTTACGATTCTCGCTGGTGACGACGTTGCCGTATTGGTCTTCGGCCTGCACCGTAACCGGTATGGGAGTCTGGATCATTCCGTCGGTCGGGTCGACAATCGCGAATCGCGTTGGTGCGCCAGGTGCGAACAACACGCTCTGGGTCGAGCTCACGTCCAAACCAGTCCCTTGAGTATCCAACAAGGTGAGTGTGATGTTCTCTGCGACCTGGTCGTACAAGGTGAGTGTGATGTTCTCTGCGACCTGGTCGTACAGCAGAATCGTGCCCACCCCGTTGAACACGCTTACGAAGCCCTCAGTGGATGAACCGGTTGCCAGCAGCATCACGCCGCGGTTCTCGCCTGTAGCCACGTTGCCAAACTGATCAAGTGCGTTGATGGTTACCAGAATCGGGCCGTCGACTGTTCCGTCGGTTGGGTCCAGAATCACGTAGCGTGTCGCACTGCCAGCCGAGAACACCACGTCTTGGGTCGAGGCCACGTTAAGACCCGTTCCCTGTGTGTCGGACAACGTGAGCGTTACGGTCTCGGGTACCGCGTCGATGATGTCGCGCGTCCCAACACCACCCTGGATATCAACCAGGCCGCCGCCGGTCGCAGAGCCCGAGGTCATCAAAGTCACGTCACGATTCTCTGTGGTGACAATGTTGCCATACTGATCTTCAGCTCGCACCGTGACGGTTATCGGGTTCTGGATCATGCCATCGATAGGATCCACGATCGAGAACTTATTCACCGCGCCGGTGGCAAAACTCACGTCCTGAGTTGAGCTCACATCCATGCCGGTCAACTCCGTGTCCAGCAGGGAGAGCGTTACCGTTTCAGCCACCTGGTCATAGACCAGCAAGGTACCCACGCCAAAGCTGACGTTCACGAAGCCTGCCACAGCAGATCCCGACGTCAACAGCGTTACACCACGCTGCTCCCCGGTGGCGACATTACCGTACTG
>JBDGXD010000212.1:0-7665 GCA_039584755.1 Gemmatimonadota bacterium
GATGCCGGGTGACAACACGAAGATGACGATAGAGTTGATATCGCCGATAGCGATGGAGGAGGGTTTGCGGTTTGCGGTACGTGAGGGAGGTCGCACGGTCGGCGCAGGTGTCGTCACCAAAGTGATCGAGTAACACGGTTAGAAACGCACATTTGCGTCTTACCGATCAACCAAGCAGTAGGTAACAGGTAAACCGAGACAAAAAATGGCCGGACAGATCAGAATTCGACTGAAAGCGTACGATCACGTAGTTCTCGATCAGGCTGCGGCTGACATCGTACGTACGGTCGAGAAGAGTGGCGCCCAGGCATCAGGCCCGATTCCACTGCCGACGAAAACGCAGCGTTGGACGGTGCTGCGCAGTCCGCACGTCGACAAGAAGAGCCGTGAGCAGTTTGAGCTCAAGACTCACAAGCGGCTCATCGAGATCAAGGACTCTCGGGCTCAGACGGTGGATGCTCTGACGAAGCTCGATCTACCGGCAGGCGTGGACGTAGAGATCAAGGTCGAATAGACATGAACGGGATCATAGGCCGCAAGATCGGGATGACGCGCTTGTTCGAAGAAAGCGGACGAGTCATTCCTGTAACCGTCATCGAAGCGGGTCCCTGTCCCATCGTGCAGGTGCACGAAGGAGCCAGTGGTGGAAAGGCGGTCCAGTTGGGATTCGGAGCGAAGAAGCCCAAGAGTGCCACCAAAGCACTGGTTGGGCACGTGAAGCGGGCGGGTTTGGACACTGCACCGGCTGTGCTACGCAGTGTTCCGCTGCCAGAGGGAGCCGAGGCAACGCCTGGCGACCTGGTAACGGTACAGATCTTTGAACCGGGTGACCAAATCAAGATCACCGGTACCACAAAAGGCCGGGGCTTCCAGGGAGTGGTGAAGCGCTATGGGTTCAAGGGTGGTCCAGCGTCGCACGGGAGTACACGCTATCGAAATCCTGGCAGCATGGGAGCTGGTACGGATCCGTCGAGGGTGATCAAAGGGAAGCGACTCCCCGGTCAGATGGGGAATGTCCAACAAACGCAGATGGGCCTATCGGTCGCGAAAGTCGATGCTGACAGAAACCTCCTCTACGTGAAGGGAGCTGTCCCGGGTCCGATCAAGGGAATCGTGCTCGTACGCAAGCAGGAAGGCAGGAGCCGATATGCTTGAAGCACAGCACTACGATGCGTCGGCCAACCGCAAGGGTGATTACGCATTACCACAGGAGTTTGACGGAACCGTCAACAAAGTGGTGCTACATCAGGCTGTGCGTGCCATCAGGAACAACCAGCGACAGGGGACAGCGTCGACCAAGACTCGAGCCGAGGTGTCAGGTGGGAGCAGGAAGCCATGGCGGCAGAAGGGAACGGGCAGGGCCCGTCAAGGAACGACAAGGTCTCCCCTTTGGACGGGTGGTGGCGTAGTCTTTGGCCCCAAGCCACGGTCGTACAGGACTGATTTGCCGCGCAAGGTGCGGCAGTCCGCTAGGCAGTCAGCGTTCAATGCCAGGGTGGCAGAAGGGTCGTTCTACGTGATCGAAGCGCTTCGATTCGAGGAACCGAAGACCCGGGACATGGTCGACCTACTTGACAAGCTCGGCCTAGACAAGAAGAAAGCCTTGATCCTCACTGACTCCAGTCGGCCGGAGGTGTTTCTTTCAGCGCGCAACATCCCGAACGTGGTTGTCATGCGTTATGCCGATGCATCGACCTACGACATCCTGTGGGCCGACGCTCTGGTTGTTGAGGAGAGCGCTGTTGGGGGCCAGGTGGTGAAGCGATCGACCGGATCAACTGGCCGTGCGAAGCGGGTCAAGAAGGCCGAACAGACAGCTTCGCAAGCCAAGAAGACGACCAAGAAGAAGACAGCGAAGAAAGCCAAGGCCGTAAAGCGGACAGCTGGCAAGAAGGGCGGTGGCGATGCTTGATCTGTACAGTGCTGTCATACAGCCAGTGGTAACCGAGAAATCCTCGGCTGCGTACGGCGCACGCCGGGAGTATGCGTTCCGAGTACATCCGAATGCAACCAAGCGACAGATCAAGGGAGCGATTGAGCAGCTCTTTGATGTGCATGTCATGAAGGTGCGCACGCTCAATCAGCGAGCCAAGATCAAGACCCTCGGGCGTACCAAGGGGGTGCGCGCGGGTTGGAAGAAGGCGTACGTCACGCTACAAGGCGAAGACTCGATCGAGGTATTCGAGGGCTAGAGGGATGGGAATACGAAAGTTTAGGCCTATGAGTCCGGGCAGCCGCGGTAGATCGATCTCCGATTTCAAGGAGATCACACGGGCGACACCGGAGAAGTCGTTGCTAGAGCCCATCAAGAAGTCGGGTGGTCGGAATAACCATGGTCACATCAGCATCCGCCACCGAGGTGGTGGCCACAAGAGGCGCTACCGGCGAATCGATTTCAAGCGGCAGAAGTTTGGTGTGCCAGCTCTAGTGAAGCAAATCGAGTACGATCCAAACCGAACGGCGCGGATCGCACTGCTGCAATACGCGGACGGTGAGAAGCGCTATATCGTTCACGCCCGCGGTATGAGCGTGGGTGATACCGTCGTGTCGGGCCCGGGTAGTGATATCCGGACGGGCAATGCGCTGCCACTTCGAGAGATTCCTCTAGGGACAACCGTGCACTGTATTGAACTTAAGTCTGGTAAGGGTGGACAGCTGTGCCGCTCGGCTGGAACAGGTGCACAAGTAGTAGCAAAGGAAGGCGCGTACGTAGCAGTCAAACTGCGCAGTGGCGAAGTGCGGATGGTCCGATCTGAGTGCATTGCGACGATAGGTGAAGTCGGCAACTCAGAGCACGAGCTGATAAGCGTGGGCAAAGCTGGCAAGACGCGCTGGTTAGGACGGCGACCAAAGGTTCGCGGTGTGGCAATGAATCCCGTGGATCACCCGCTTGGCGGTGGTGAAGGTAGAGCTGCGGGTGGCCGGCCGGCTGTGACACCATGGGGCAAGGCTGAAGGAAAGAAGACGCGCAACAAGAAGAAGGCCAGCACGAAGCTGATAGTACGCGGCCGTAAACGTGGCAAGTCTACAAGGTGAGGACGTAGAATAAGATGGGCAGAAGCGTGAAGAAGGGTCCGTACGTAGAGGCGTCGCTCGTTAAGAAGATAGAAAGACTCAACGAGCGGAACGAGAAACGAGTATTCAAAACGTGGTCACGTGCGTCCACGATAACGCCGGACTTCGTGGGCCACACGATCGCCGTGCACAACGGAAACAAGTTCATACCGGTGTACATTACCGAAAACATGGTCGGCCACAAACTTGGTGAGTTTGCGCCGACTCGTCTTTTCCGCGGCCATAGCGGCAGAATGGCCGCGGACAAGAAGGTCGGGGGATAAAGCGAGTAGCGTATGGCAGCGAGAGCTCTTCAAAGGCACATACGACAATCGCCTCGCAAGATGCGATTGGTCGTGAACGAGATACGGGGCAAGGATGTCAACGAAGCGTACGCTCTGCTCAAGTTCTCAAAGAAGCGGGCGGCGAAGCAAATCGAGAAGGTGCTTCGGTCGGCAGTCGCCAATGCCGAGCAGGACGCCCTCCAGAACAACGATGCATTCGACGTCGACCGTCTGTTCGTGAAGCAAGCCACTGTCAACGGCGGGCCGACACTGTGGCGTTACCGGGCAGCGGCACTTGGGAGAGCTGCTCCGATTCGCAAGCGGACGAGCCATGTGGAGATCCGCCTGGCTGAGAAGGAGGCAAAGTAGTGGGTCAGAAAACCCATCCGTACGGATTCCGGCTTGGCATAGTGAAGCCATGGCGGTCACGTTGGTATGCCGGAGCAGATTTTCCGGAGCTTCTCAAGGAAGACGAGCTGATCCGCAAGTACTTGCGGTCGAGGTTGGCACACGCCGCCATCGCCGATGTTCACATCGAACGAAAGCCCGGAAAGGTCACCGTGACGGTATTCACGGGCCGACCGGGAGTGGTGATCGGCAAACGTGGCGCTGAGGTCGACAAGCTGCGTGACGAACTTGCACAACTCACTGGCAAGGAAGTCGGCATCAATGTAGAGGAGATCAAGCGACCGGAGATTGAAGCGCAGCTGGTGGCCAACAACATCGCTCATCAACTGAGGCAGAGAATCTCCTTCAGGAGAGCCATGAAGCGGGCGCTACAGAGCGCCATGCGAATGGGCGCAAAGGGCATAAAGATCAAGTGTGGTGGTCGCCTAGGAGGTGCAGAGATCGCACGCTCCCAGAGTTTCCATGAGGGTAGGGTTCCGCTGCACACGCTCCGCGCCGATGTCGACTACGCAACTGCGACGGCAGCTACAACCTTTGGTGCCATTGGGATAAAGGTGTGGATTTTCAAGGGCGAGGTTGTTGAGGACGCCCGTGGACGCACCTATAGCACAGGAGCCTAACGATGTTGGCGCCGAAGAGAGTCAAATATCGCAAGCAGATGAAGGGTCGCAACCGTGGCAAAGCCGTGAGGGGCAACAATGTGGCGTTTGGCAAGTACGGATTGATGTCACTTGAGGCTGGGTGGATCTCCAATCGGCAAATTGAGGCGGCCCGCGTCGCGCTGACCCGTACGATGAAGCGTGGCGGTAAGGTCTGGATCAGAATATTTCCGGACAAGCCGCTGACCAAGAAGCCAGCCGAGACACGAATGGGTAAGGGCAAAGGGAATCCCGAGCACTGGGTTGCGGTAGTGAAGCCAGGCCGTGTGATGTTCGAGGTCGAGGGTGTTGCGGAGGATCTAGCTCGGCGTGCACTCAAACTGGCAGCTGCGAAGTTGTCCGTTAGGACTCGATTCGTGTTGCGGGAGACTACCTGACCATGGCACTGAAAGACGTGGAAAAGAGGCCGGTAGAGCCGGTACAGATACGGGAACTGCAGACAGTCGAATTGGAGGAGGAGTTGGCGCGTCTCGAGGAGGCGCAGTTCCGGCTCAAGTTTCGATCGGCGACTGAAGCGATCGACAATCCGTTGCAGTTCAGAGTGATACGCCGTAACATCGCGCGCATCAAGACTGTATTGCGCGAAAGGACATGAGGATGAGCAAGGAAACGAAGACTCGCCCCCAGAGAAAAGTGCGTACCGGCGTCGTCTTGAGCGACAAGATGGACAAGACCGTTGTGGTAGAGCTCACGCGGCGTTTTGCTCACCCTTTGTACGGTAAGCGGATTACGCGGACCATGTGCGTGAAAGCTCACGACACTCATGAAGCCAGGGCCGGTGATACGGTCCGCATCATGGAAACCCGTCCCCTGTCGAAGACAAAGCGCTGGCGGGTGGTCGATATCATTACACGGGCCGAGTAGGAGGGACTCTCGTGGTTCAGCAGGAGTCGATACTCAAGATCGCGGACAACTCAGGTGCCCGAAGAGCTTTGGTGATTCGAGTACTTGGTGGTAGCGGACGACGTTATGCCGGACTTGGCGACATCGTGGTGGTGACCATCAAGGATGCACTACCGACGGGTCAAGTGAAGAAAGGTGATGTAGTGAAAGCCGTAATCGTGCGGACTGCAAAAGAGACGCGTCGCAAGGATGGCAGCTACATCAGGTTCGATGATAACGCGGCGGTGCTGATCACCGATGCCAGAGAACCACGCGCTACCCGAATCTTCGGCCCCGTTGGCCGGGAGCTGCGTGAGAAGCGCTTCATGAAAATCGTGTCGCTTGCCCCTGAGGTGTTGTAGATGAGATCCCTGGTATACAAGAAGTCGGAGCGGCGGTCGCGCAGAGAATCGTTCATGCGGCCAAAGATGCAGATCACCAAAGGTGATCGAGTCCGTGTAGTCCGCGGTGAGGACGCTGGTACCGAGGGCACAGTAATGCGGGTCCTGCCAAAGGCCAGCCGTGTCGTGATCGAAGGGGTGAATATGGTCACGAAGCACAAACGCGGCACGGGCACCGATGAAGGTGGGATCATTCACTTCCCGGCACCGATCCACGTTTCGAATGTGATGTTGCTAGATCCGAAATCTGGTGAGCCGACCCGCGTGAAGCGGCAGAAGGACAAAGACGGGACCGTGGAGCGCTTGAGCCGCAAGTCGGGGCAGCCGATTCCGAGGAACAGGTAGAGGCAATGGCAAAGAAGAAATCAGAGGCGGTCGAGAACCCGGTAGCCGAACAGCAGGCACCAGTTCCACCTCCTCGATTGTTGGAACACTACGTGGGTACCGTTCGGCCAAAGCTGATGAAAGAATTCAGCTTCGCCAACGTGCATGAGGCACCGCAACTGAGCAAGATCGTGCTCAACGTTGGATTGGGTGAAGCGCCAAAGAATCCCAAGATCCTCGACTCAGTGGTTGGGGAGTTGACCATGATCGCCGGACAACATCCCGTTGTAACGAAGGCGAAGAAGGCGATTTCAAATTTCTCTCTGCGCGCAGGAATGCCGATCGGTACCGCCGTGACGTTGCGTGGCGTCAGAATGTGGGAGTTCCTGGACCGTTTCGTCAGCGTGGCTGTACCGCGAATCAGGGACTTTCGTGGATTTCCCACGAAGTCATTCGACGGAAGAGGGAACTACACCGTCGGTATCAAGGAACAGATGGCTTTCCCTGAGGTCGACTATGACAAGGTGGAGAAGATCCACGGGATGGACATAACGTTTGTTACGACGGCCAAAAGAGACGATGTCGGGCACGCTCTTCTGCGTGAACTCGGAATGCCGTTTCGTGGTCAGACCCCGGTTAGAATTGGAGAGGGAGTCGCTTAATGGCAAGGAAGAGCCTCGTTGAGAAGGCCAAACGCAAACCGCGCTTCAAGGTGCGATCGTACAATCGCTGCCAACGTTGTGGGCGGGCACGAGCTTTCCTGAGAAAGTTCGGCGTTTGCCGGATCTGTTTTAGGGAACTGGCGCTTCAGGGAGAGATCCCCGGAGTCCGGAAAGCCAGCTGGTGAAAGGACCTGGATCGAGCACATGAGCATGACTGACCCAGTCGCCGATATGTTGACCCGGATCCGCAACGCCTGTAGAGCGGGGCACCGGAGGGTCGACATACCGGTATCGACATTCAAGACCGAAATCGCCCGGTTGCTCCGGGAGAACCATTACATCCAAGACTACAAAGTCATTGATGATGGTTATCACGGCAGGCTCCGAATCATTCTCCGTTACCACGACGACGCGCCGGTGATTCGTGAAGTCCGAAGAGTATCGAGACCCGGACTACGTCGCTACGTGAGAGTCAGAGAGATCCCAAGGGTGAAGAACGGTCTGGGCATGGCCATTCTGTCCACGCCGCGAGGTCTCATGAGTGACCGCGATGCTCGCCGCGCCCGCGTGGGTGGTGAAGTCGTCGCGGTGGTTTGGTAGGGGGCTGAGATGTCTCGTATCGGCAGGAAACCCATAACCGTTCCGAGCGGTGTGACCGTGCAGGTCGATGGCGGACACGTAACTGTCAAAGGGCCCAAGGGCGAGCTGAGTCACACGGTACACGCTGATATGGAAGTGGCGCACGATGGTGGCGAGATCAAAGTGAGCCGTCCTTCGGACCAGAAGCGACATCGGGCTCTCCATGGACTCACACGTAGTCTGCTGTACAACATGGTGGAAGGTGTGACGAACGGATTCGCGAAGCGGTTGGAGATACACGGTGTGGGTTACAAGGCGGAAGCGATCTCTAAGGGCGTGCGGCTCGTTGTGGGCTACTCCCACCCGGTGGATTACGCAGCCCCAGCAGGGGTGCAGATACAGGTGGAAAACC
>JBDGXD010000213.1:0-7615 GCA_039584755.1 Gemmatimonadota bacterium
ATCGCAACGGTGGCTCTAGGAATCGCCGCGTGTTCCGGCGGCCAGGATGAGGGTTCCGAAGGAGAGGGCGAGCACACTAGGGCCGAGGCAGCCGCCGAGCACGCTAGGGCCGAGGGAGCCGCGGAGGCGAGTTCCGAGGGGAGTGGCGAGCACGCACGGTCAGAAGGCGAGGGCGAGCACGCACGGTCAGAAGGCGAGGGCGAACACGCGCGGTCCGAGGGGAGTGGTGAAGGCGGCGAGGGTGAGGGTGAGCATGGCCAAGCCGGGCACGACGAAGAGGGTGAGGAATCGGGCGTCTACATCGGCAAGGAAGAGACCTGGGACGTGGTACGTAGGGGAGCGCGACTGGTATTGAAGTTCGACGCCGCATCCAACGCCTTCGTAGGTACGGTCGAGAACACGACCGCAAGCACGCTGTGCGCCATTCGAGTCGAGGTTCATCTGTCCACGGGAACAGAACTTGGTCCAACTCCAAGGACCGACGTCCGCTCGGGGCAGAAGACCGACGTGACATTGTCGACGGAGGGAGAGGCGTTCGACACTTGGACAGCCCATCCGGAGGTTTCAGCTTGTAGCGGCGGGTAAGAAGAACCTGCAGTGACACAACACCGTCCTTAGGATTTCCCCGGACTGAAGCCCGGGGTTAGGTGTTTCTCCTCTGCCCCATCTGCTAATGCCCGTTGGGCAGCCGAGCCCCGCCTCTCAGCCCCAGACACCACAACCGCAACGCGAACTTTATCCGAGGTACTTCCCTCCTCATTCCGTCCTCAACGCCGCTTGCGGATCAATCTGACTGGCCCGGCGAGCTGGAACGTAGCAGGCGAGCAGGCTCACCCCCATTAGGGCTCCGGCCACCGCGGCAATGGTAACCGGATCACTAGGCGAGACTTGGAACAGCACGCTCTCCAACAATCGCGCGGTTGCGAGCGAGCCTGCCAAACCTGCAGCGACACCTAGAATCACGGGCCAGAGACCCTGCCGCAGTACCAGCCAAATGACGTCAACCGACTCGGCGCCCAATGCCATACGGATTCCCAGTTCCGCCGTCCGCCGGCCCACCGTGTACATGAGGGTGCCATAGATCCCGGCGCTGGCCAGTAGCAGCGCGACCACCGCAAAGGCCGTGAGCAACAAGACCCTGAACCGGGGCAGCCGCAGGGTAGCGTTGCGTCGAGCGGTCATCGTAGTGATCTCCGGCACGGGGACATTTGCATCCAGCGCCCAGACCGCCTCCCGGAACGCTCCCGCCAACGCCAGCGGATCGCCGGCGGTCCTCACGGCCATGAAGAGACCGGAGTTCCCGGCAGACTGTGCGTACGGCAGGTAGAGATCCCAGTCTGGCTCGCTTGCGAGACTGGCCTGGCGTATGTCTCCACTCACGCCCACAACCGCGATCCAGTCACCGCCATGCTGCAGCGCCAGGTTGAGCCTCTTTCCCAACGGATCCTCATCCGGCCAGAGAGCGGCTGCCATCGTTTGGCTTACGACCATTACTGGAAGGGAGCTGCCATCGTCAGCCGAAGTGAATGCTCTGCCCCTCAGAATGGGAATCCCCATCGTCCGGAAATAGTCCAGCCCCACGGGGTGAGCCATGCCCATTCCCGCTCGTTCCCCCCGGGCCACGTCTTCCTCGCGCCACACGTAGGGCGCCCAGTTGTTGAAGCCCATCGGCGGGTCACCGATGTAGCTCACGCCGATAACACCGGGCAGGTTATCCAGCTCGACCTTGAGATCCCGGAAGAACGCACTCCTCTGCTCCTCTGCCTCGTATGACGGGAGCAGTCGGACCTGCATTAGAGCCAGGTTGTCGGTGTCGACGCCCGCATCCCTGGATTGAAGACGGATCACACTGCGAGCCAACAGACCACACCCGGTGAGCAGCACCAGCGCCAACGCCACCTCGAGCGCCACCAGACTTCCACGCAACCGCGCAGTGCCCTTTCCGCTGGTGCTGCCCCTCGCGGTGGGTGCGAGCAACGAGCCGTCCTTCTTGCGTGAACCGGCCAGCGCGGGACCTAGGCCAAACAGCAGACCGGTCAACAGGGCCACAGCGATACCGAAGCCCAGAACCCGCAAGTTCAGGGCTACGTCGGCCATGCGGGGGAAGTCAGCGGGGCCAAAGGCACGAAAGGCACGTACACCCAGCTGTGCCACAGCGATACCCAACCCCCCGCCCAAGACACCCAGTAGCAGGCTTTCGGTAACCAGTTGCCGGAAGAGGCGTATCCGACTCGCGCCGAGTGCGGTCCGGAGACGCAGCTCCTGGGTCCGGTCCAGCGCCCGGGCCAGCAAGAGACCAGCCACGTTGGCGCAGGCGATCAGTAGAAGGAGCCCTGTCGCGCCAAGAAGGATGATCAGGTCCCTGCGCCTGTTCCCCACCACCTGGTCCAGAAGGGGGTGAGCCCCCAATCCCAGGTAAGTGTCCCCACGCACGTGGGCCTCCGGATATGCTTCGGTCAACGCCACGGCCAGGGCGTGCAGCTCGCTGTTCAGCACCTCCAGGGTCGCCCCGTCACGCAGCCGAGCGATGGTGCGGATCGTGTAGTTGGTCCGTGGGGTGGTGTAGACCTGTGCGTTCACGGGTAGGGGAGCCCAAAGTTCCGAAGCTGGCAGTCGGGAATACGGACTCTCCAGGGGCGTAGGGTGCGAAAAGCCAGGGGGAAGCACGCCGACCACGGTGTAGGTCAGCAGCTCCGAGGACCTTCCGTCAGACGCCAGAAAGGTAGATCCCAAGACGTTCGGGTCCCCACCCCATCGGCGGCGCCAGATCCCGTCGCTAACCATCACCACCCGCGGATTCTCCCTCAGGTGATCGTCGGTGGTGAAACCAGCACCCAGAGCGGGCGTCACGCCCAGCACGCTGAAGTAGTCCGGGCTCACCTCGGCAACGGACACCCGCTCCGGCTCACCCTCTCCTATCACGTCGAGGGCCCTGCCCCGCGCGGCGGCGTATTCCTCTGTGGAACTCACCTGGTCCATGATGTCCATGAACGACGGAAGGGACATTGCGCTAATCCGGGTCCCTTCGGGGTACTTCGAACCCATGAAGACCAGGCGGTCTGCCCCGGGGTAAGGGAGGGATCGGAGCAACACCCCGTCCACCGCGCTGAAGAGCGTGGTGCTGGCGCCGATCCCCAGCCCAATGACCCCCACAGCCACCAGGGCGAAGGCGGGTCGCTTCCGCAGGGTGCGAGCTGCAAACCGGAGATCCTGGAACAGACCTTCCATGAAAGAACCGCCAATGCGTGGTTTCCCCCGTTTCTGCGACGGCCCTTCCACACTTCGCCGAGTGGCGTTCCCGAAATGGGCACTCACTCGCATGCGGAGAGCGGCCCTGAATAGATCAGCGACAGTCCGGCACCAGAATGCCAGCACCACCCCTGCCCGGCGTTCTTTCACCGCGCCCCAGTCTCTGCGAAAGAACTCCACCAGCTCCATGCCGTATCTGCGCCGGAAACCCGCAGGGTACAGCCGGAGCAACGTCGTGAAGATTCGTTCACCCATCGTCACACCCCCTCCTGGCGCGGGAGCAGGTGCAGGGCTTGGCCGTGGCTAACCACCATCGCCATCCGCTCCAGCTCCGCTCGCAGGGCCCGTTCGCCGGCCGATTCCAGCCGATAATAACGGCGCCTCGGGTCGGCTTCCTCGCCTTCTGGCGCAGGCGCCAGGGCGATAAACGCTCGCTGTTCCAGCCGCTGGATCGCCTCGTACAGAGTCCCTGAGCCCAGTTTCATCGCTCCGCCGGTGCGCTCCGCCACATCCAGCTTGATGCCGTAGCCGTGCAGTGAGCTGTTTGCCAGGGTCAATAGGATCTGGACATCTACTGAGGTGAGGCCTTCTCGGTTCTGAGATCTATGTGTCATGGTCCTCTCTCGCGGAGGCAGTCGTTGAGTGCCCTTATTGGGGCCAGACGCCAACTATGTCGGCCACCGACCTATTTGACACGAGACGGACGGAAAGCGTTGCAGTCGGATAAAGAAAGGGCGGCTCGAACGGCTATCATGCTGCTCGACGAACGGGGCCACGTCACGCGCGCCGATACGGAGATTCGTATGTATGTGGCCGGCACCGACACACTGCTGGGATCCGGCATCATGGACACGGGTTCCGCCCTGTGGGGCGTGATCTTGTCGTCACCGCATTGTTATGCCACCGTTATCCCAGCCCAAGCTACAATCCCCCCAAGACCCCCGACTAGGAGAGGAGTCCCGGTCCCGTGACTCAGGCCGCGAACCGAGGTCTTGCGTGGTGGGGCGCGCCGATCAGTCTTGCAGTACTCACGGTCGCTGCCGGAGCTATGACAAGCTGCAGCTCGGCGTCGATGGTGAACAGCTGGAACGATATCCCACCGGTCGACCAGCGAACGACCCTCACGATCGCCAACCGGCATGGGAACGAGGTGGTGGTCTTTTTGCTCGTGGGCAGCAATCGCATGCGACTGGCCGATGTGCCAAGCGGTGATCGCGTGCGGGTCTCGATTCCTCCCGGCTACTTGGGCCCAACGGTGCGCTTGCTGGTATGTCCCCGCGGAACGTTCAGGCAGTTTCCCACCAACGCAGTCTCATTGGGATTGCTTCAGACAATGGACCTGCTCGTCCCAGGCGACGCCTCGCTCTCGGTGCTGACGGCCTGGTAACTAGTTGGCCGCCATCTTTGGCACCACCACTGGGTCTCGAATACCGGAGTGCTGTACCCGTGCGGCTCAGAGCGGAAGCGTGAGCATGATCCCCGCCATCACCCCCGGCCGCGATTCCGCACCCACCTGGAACACGACATACCGCCCGGCTCGGAACAACAACCCTCCGAGCACGTTGACTCGACTCCCGGAGGCCTCCTCGTCCAGAACCCAGTAAAAGCCGAAGTCACCGCGGGTCTCGGAGTCGTCGAAGTACTCGCGGTAGTGCTCCTTCTTCAAATATCCGCCACCCGCGTACGCCGCGAAACTGCGCGTGATCGCGTACACGACCGCGAGATCGATGGAGAACCACACGCTCCGCTCACTGAAGAACAGGTCCCCGAACTCGAGCTCTGCTTGTTCCACGGAGATATCGTCGCGGTAGTAGTCGCTGCGCCCCGGGGAATTGTGTGTGAGTTTGACATCGGCTAACAGTCCTGCGCCGCCCAGCAGCCCCGGCGTGAGTCCCAGCACCGTTACCCCCACAAACATGTCGGGGACACTCGCAACGTAGCCGATCCCGAAGTAGGACGAGTTCTTGAGGTCGGGACCCTGTGCCCAGAGCGCCGTGACCGGAAGCACCAGGGTGATAAGAGCCAACACCAGGGTTACCGACTCACGCAAAGTCTTGGTCACACTCCACCTCCTGCCGGAAAGGATTCTCCCTGGCGGCGTCCCGTGGCCCGGCAGCACGCCGCCAGTCAAATGCTCCGGTCGATTCTACCACCCGCCGAACGCAGTCACAAGTAGGCCTGACAGCGGCGTAGAGAGGGAACGGTCACTGCCAGTCTTGCACCTGCACCGGTAGTACCCTAACATTTAAGTAAGGCTGAGACAACGTATACGTATTGGAGATCGTTGCGAGTTTCTCGATGAGTGTTCCTATGCGAGTGATCGCTCCGTTGGCCATGTGGATGGCCTTCGGCACCTTGGTTGCTGACCCCTTGCTGGCGCAGGTTGCCGTTCAGGGCGTGGTGGTGGACGATGTATCCGGGCAACCCTTGAAGGGCTCCCGGGTGCTGCTGCTCAACCGCTACAACAAGATCGTCGGCTACGAAGTCGCCGATGTCGAGGGGCGCTTCAGCTTCAAACCACGGGACGGCACTCGTCTTCGACTGGAAGCCATGGCCGTCGGCTACCTGCCAACGATCACACCGGTCCTATGGATGGCGGAGGATCGCGACTCCGTAGTGCTGGAGATCCGGCTCGCTCCCCACGTCGTGCTCCTCGCGCCCGTCGAGGTCGTCGCAATGTCAGCGCCCAAGACGAGCCCGGTCTTGGAGAATGCCGAGTTTCGTAGGTCAAAAGGGCTCGGGGTCCACCTCACGCGGGCGGACATCGAGCAACGCAGGCCCGTGCATATCTCGGACATGCTGGTAACGGTGCCGGGCGTATACGCGGAGCAGCGCCGTCCGGGGGCAGGAGGCCGGACCGTCTCCATGAGGCGAGCCGGCAAATGCCCGGTACAGATCTTCCTCGACGGCATGCTCGCCACCCGCGGCGGCGACGGGGGAGGTGTGGTGGTTGACGACCTGGTGTCTCCCCTCGACGTCGAGGTGATCGAGGTCTTCCGCGGGCTGGCCAGCATCCCGCCTGAGTTCCTGACCCGCGAAGCCCGCTGCGGGGTGATTGCCATCTGGACCAGGCGAGGGCTGGAGCCGCAGTCATGACCGCCCACCCTGCAGGACTGCTCATCCTCTTTGCCCTCGGCGCGGCCGCCTGTCTCAACCTCGCAGTTGACGACACCGGTCCAGCGGTCACGGCGTGGGAGACGCAGCTCGCGCCCGAGCCGGACTACCCGAACCTATCTGGGCAGACCGCCGCCGTGTCAGGGCCCGACGGCACCTCGGTGAGCATTGAGATTACTGGTGCTGAGGCAGGAGCGACACTGACATGGAGACTGGGGACCGGTACGTGTCCGGAGCCGGGCCCGCAACTCGGCCCCGACAGCGACTATCCGGCACTGCTCCCATCTCTCTCGGGCAGTGCCTCGGCGGAGACGCATCTCGGCCCGAGGCTCTCCCTGGAAAACACCTACCACTCGGAGCTACGGTCCGCCGACGCCTCCCGGATTGCGTGTGGCAACCTGGAGCCACGCTCAACCCCCTGACCACCCATCGCCCTGCTACCGTGGTGGACGCATGTAGACGACGATCGCACCCTGGACATGGCGATCCTGGATTCCCGCCAGCGTGGCCTGTGCCGTGGCTCCATCGAGGTAGCGGATTTCGTACACCCCCTCCACACCCATGCGCCTCAACGCGTCCTGGTTGCCAAGGAGTGACTGGTCCTGGAACACGACGATTTCCGTCTCCGTTGAGAAGCTCCGCAAGCCGCTACGCACCACGAGCCAGCGGGGCTGCACGCGTTCTATGGCCTCGTACAGGTTGCGGATGCCCTGTTCCTTGAGCTGGTCCAGTTGGGCACGGTTGATGAGCCGGGAATCGGCGGAAAGGGTTCCTTCTCCACCGGAGGATGCGCACGCCACCACAACCCCGAGCGCGGCAGCGAGCAGGAACTGGGACCGGAGAGTCATGCCAAACCCCTTGACGGAGCGGGATACAATGCGAACACACCTGCCCAGTTGGCCGAACGGACGCCATCCGAGCAAGGCACCATAGTACCATAAGTTAAGGCCGCCGAACAGGAACGACAAGCAGCCACTCCACCTCTTGCCACACGCAGCAACACTGACTTAGATTTGAAATGAGAAAGGTGGTGAATGTCAATGGTAGCCGTCCGCCCGCGGCGGAGGTGGTGGCGTGCGCTGTTCACATGGGGAGCGGTGATCGCACTGACGCTCTCCGTAGCGACTGCGTGCGACCCCCCGACTGGGCCGCCCAACCCACCGCCCGATGAACCCGAGGACCCCCAGGACCCGCAGAAACAAGGGTTCCTGGTGCTGCCCGGGAGCCAAGACTTCCTGGTCTGATCGGCGCG
>JBDGXD010000214.1:0-7599 GCA_039584755.1 Gemmatimonadota bacterium
AGAGTGCAGAGTGCAGAGTGTAGAATGCCTAACAGTCAAAGGACCTTGAGACCATACTGAGTGCGAGAGCTAAGGCCGGCTTCGAGTATTACTATGTCGAGGATTTCACGCCCGATAACGACCCATTCGGTGCACTGGAAGACCGTTTTGACTACCTGATTGTGGCTGATTTCGGCTAATCGATAGATCCATCAGGCGCCTCTTCCGACGACAGCCATTTGGCAATGGCGTCCGGCGACAGCAGTTCGTACGTCAGCTGCCCCGAAGTGCGGAAAACACCACCGGTGTTGTGCACGCGCACTGTCCCCGAGGGCAGGCCCCGGAAGTCACCTGCACGCCGGAGACCGGGAATGAAGAGGCGATGGAGATAGGCGCTGTCATCTTCGACGTCAAACCGATCTGCATCGGCGACGGTGCGGCGGAACCCGGGCCACACTCCGCGTGCTAGAAGTGCCCAGAGACCGCCTTTACCTGCGCCCACCAAATCGACTGCGCCGAACTCGCCCTGCAAATAGGCCGCGGCTGTAAGGACATCCTGCACGCGGATCTGATCTGCCGTCCGGTTGTAAGTCGTGAAGAAGGGTATCGTCGTATCCCGCGTCTCCTCGAACGGCAGTACATGAAACACGGCTCGTCCACGCCGTTGCAGCGCGTGTACTAGACTCGGCGGCGAATCGCCGACCAGCAGCACGGGGGTCTGCATCGTGGCAGCGGGTGGCTGCTCCGGGAGCCAGCGCCTGAGTTCGACCCGGTCGGTCCCACGCGAGAGATAGATACGGTCGTCTAGAACACTCGACAAGACCCGCTCGGGCCACTCTGCTGCGAGCGCGTACCGCAGAGCGGATGAGTCAACCGGAAGCGCCTGCCAGAGCCGCAACAGCGAGTCGACATCTGCACCTTCTGGCCGCATGCGGCCATACCACACCAACACGTCAGTCAGTGGTTCGACTCGGAACCGTTGTTCTGTTGTATCGACCGCCCCGCCCTCAGTATGTGGAGGCGACAACCAACGCGCGAACCACGCGTACATGGCCTCGCGGCTCTCGCGGTTGTAGTTGTGATCGGCATCGAACGATGCGACCGCAACGGCGGCGTCGGCTCCGAGCAGGCGGTAGATGTGTTGGATTGCCGGGAACTCAATCCGGGGCACGTTCTCCGTCCAATCGCCCGTCGCAGATACGAGCAGCATTGGGCGCGGCGCCGCCAGCGCTGCGATCTCCACGTTCGATTGGTCAAGGCGGAGTCCGGCCACGTTCTCACAGTTGTCTCCACCCTGAAAGTGCGCCGAGACCATGTTCACCGGCGCCGAGACCCGGACGCGATCATCGACCGCAGCGAGCAAGAACGTCTGCGTGCCTCCTCCAGACGCGCCAGTCACCGCTAGGCGCTTCGGGTCAACCTCGGGTAGGCTCTCTAGGAAGTCGAGCGCGCGGATGCTGTTCCAGAGCTGCAGCCCCAGCACGTTGAAACTCCAGAGCTCCGCCTGCGCCGAGTAGAAGTTGTGATCAACCTGATAGCTGTCGTTGTAGCCAATCATGTCGAAGCTGAAGACCACGTAGCCCTGCCGAGCTAGGTTGATCGCCCTCCCCGGCACCGACGCGAGTTCATCGTGTTGAAGTCGGCCGTACGTCCAGTGCCCATGAGGCGAGAGCACACCGGGAAAGGGGCCGGCGCGGTTCGCCGGTCGATAGAGATTACCGGTGACGAAGAATCCGGGCAGGCTCTGGAACGACACCTTTTCAACGGAGTAGCCCTCGCGCTCGGTGCGGCCAAAAATCTGGGGATGCAGGGGAGTGCGCCCTGGCAAGGGCAAGAGGCCTGCGCTGAAGAGAATGCGGCGGCGCAACTCTGCGGCGCGTGCCTCCCACTCCGCACGGCTCGCGAACAGTGGGACTGGCCACGGCGTGTCGGTCCCGCGGAGCAAGGCGCGGCTGTCGGCTGCCGGGACCTGGGCGCCGGCCTGTCCGGCGAGCAGGCTCAGCGTGACCATCACCAGGAACTTCACGAGGAACTTCACGGCCCATCCTTCCTGACCCTCAACTCCACAGCCGATCCCACGCCCGTATCTCATCCCACTCCGGCGTCGGGGCGAACAGTTCTTCCCCCTCTACGAGGAACTCTCTGACCACCTCATCATTCAGTTCGACGCCGAGGCCGGGTGACTCAGGCACTTTCACATAGCCGCTCTGCACGATGGGTTTTTCGATTGGCAGTGGTCTTGATCTCCTGAATGAACCGTTCGTGACCAAGCACCGCAGCCAGCTCCGGTCGCAGCACCTTCATCGCCACCTTCCGGTCGTGCTTCAGATCGTGCGCCAAATACACAGTTGCCATGCCACCCTCACCGAGGTGGCATTCGATTTCGTACTGGTCAGCTAGAGCGCTAGACAGGCGTGCTGCAATGTCGGGCATGGGGGGCAAAGATGGGGCGCGGTGCTGGATTCGTCCAGACTGAAGTGCGTTGGGGCCTGTAGGTGCGCACCCGGCGGATAGCATCGGTCCAAGTGCTTTGCACACCAGCTGACGGGGAGCGTTCACTCACGATGGACGTTCGGTGATTCTCTCGATCCGAACGGTGGTCATTGACGGAAGGGAATCCAATGTGTTGGTTGGCAAGGCCGGAAACCCAACTTCTAGCGCTCTTGTACGAGACCCTCAGGTGAGGCCGAGATGAAACGGTTACCTGAAAGTGAAACTGGCGGGTCCGCTCGGACCGTCTTGACGACACGACGTCCGCTCGCGTTCGGGCTCGTAGTGACAATCCTCCTGTTCGCGGTGTATATCGCCGCAAACATAGTCGCTGTTTCGATCACGACGAACACCACAAGCCAGCAGGCGGTGGAGGCGCTGCTCAGGCTCGGCGCCGCCGCTACATGCGGGTGGGTCATCTGGCGTATCGGATTGGCGGACGACGTCGGGCTGCTGCGCGGTGGCAAGTGGGGTACGTGGTTGATAGTGGTGCTCGTGCTCTCGTTTCAGGTGCCGATACAGCTGTTTGCCTGGTTCGACAGTCTCACCGTGCCGGTATCGGATTGGCCGCGGGTGGGCTCCATCGCGTTGAACGGCGCGGGTGCCGGGGTCCTCGAAGAGATGGTGTTCCGAGGCCTTTTGCTTTTCGGACTGCTGCGCATATGGGCGGACTCACGTCACGGGACAGTGAAGAGTGTGGTATTGTCATGCATACTCTTCGGTGTCGGGCATCTCATCCGTCTGCTCATGGGGCAACCGCTGCCCCAGGTCAGTCTACTGGTATTGGACACGGCGTTATCGGGAATCTTCTACGCGGGAATAGTCCTCTACGCCCGCAGCATCTGGCCGGCGGTTGCCTATCACGTGGTGCCGAATGCGGTTGTCGGGGCGTATGCGGCAGCGACGCCGGGGTTTTCCGAAACTGTGAGTGGCTGGGTGCTGATTCTCCTGTCTGAGATTCCAGTTGTCATACTCGGCATGTACCTGTTGGTACGGGCAGTCCGTCGTAGGTCCACGGCTGGATGAGGAGGGCCGAGCGGTCAATGCGACGACCTCATGGCTCCCGCTGCCCGCTGCTGGCTCCCTCACACTAGGGACGGTAGCTTTGAGCGTTCGCTGATATGCTGGAGCGCAGTGGGACTCCGCTAGCTGACAGATCAAGGCGCAATTGTACGACCCCGCCATCGGAAAAGGATCACTCATGAGAACGCAACCAGCTATTTCGCAATTGCGAACTGTATTGGCTGTCTTTGGTCTCGTCGGACTCGCGCTATCGCCGACTGCACTCGGGCAAGTCCCTCAGTCAACGCTGGAGAGGCCACGACTCCAGTCGCTTTACGTCACGATGCGTGACGAGGTGAGAATCGCGATCGACGTGTGGCTACCGTCAGATCTGCCGCAGGACGAACGGATACCGACGATAATGCGTGCTACTCGGTACTGGCGCTCCATGGAAGTGTCGAGCGACAACCTGGAGGATGACACCAATTACCCCGAAGCAGAGCGCTTCAACCATGCCGGATATGCACTGGTAGTGGTCGACAGCCGTGGCAGTGGTGCTTCGTTCGGTTGGCGTCCTTACGAGTTGAGTCAGCAAGAGGTGCGCGATTTCGGAGAGGTAGTCGACTGGATCGTGTCACAATCATGGTCGAACGGGCGAGTCGGTGCCTACGGGGTGTCATACGCGGGGAACACGGCGGAGATGTTGGCCGTGAGCATGCGTCCCGCGGTCAAGGCTGTCGCGCCCCTGTTCAACGACTTCGACAACTTCGGTCACCTCATCTTTCCCGGCGGTGTGCTCGACCTCGGTTTCCTCGAGGGATGGTCCAATGCCGTCGGGCGAATGGATCGGAACGATATCTGCTCGCTAATGGGAAGGACCGGCGAGCGATGCGAGGAGCTGAAGAGCGAAGTGCTGGGAGTCAAGCCGGTTGATGCCGACACGAATCGTGCACTGCTAGCCGGGGCTGTAGCAGCACACTCGAAGAACACGCCGCCTTACGAAGCGGCGCTGGAGTACGAATATCGGGACGACCCCTTCGGCGCGGCGGGAGAAACCAATGTCGGCTACAAGCGCAGTCCCTGCGCTTACCTACCCCAAATCGAGGCCTCAGGGGTCGCCATGCTCATCCGAGCGGGCTGGTTGGATGCGGCGACTGTCAACGGCACTTTGGGTCGCTACAACTCAATCAGCAATCCACAGCGCGTTATCATTGGTCCCTGGGATCATGGCGCAGCGAACAACTCCGATCCGTTCATGCCGGCGGACACACCGGTGGAGCCGACACGTGAGGAACAGGACGCCAGACTGCTGCGCTTCTTTGACGCGTTCTTGAAGGAAACAGGGTCGGGCGAACTCGAGACCGGTATCACCTACTTCACCATGGGTGCCGGAGAGTGGACCACAACCGAGGTATGGCCGCCGGAAGGGTTCGGTTCGCAGCGCTTCTATTTCGCCGCGAACGGCGGGCTGAGCAGCCAACCACCGGATATGGACGATGCGAGCGACGGCTACACGATCAACTACGAGGCGACCACAGGAGCTCATAACCGCTGGCACACTAATGGCGGCGCCGGTGATGTCATCTATCCGAATCGTGCCGAAGAGGATGAGAAGCTCCTGACATACACCAGCGAGCCGATGCAAGTGGATGTGGAGATAACCGGCCATCCTGTGGTGACGTTGCATGTTCGGTCAACCCACTCCGACGGCGCATTCATAGTCTACTTGGAGGACGTGGCACCGGACGGCCGGGTCACCTACATAACGGAGGGTCAGCTAAGAGCAGTCATGCGTAAGGTGTCGGAGGAACCTCCGCTGTATTGGAAGTATGGCCCGCATCGTAGCGAGCTTAGAGTCGACGCGATGCCTCTGGTTGCCGACGAGGTGGCCGAGTTGACGTTCGAGCTCTGGGCCACCTCGGCATTGATCAAGCGTGGGCACCGGATACGCATTGCGATTGCCGGTGCGGACAAGGATTCGTTCCTCCGCTACCCCCGCGACGGTGGCACGCCAACGATCCAGGTAATGCGCGATCGTTTCCACCCATCGCACGTAGTCCTACCGGTAAAGGAGAGGTAGAGGTAACACGTGTGCCTGGCCCCCTAATCTCCCAAGCCCTAACTTAGGCCTCTGGCACCACCGGAGAGCCACCATATGGCCGACCTGCTGGAACAACTCAAACACGAGCTGTCTGACCGCTACCGGATTGAGCGAGAGCTTGGCTCTGGTGGAATGGCCACGGTCTATCTGGCACAGGACCTCAAGCATGAAAGGCTGGTGGCGATCAAGGTGCTGCACCCGCAACTGGCCGCAACCATCGGTGCGGTGCGGTTCCTCCGAGAAGTAAAGATCGCGGCCAACCTCAGCCACCCCCACATCCTTCCGCTGCACGACTCCGGTGAAGCAGGACTCTTTCTCTACTACGTGATGCCGTACATCGAGGGCGAGAGCCTGCGAGACAGGTTGGCACGAGAAGGAAAACTGCCGCCGGCCGATGCAACGCGGATTCTAAAGCAAGTGGCTGATGCGTTGTCCTACGCCCATGCACGTGGCATAGTCCACCGCGACATCAAGCCCGAGAATGTGATGCTCACGGGGCGCAATGCCGTGGTGGCGGATTTTGGCATTGCAAAGGCCGTGAGTGATGCCAGCAGCACCAGCCAGGGCGAATCCGTCGAAGACCTCACCAGCGTAGGCGTGGTCATTGGCACCCCGGCCTACATGGCGCCCGAACAGGCCATGGGCGACCCGACGGTAGATCAGCGGGTCGACATCTATGCATGGGGCGTCATGGCCCATGAGATGTTGACGGGCAGACAGCCGTTCACCGGCCGCAACCAACAAGAGATCCTCTCGGCCAAGTTCACGCAGCCGGCAGAACCGATCACCGGCGAGGATGCAGCGGTGAACGATTCGCTTCCCGGCATTATCTCGAAGAGCCTGGCGTCGGATCCGGACGCGCGATGGCAGACCGTAGACGAGCTGCTGCCGCAGCTGGAGGACTCGGAGGCAAGAGGGGCCGCCGGCCCGTTACATCGTGCGTGGAAGCTCGCTATTGGAGCTGTCCTGATCGTGGTGCTCGCTGTTTCTGGATGGATGGTCGTGAGACTATTAGCCGGAGACGGGAGTAGTGCGGGGAGCCCTCCCCGCACGTCCATCGCAGTACTTCCGTTCTCCGACCTGAGTGAAGCGCGAGACAACGAGTTCTTCAGCGATGGCCTGGCGGACGAGCTCATCGCATCTCTCTCGAGACTTACCGACCTACAGGTAGTGGGCCGTACTTCGGCGTTCTGGTTCAAGGACAAGGAAGACGATCTCCAGAGCATCGGGGAACAATTGCAGGTTGGCTCTATTGTAGATGGCAGCGTCCGGCGGGCCGGTGATCGCGTGCGTGTGTCGGCACAACTGATCGACGTGCAGGACGGCTTTCAACTGTGGTCGGACACGTATGAGCGGGAACTGAACGACATATTCGCCGTGCAAGAAGACGTGGCGCAGTCAATAGCATCCGCGCTCGAGATAGAACTGACAGTGGACGACGCCACCATAGTGAGAACTGGCACAGACAACGTCGACGCGTATAGTTCTTATCTGCTTGGCCGGTTTCACTGGAACAAGCGAACTGCCCGCGATATGGTTGTAGCGGCATCTCACTTCGAGGAAGCCACCAACCTGGACCCAGGATTCGCGGGTGCCTGGAGTGGTTTGGCCGATTCCTACGTGCTGTTTCCTCCCTACGGTGTGGAAGATCTGACGTGGCACACGGCCGTCGCGCGCGCCGAGGAAGCGGCCAGAACGGCTGTGGCGCTGGACAGCAATTCTGCTGAAGCACATGCATCGCTCGCGATAGTGCTCGACGCCCAGTGGGATTGGGACGGCGCCGAGTCCGCTTTCCAGCGCGCTCTTGTGGCGAACCCGCAGTATGCGACCGCGCAACAATGGTATGCGATCTCTTTGGTCGGAATGGATCGTATTCAGGATGGACTGGAAGTGATCCGCCGGGCCGAACAGCTCGATCCCTTGTCGCCGATCATCGGTGTCTGGGTCGGGCTCGTACTCGATGCGGCGGGAGAGTCCGAGCAGGCCACGGCCCAGTTCGAGAAAGTAGTCGCGCTGCATCCGAATGT
>JBDGXD010000215.1:0-7496 GCA_039584755.1 Gemmatimonadota bacterium
ACACCACCGGCCGCCACGCTAGTGGGTGAGTAATAAAGGCCTGGCACGATATCGACCGTCACCGTTCCACCGGTGAGTGCCGTCGTCACCAACTGTCCCACCGCCACATCGCTACTGGTAACCGTGGCTGTCAACGATCCACCCGGCCGCACGTTCTGCCACTCGGCAATGGATGTCAGTTGACCGTTGGGAATCCCGACACCAACCCAGAATGGACCGTCGGCCGATAAGGCGGTCGTTGTTGTCGCAGGACCACTGAGTTGTAACGCTGGCTGCACTACGGTTATCGTCGCCGTACCATCGGTGAATCCGGGCGCAGAGACTGTCACACTTGGTGAGCCAGTCGCTCCCTCGACTCCCTGCACGTAATAACCGACCGAAGTGCTTCCGTTGGCTAGGGAGACCGTGATCGAGTCGGTACCTGCCGTCGTGGCGTTGGGCGCTACCAGCATCACCGACGGATCGGAACTGGCGATCACTACATCAACACCACCATGGTTCGATGCACCCAACGATGCCGACGTGCTGCGCTGTAAGCCACTGCCCACCGTCCTCGCACTGGTGCTGATACTTGGTGCCGGATTCACCGTTACGCTGATGCTGTCCGGGACTATGTCCGCAGCGCTTGCTGTCAGCACAGTCGAGCAGCTGAGAGTCGCGCTTCCACCGTACGCGAGTGTAGCGGTCACGTCCACCAGCCCAGCCGGAATCACGACCGGAGATGTCGCGGTTACGCACGTCGGATCGGCTGCGGTGAGTGTGACTGAGATCCCACCGGCCGGAGCCGCAATGGCCGACCCCGCACTCTGAAGCTGAATCCGGATGTTCGTTCCGAAAGTCGCGTTGATGGTTGCCGAGGTCTGGATGACGTTGAGATTGGCCGTCGTCGACACGGTTGATTGGGCCGTGCCGTACGTTGTGCTCGTTGCCGTGACCGTAACGGTTCCCGGGAACACGCCGGACACAATCCCGTTGGCAGTCTGGAGGCCTGCGGGAATTGTCACCGTGGGCGCTGATATGGCAACCAACGAGGGGTCGCTGCTCACGAGCGATACAACCTCACCACCCGCCGGTGCCGGTGTCGAAATCTGAACCGGAATCGAAGATGTTCCTCCGAATGGAACGTTCAACGTCGCGGGCAGGCTGAGTACTAAGGGAGACACATCGACGGTCAGGGTTCCTTCTGTCCAACCGGCTGCGTTACCACGAATGGTGGTCGCTCCGCTGGAGACACCGTCGACTCCTATCCGGCCGGTTGTTGTGCCTTCTGCAATGGATACAGAGCCGGGTGACTGAACCGCAGCGATCCCCGTGTTATCCGAGGTCACAGCCACCGTCACACCACCGGTCGGCGCCGGTGATGAAAGCGTTACCTCGACGAGTGCCGATCCACCTACGGCGATTCTGTCGGTTCCTACCAGCGTGACGAAGATGACCGGGTTCGCAAATGTTGCCGTTGCAGTGAAGGTCACCGGCTGAAGGGCCGATACCATCGCCGTGGCGACCTGGGTCTGAGCGTTGGCTCCGAGCGTCCATGTCGTCTGCGCACGGCCATTGCCACTTGTTTGATTGCTCGTGGGCGAGACGGAGCCGTCTGACACCGACCAGTCGACCGTGGCGTTGGGTGCCGGATTGCCGAACCGATCTTGCACTTCCACAACCAACGGCGCGGGCAGTGCACTGCCACCGTCGGCAGTCTGATCGTCTCCCGAGATCTTCAATAGCGTCGCTGGTGCATCGGCGATTCCAGTCGCCGTGAACGTCACTGGTTGCAGCCCGACAACTGTGGCTGTCAACGTGTTGGCACCGGTTGCTTGTCCCAAAGTCCACTCGCCGACGGTCGCAATACCGCCTGCGTCCGTCGTGTCGACTGCGCCAGTTACACTGCCAGCGCCCGAAGCGACGGCGAATGTCACTGCGACACCTTGAACGGGCGACCCAACGCCGTCAGTCACCAACACTGCGGGCGGTACCGGCAGGGCAGTTGCCACGGTTGCCGATTGGCCGTTGCCTGCTTGGATGGTGACAGCGGCCGGGGCCGACACATCTCCAATAGCAGCAGTAAACAACACCGGTGATCCTGTGAGATCTCGAGCCTCGGCCGTCACGCGTACGACACCGGGTGCGTCACCTACGGCGAGCGTTGCCTGGGCCAATCCCTGCTCATCGGTCAGGGTCGTGTTGGGCGAGATCGTTGTGCCGGTTGGACCGGCCGTCACAGTGAAGACGACTTCGTAACCGCGGGTAAACGGATCACCGGCGGCGTCCACGACTCGAACAACAAGTGGATCGGGTGCTGTCTCACCGGGGTTCAGTGTTTGACCGTTACCCGACACGAGTACTAATGCGCTCGGCCTGGCGTAGAACCGTAAGATGCCGCTAGCGGTCAGAGGCTCCAGAGCCGTAGTCGCAGTGGCCGTAACGGTCACGCTGTCTGTGAGTGTGGCTGGGCCGTGTACCCATGCCTGGTTGCGACCTAGTTGCGTGGGTTCGGGAACGAGGGCCTCGTCGCTCGATGTGAAACTGACTGGAGCTCCGTCGATGACCGTCTCCTCGTGGTATACCGTCCCGGTCACCAGTACGCTGTCGCCACCCGTGATGGTTGTATCTGTCAGTGAGATGGTGACACTCGTTGCGTCCGATCCGGGACCAACATAGCCGGCGGTCAGTTCGGGAGTAGTCGTTGGTTCGGTGGTGGTTGCGGTCACCACAGCTTCAACTACATACCACACAACCCCTTCTCCCATTACAGCGACGTGGAGATAGAACTGCTCGGGATCTGTTTCGAGCGGGACGATCACGTCGAGCGTTACGCTGTCTGCGTCCGCAGCAATACCGACTGAATCAGCATCGATAGTGTCGCTGACGACCAACACCGAGTCGCTGAACCGACGTAGTTCCACCACGAACGTGTCGATGGGGATCGGTGTGCTCTCGGTAGCAGCCAGCAATGCCGCTACGTCGAAACTGGCACTCGCGGTCTGTCCGGGTCGAAACGGAGAGTCCGAGCAGGTCGTGGTCACAGCGACGATGGCAGCCAGGAGGCTGAACCACACGCCCGTTCGCCGGCGCTGGCGAGGGTCAAGCACTTGATTGGTCCCTTGGGTTAGGAACGGTGAAGCTACTGATGGTCGAATTCGGTGTCAAACGGGTCGAAAGAGGGGTGACGACGCCTCTGTGGGCCGGTCTACGGTACAGCTGTGTAATGCCCGTGAATACACAGCCAACGCCCGTTTTCACGGACGAATATCCTGGTCGACTTTCCGCGACTCGTGAACCGATTGCCATTCGTAACTCCCCAATCGGTCCAGTAATACACGATCCATGCCACGTCGCCGAGCACGGTGACCTGAGGTTGGTGCATCTCGGTGTGGACGTTCTCCGCGCGTTTCAGGTAATCCTCGATGCCTCTCAGCTCGAGTTCCTTCCCCTCGGCGAGGTACACGTCGGTTTCGCCAAAGGACGTGAAGTCGGGGTGTATGTAGCTGGCATATCCTTCCAGGTCTCCCCGCTCGATGGCGTCCCACATCGCAATCAGGGTTTGCGTCACATCCTGGGAATCTCGATCCGCGTCTTGAGCTAACGCGGGTGCTGCCAGCAGCACGGTGATGGAAAAGAACAGTGCGCTTCTCATTGTTCCCTCATTACCGAATTCTCTCATTGCCACATTACCCGGCCGCATCCCTGATCCTTCGCTTCTGACCGTCTGTGATCATGTCCTCCGCGACTACCTCGCGCACTATTCGTGCGACAAACGAGTAGCCGAGTGCGTCGGCAACGAGCCAGCGCTGCCACTCCAGTTCGTCGAGTGCTGAGTTGAGCTCGGCTCCGCTGTACTCAGTGGTCCTCGCCAGCTGTTCCGCAGCTACCCGGTCGCCCAACACTGCAGCTGCAGCTAGAACCTGCTGTGCCGCAAGGCTTAGGCGCCTGAATCCCACTCTTATAGCGGCGACTATCGCGTCAGGTAGATCACCGGGCAGAGTCTGAGACAGTGTCTTGAGTGGTTGTGGCCACGCACCTTTCGTTTCACTCAAGTCCAATCCCAGCGCGACTGCATGCAGCAGTTCGACCGCCAGCAATGGTAGACCGGCCGAATCCGACACTACTCGACGCGTCAAACGATCGATCTCCTCGGTAGTGTAACTGGGTACTGCCCACTGCACGAGCTGTCTCAGCGCATCTGCTTCGAGTTTCTCCAGTTGTACCGTCATCCCGCTGAGATCACGTCCCAGTCGTGAGCGCAGTTCATCCACCTCTGGCCGTTGTGGTTGCGGAGCAAGTGAAACACAAACTTGCACAGGCATCTCAGACAGGTCGCGTAGCAAGGCCCACAAAGCCAACATGCTTTCTCTGTCACACCATTGTGCATCGTCCACCACCAGAAGAACTGGGTGCTCGTTGGCCAACGCCCTCACCACTTCCGCCATAGCGGGTCCCGCAGGCAGCGTCTCGCCCGATGGTGGGCCGAAGCGGTCGGCCCATTCTGTCACCTGATTGGAGAAGGCTCCCAGAGCGGAAGGGGAAGCGGTCGCGAGACCCGGTCCCTCGAGCAGTCCACCGCGTGCCAGACCGAGCAGGATGCTGCCAGGTTGTTCGAGATCGGCTTCCACTGCTCGGATGGTTGCCACGCTAGCGCCGCCCAGTCGAACTCTGGCTGTGAGCTCCTCGGCCAAGCGTGTCTTGCCGCATCCTGGATCGCCCTCGACGAGCGATACCGAAGCACACCCTTTGCTTGCAGTTTGACCCCACGTGTTCAGGAGTTTGCCAAGCTCCGAGTCGCGTCCCACCAGTGGGGTCCGTCTGGATTGGGCGCCCTCGTCCTTGCTGGTTGGCACCGACTCGTCCAAGCTCCATGAGCGCTCGCGCTTTACGCGCTCCAACAGATCTAGCGTGTCTTTGTCGGGCTCAGCTCCGACCTCCTCGAGTCGCTGTTCGTACTCGCGATAGCGTCGCAGAGCCTCGGTGCGTTCTCCGGCAATCGCCAGGCTGCGCAGGGTGGCACGTAAGGCAATGCCGGAGCCAGGATCGAACTCATGCGCGCGCAGTGAAACCTCTACTGCCTTCGTGGTCCGTCCGGTCGCAAGCAGCTGCTCTCCATAGCTTGCAAGTACGTTGACAGAACGCCGGCGCCAGTGGGAACGCTCTGATCCCAACCACTCCTCGAAAGCCCAGGCATCGCGTACGCTGAATCCCTCGAGAAACTCTCCTCTGATGAGTGTGGCCGCTCCCTCCCAATCCTCGTCCGCTTCCAATTCTGCGAACCGGTCGGTGTCGGCCTGTAGTATTCCGCTCACCAGGCGAACCTGGTCCCCCTCGGTTGCCAGTCCATCTTCGCCGAGTGTCCGTCGCAGAATGCGGATGGCTTCGCGTAAAGAGTGCCGCGCCCTGGATTCGGGCTTCTCCCCCCAGAGAACCCCGGTTAGATGCTCGCGACTCCGGGTTTGATGGGGTGACCGAGCCAGGTAGATCAGCAGTGCCAAGTTCTTGCGTTGCAGCAGCTCGGCGGGTGCCTCCACGCCGTCATGATGCACTTCGACCGGTCCTAGCAGGCGACAGTCGATCGTCATCGGCACCGCTGCCGCACGTACTCTTCGGCCTCGCTCATGAGGGGAGCATACGCTGGGTCCGCTGCCGCCCAGAGTTCGGTCAATCGCACGAAGTGCGTGCAGGCTTTGTCATGGTCGCCTATCTCGCGTGCGGCCCGAGCGCGGAGCAACCGGGCATACGGTGACAGGGCCCAGTCGATCTCGGCCGGTTGTGCCTCGCGTGCTCGGAATCCCAAGAACTCGAAGTGCTCGTACCACAGCCGCGCCCCATCGGCCTCGTCCGGTTTGTCGAGGCTGTCGTACCACTCCGCACGCTTGAGGTGCAGTGCGGCACGGGTGAACGGATCTCCTCCCCGTCCGGCCGAATCGTACTGCAACAGCTCGCGTGATAGGTCCAGGGCTTCCTGGTACATCCCGCGGCTGCCCAGATCGACGGAGAGCAGACTCGTGGCGAGTCTTGCGGCGGTGGTGTCGGCTGGTGTCGCGCTCAGGCTGTCGAGCCATCGTCCGGTAGCGTCTCGATCCCCGCTGACTGCTGCGTCAACGCCGAGCGCCCACGCGGCTCTGGATCTGTTAGCTGAATCGGCCAGCAACGCCAACAACATGTTTCTCCCTCTCTCCACTTCGTCGGGACCGACGCCAGGAAATCCCAGGGCCGATGTCACCACCCGCCATTCGGCCGCTTCGAGACGAGCTTCGTCCGTGCCCCACAGCATCGCCGCGGAGTCGATGTGCCACATGCCCTCGGCGATCCGCCCCAATCCGATAAGAGCCAGCCCACGTCCCTCATGCAGGTGAGCGCGCACCGCTGGCTCCTGTGAGGTTGCCTCCAAGAACCCACCTGCGAGATCGCTCTGCCATGGAGCCAAGTCGAACTGGGCAACGATACGAAAACGACGGAGCACGACTTCAGAGTTCTCTGGGTCACCTAGTAGGACCTGCATTTGCTCCTCTACGGCCGCCGGGGAGAAGCGTGCTCCAATTAGCAGTTGGAGGAAGTTGGGATGATGTGTGGGTCGGATGTCCTCTGTCTCGACGTAGACTCTCTCGTAGCGGTTCATAGCCTCTAGGGCCTCTTCCGATTGCCCCAGCCGAACATATGAGCGAATCAGCCCCAATTGTATTGGTCCGAACGTACTGTCCATGTCGGCTGCACGTTCGAGTTGACTGGTCGATGAATCCAGTGGGATTCCGATCAAGGAACCACGAGTTTGCATCTCGTCGGCGTAGAGAAAGAAAGCGTAGGCGTCTCGCGGATATCGTCGTACCGTTTCCGCGTAAGCGTCAAGTCGCAAGGTTAGGGTTGGTTCCAGTTGTGCCTCGATCAGCATGCGATCCAGCTCGGGGAGATCATCTCCTTGAGCTTCGAGCAACTGCCAGAGATCGACCTGAGGGGGACCACCCGTCATCAGCCAACGAAACGAGTTGTGGAACCACCACGCTGCCAATCCAAATGTCGAGTCGAGTGACTGGGCCTGCTGGAATTCATCTGTCGCGGCTTGGAAGGCGTTACGCTTGAAGGCCTCGAGTCCGTCGAGATAGGCTCTAACCGCCTCATCGACTTCTGACAGCAGACCACCGCGGTACTCAGATTGCCGGTTCGGAGCTACGATGCTGACGATATTCCGTCCCAGATGGTACCCAGTCTGGCCCAAGTTGCGGTCGCCGCGCATGTGTATCGTTCCCGCTCGACGCCGATCTCCACTCTGCAGGATGACGTGCAGTTCGATTGAAGTGTCTCCGCGCTCGGCTGCTACAGAACCGTGAACCAGGAATCGGGTACCGATTTCACGCAGCTCACGCCGGCCTATCTGATCCAAGGACCGGTCCATTCTATCCCACAGGTCCTCTGCCTCGTGCGAGGCGGTCACTTTGAACAGCCGCTTGATGCTTGTCTCGGCCAGGTTGGTCAGACGTTGAGCCAATTCGCTGCTGACTCCCTCTCCCGCC
>JBDGXD010000216.1:0-7494 GCA_039584755.1 Gemmatimonadota bacterium
TCGAGCCCGGTGACGTGATTGTGCTGCGTTATCCAGAGGATCTGACTGCAGCGGGGCTGCTCGGCGGACGCATACCGTAGCGGATGAACGCGGATGTCCTTAAGGACGAGTCGCGTCGTCTCATGACGCGCCGCGTCGTCTTACGACGCGCCTCGGCCGAGCGCGCCCTCTCAGGGCGGGACAGGAGGGAGTGAGTGGCGGCAACGCCAACCAGCGCCAGCCCCCAAACCATTCTGCAAGGATCGGTGCCGCTACTCGCAATTCTGGTTATACACTCTCCATGAAATCGCTGAACTTCGTTGAGCGGTGCGATGGTGCGTGTCGTGCGTCGTGTCCTGGTCGTTGACTCCAAGTTTCGCCAATCGTGAAGCGGTGCCGGCGTGGTGGAACTGGTAGACACGGGTACCTCACACGTATCTGGGCTTCTGCCCATCCGAGTTCGAATCTCGGCGTCGGCACCCACCGCGCCCGGTCGCGAGATGCACAACTAAGTAGGATATCGTTATATTAAGAAAACGTGTGAGGTGTCTGCAGCTCCGCTGCGCCGAGAGCCGAGTGATGTTCGCTCGGCTCTCCTCATTTTGGGAACACTCGCCGCTACTCAGCGTTGTCCGTGGCCCGATTGGATCGTGCCGGATCAATGGTGACCGCACGACCACCGATGAAACCCTTGATGTCCAATCGGACCAGGAAATGTCCCTGTATGTGCTCGAGCGCTTCCCGAAAGTGTTCGTTGCAGGTTCCGTGTCTTCCCGTCCGTTCCGTGCGCTCCCGCGTCCGGCGTCGGGGAGGCGGTGAAACAGCCTAAGAACTCAATCTCGCCGTGGTGAGATTCGATTTGGCCGTGATGAAATTCGATTTGACGGCTCGCACGGGCGCGACCGTGTGTCAAAGAACCCGGCTAGAACGCGTCCCCCGACACCGCCGGTGCATCGGCCCACAGCCGCTCCAGTTGATAGAACTTCCGTGGCGTAGGATGGAACACGTGGATCACGAAATCCACGTAGTCCAAGAGAGCCCAGCGCCCCGACTTCAAACCCTCTACGTGGTGTGGCTGGCGACCTGCCTGACTGAGCGCGCCGTCAACGTTTTCTGCCAGCGCTCGCACGTGTACATCTGATGTTCCCGATGCCAGGATGAAGTAGTCGGTCGCGTCGCTCAATTGCCGCAAGTCGAGGACGATGATGTCCTCCGCCTTGTGTTCATCCAACGTGCTGACGGCGAGACGAAGGTGCCCCAACTCCTCGGCACCTTCATGATTCGGTTGGCCTGCTCGTCCGGAAATGGTTCTCGTTTGCTTCAGAGTCTTCAGTCTTGTGTGTGCGGTCAGTCTTCGATCTGGTAGAATATACCCCAGGCTCCCGGACCGACGTGAACTCCGATCGCTGCTGTCACCGGGCTCACCAGACAGGTGCGCGGTGAGTAGCGGGCGACGAGATCTGCCTTGAGTCGTTCAGCGATCTCGTCAGCGCCCGCATGGGCTATCCCAAGTCGCAAAGCGGAAGGTCGCGGTGTCAGGCGCTCGTCGAGATGGCGTAGCACCCGCGGTATCAGGTTGTCCCGCCCCCGTACGCGGTCGAGCGGCACAACCGTCCCGTCATGGCTCACCTCCAGGATCGGTTTGATGTCCAACAAACCTCCCAGCCACGCCCGGCCCCTGCTCACTCTGCCGGACCGGAGCAAGTTGTCGAATACGTCAACCGTGAAGAACCCGCCCGACTGGTCGCGTACCCGCCGTAGCTCCTGGTGGATTTCTCCGACCGACCGGCCCTCCTCCATGAGTTCTGCTGCGCGGAGAATGAGCAGGCCGAGGCCAACACTCGCAGCACGAGAATCGACGACAGTGACGCCATCCAGTTTGCCCACTTGAACGGCGGCTCGGGCCGACGCCAACGTACCCGAAAGCGCCCCCGCAATGAACAGCCCGATGACTTCGTCGGCATCTGACCGCGCGTCTTCGAACCCCCTGATCAGCGCTGCGGGAGTTGGCTGAGAGGTTGTGAAGATCTCGTCCGCCTCTTTCATGCGGTCGTACAGTTCGCCACCCCTGATGTCCACACGGTCGAGATACGTCTTTGGGCCGGATATGACCTGCAGTGGAACGATCACGACAGCGTGTTCGTCGACCAAGGAATCGGGAAGGTCGCACGAGGAATCGGTGACGATCGCTATCTCGCGGCGAGCATCGTGTAGCTCTCGGTGTTGCTCCCGCATGTCATCTGCTTTGGTCGACTCGATCTCCCCCCATTCACCCATGAGTTTGAATACCTCATCGGGGGTGTCGGTGTGGATGTGCACCTTGAGCAATTCGTCTGTGCTGAGCACGACGATCGAGCCGCCGAACCGGCGCAGTTGAGCGCGAATCTCGGTAGTAGAGGGAAAACTGTCGCTGCGTGCTAGGACCTGGGTGCAGAACTGATAATCCCTCTCTGAGGCGACTTCAGCGATCGCGGCGGCATCGGGGACCTCATACTCGATTGGCCCCTCCGCGGGCAGGATCGGATCGCCCTCGATGAGCCGAACGATCCCTTCCAGCATGCGGACGAAGGCCTTGGCACCAGCGTCAACGACTCCAGCCTGCCGTAGGGCACTGAGCAACTCGGGTGTGCGCTGCAGGGTCACCTCTGAGTGCGTGAGCACGCGACCCATCAACTCTTCGAAATTGTCGGTCTCCAGGGCCGCCCGCTCGGCCTCCTCTGCGGCTTCGCGCGCCACCGTGAGGATGGTTCCCTCGACTGGCTCGTCGAGGCTCTGATGCAGACGCTCGGCACCCCTACGGATGGCCTGCGCTACATCAGCTGCCGTGGCCGTAGCGTTGCTGCCGAGGACCTCCCTGAATCCAAGCAGGAACTGCGACAACAGCATCCCCGAATTGCCCCGTGCAGAGAATACGCTGGCCTCGGCCATGGTCTTGGCCACTACCGGCAGAGATGCCGGGCCCAGCCGACGTACAGCTTCGGCAACTGCCCGGAATGTCGAGGCGAAGTTGGTCCCGGTATCGCCGTCGGGGACGGGAAATACGTTGATGCGGTTCAGTTCCTCACGGCCAGCATCGACCCAGTCGGCCGCGGCTATCAAGCCTGCCCTGAGCCGGGGGCCGTCGAGGTATGCGATCCCGACCGGGAGGGTCGTCACTACTCTTCCTTTACCACCCAAACCCTGACTTCAGCTTTCACCTCAGGGTGAATGCGGATAGGTACCTTGTAGATGCCGATCATCTTGATTGGCTCGTCCAATTCGACCACTCTCTTGTCGATCGTGTATCCCTGGTCCAACAGCTTGCCGGCAATGTCGGCCGAGGTGATCGATCCAAAGAGCTTGTCGCCCTCACCAGCCTTTACAGTGAACTCTACCGACACCGTGGCCAGCTTCTCCGCCAGCACCTCGGCATCGCCTTTTTCCGCGGCGGATCGCTGCGCCCGTTGCACCGCTTCGCCCTCGACACGCCGCTTGTTACCGGCCGTGGCGGGATAGGCCAGTCCCTTGGGCAAGAGAAAATTTCTGGCATAGCCGGCTTTCACCTTTACTATTTCACCAGCACGCCCCAGGCTCTCAATCGTTTCTCTGAGAATGACTTCCATTTCTGCTCAACTCGCTCGCGGTGTTGTCCACCGCCGTCTGAGGTCCAGGCCCGAGTCGACCACGCCTAATAGGATGGCACCAGCGAGGGCGATGGGCAACATCAGTAGCGCCGCCACCATGGCCAGCGCCGTGAACATACCGCTGCCGGCTCCCAGGAGTTGGATCCCGAATGCGGCCACTGCCACCCCCCGCAGGGCGTACAACATACCCATTACCAGCAGAAGATTGACAGCCGCCAATTTGGCTACAGCAAGCTTTGGGATGAGTATTACCGCCAGGCCGGCAATTGCAGCCCACCCCAGGTGTTCGCTGAACCTGAAGTCGCGCAGTCTCTTCAATCCCGGCCCGTGCGGCTCGTGTGCAACAGCGTGATACAGAGCCGTTGCCAGGCTCAATCCCGCTATTAGCTGGATAGCCCCGATGGCGGGGAAGTAGTCGGCCATGAAGCGCACGCTGTCGCTGATCCATGTGTCGATACTGGCAGCAGTCGACGCACTGCCGTTTCCTACCATCCACAACACCTGAGAGGCAACCCTGGCGGCATAGCCCACTTGGTGTTCTACCCACCACTGGAGTTCACCCCACGATGACCCGAGCACTACCAGCAATAGTGCTACGCTCGCCGCAGCCCCGGCGGCCGCTATCAGGCAGCGGTGGATTACCGATGTCCTCACGAGCCAGCTGACCGTGACGTACACTGTCGTGGCTATGATTGCGCTGGCGCGAACCGCCTGGTCTGGCAGCCCGCCAGAGTCCATTAGCCACGCGAGACTCAGTCCGCCCGCTATTGCGGCGGTCACCAGTTCGCGCGGGCTGCGCAGCGAGGTCATCACCAGGAGCGCCGCGAGTGGAAGTGCAATCAGGGCGGCGGGCGCAAAGATCACGTATGCGACCACAGCCAGCACCAGCAAGCGGTAGCGAGCCAGCCACCGACCGACAGTCATGACGACACCGTCCCGCGGCTCCCGCCCGGGCGGCTGCTGCATCCTATCGGCTGTGGCCCTTGATGAACGGTAGCAGCGCCAGGTGCCGTGCTCTCTTGATGGCCCGCGTCAGCTGTCGCTGGTGCCGTGCACACATGCCAGATAGCCTGCTAGGCAGGATCTTTCCTCGCTCCGTGGTGAAGCGGGACAACACCCGCTCGTCCTTGTAGTCCACGATCCTTATGCCCGACTCACAAATGGGGCAGGTCTTGCTGCGCCGCATCATTCCGCCACCTCCTCACCGACCACGGATTCTCCGATCTTCTCCCCCTCATCGCGCGGCTTCTTCTCCTCCTCATCCCGCTCGCCTCGCTCGACGATCGGCGTGGGCACGGTTGCCAGGCCCTCGTTGATCACGACCAGGTAGCGCAGAACCTCTTCGTCGAGCTTGATTGCGCGCTCGAACTCACCGAGCACCGCCGGACCGCTCTCAAACTGGGCCACCACGTAGTAACCCTGTTCCTTGTTGTTGATGGGATATGCGAGGGTTCGTTTGCCCCAGTGACTGATATCCGTGATCGGATCGGGATGATCAGCGTCTTTCAAGAGCTCGTGGAACCGTTCCAGGTGCTCGTTCACCTGAGCTTCCTCGAGCGCGCTGTCAAAGATGTAGACTACTTCATATCTCCTGCTCATTGCACCATCCTATGGACTGAGTGACCCCGTGCTCGGTGGCACGGAGTAGGTGGTTGTTCGGAGGGAGCAATCTAGTGGAGATGAAGCTTCGGTGGTAGTCTACACATTGAACCGGAATAGCAATATGTCTCCATCCTGTACGACATACTCCCGGCCCTCACTTCGCACCAATCCGCTCTCTCTAGCTGCCTTGTACGATCCGGCTGCGATGAAGTCTTCTACAGGGATGGTGTCAGCCCTGATGAACCCTCGTTGGAAGTCGGTGTGGATCTTCCCGGCTGCATCGTAAGCTGTCGCACCGGCGGTCAGGGTCCACGCCCGGGCTTCCTTGTCGTTGAACGTGAAGAACGTCTCCAAGCCGAGTAGCCGGTAGCAGGCCGCTACGAACCGGTCGAGGCTTTGGGTCTCCAGGCCGACACTGGCCAGGAACTGGGTGCGTTCTGATACTTCCAGGTCCGCGAGTTCGGCCTCGAACTCTGCTGCGAAGACGACGATTTCCGCCGTCTCCTCGTGTTGGTGCACTGTCTTTTCCAGGGCCCGCAATTCGGGGATCTCCGCGCGGCCGAGATCGTCCTCTGAGACGTTGGCCGCGTACACCACTGGCAATACCGTGAGCAGCCCGACCTCACGTGCCAGGCGTGTGTCCTCGTCGGAGAGATGGGGACCACCGGCTACCCCCCCCACATTCAATGCTGCCACGATCCGCTCGAGTGCGGCCTCCTCGGTCTGGGCGTCCTTGTCGCCCGATCTTGCAGCCTTCCTGGCTTTCTCCAATCTGCGCTCGACCAGCGACAGATCGGCAAGGGCCAACTCTGTCATCACGATATCGTGGTCGCGCACCGGATCCAGGGCTCCCATGACATGGGTTACATCGGGGTGCTCAAAGCAGCGCACCACATGAGCGACAGCGTCAACATTGCGAATGTGTCCCAGGAACTGGTTGCCGAGTCCCTCCCCCTGATTCGCACCCTGTACCAGACCAGCGATGTCCACGAACTCTATGACGGCCGGAATGACCTGTGGAGGTTCGACGACAGCCGCCAAGCGATCGAGTCGTGAGTCGGGCACCGTCACCACACCGACGTTGGGCTCGACGGTACAGAAGGGATAGTTCTCGGCGGCAGCGCCTGCAGCGGTGAGGGCGTTGAACAACGTGGACTTGCCGACGTTGGGGAGGCCAATGATGCCGATACGCATAGTGCCTGGTTGCCGGGTTGCCTAGGCTCTACGGTGGCAGGCCGCGGAGCCAGTCAGATACCTAGAGTGAAACCACCGTCAACTTAGCCGCCGCGTCACAGGGCGACCAGGTAGCTACGCGTCCATTCGTTTGTTGAACCGATTCATTGCTGTTTCGATCCCGTCGGCGAGCCAGCATTCGACGGCGTCGGCCACATCGGGGAGCAATTCGGCCAGTGTGTCAACTTCGGCCTTCCCGAAGGGCGAGGTCACGAAATCGGCTGGATCGGGGTAGTCGTCGGTTACCGGACCGACTCCTATTCGCACGCGGCAGTACTCCTGTGAGCCGAGGCGTCCCTCGACACTCACCAATCCATTGTGCCCGCCAGCCGAGCCTCTGGCCCGCATGCGAAACGAGCCAAGCGGCAAGGCATAGTCGTCGACCACGATGAGCATGTCGGTTGTGAAATCGAAACCCTCGAGCCCGACGAGGGGCCCGAGGGCTGTACCACTTCGATTCATGTAGGTCTGCGGCTTCACGATCGCGATTTGCTGATCGAGAACCACACCTTCAGTTACACGGGAGCGTCCTATGCGCCGAAAGGGCGGCAGCCGCCACTCACGGGCCAGGAAGTCGCCCAGGATGAATCCGGCGTTGTGGCGTGTGAATGCGTACGCCGGTCCGGGGTTCCCCAACGCGATGATGGCGCGCAGCAGCTATCCCTCTTTCTCGGAGCTGCCTCCGGATTCGGACTCCTCTTCCGTCTCTCCTTCAGCTCTCGGCTTGCGGATGAGTTCCGGTTCCAAGCCCTCTTCCTCTTCCTCTTCAGCCACAACAACCGCTTCCACCTCGACGCGCGGTGCAACCACGGTGCAGACCGTTGAGTCCGGGTCCTCCAGGATCTCCGCATCGGCAACGACGATGTCACTCACATGGAGCGAACGTCCCACTGTAAGGTCCGTCACGTCCACCTCGATGAACTCGGGCATGTTGCGCGGTAACACCCTGATCTCGACTTCGCGCAGGACCTGGTCCAGCACTCCACCTTGGTTGCGGACGCCATCCGGACTGCCTACCATCGTCAGGGGGACGTGAACCGTCAGCGTCTCTCCCGCG
>JBDGXD010000217.1:0-7484 GCA_039584755.1 Gemmatimonadota bacterium
TGAGGAGCGCAGACTGGTGCTCGACTACTTCCGTCGACTGAATCGTGGGCGTCCGTAACACGGCGATCTTCTGTTGGGCGGCCACCATCGCGGGCGTTCAACCGGCGCTCGGTCAAGCGGACAGTGGCTTGGAACTGGAACGCCGCGGTCGCTACGAAGAGGCCGTGACGGCGTATCGCAAGGCGCTCGAAACCGATCGGACGAATGTGGCTGCATGGCTCGGGCTGGAGCGAGTCTCGACACGGCTGGGACGACTCGAGTCGCTGGCGCCACTGCTCGATTCGACGATTTCCGACAATCCCGACAACACCTTCATTCGTGAACTGGAGTTGCGACTCTGGGGTGCCCTGGGTCAGCTCGATAGCGTTGCCGTCGCGGCAGAGCGATGGATCAGCTATGCACCGGACAGCCCCGATCCCTATCGGCACTGGGCGTTTGCTGCATCCCGCAGGGGAGCAGTTACCAGTGCCATCGAGATCTTGCTCGATGGGCGGGAGCGGCTGGGCGGATCGTCTTTGGCTCCGGAACTAGCCCAGATGTACGTGGCCAGCGGGCAGTGGAATAGTGCGGCCGAAGAGTGGGCTGCGGCGGTTACACGGAGTGAGTCATACATTGCCGCCGGAACCGCCGGCCTACGGCAAGTACCGCAGCTGTCCCGCGACAGGGTCTTGATGATTCTGGTCGACCCCAATCGAGATCCCGTGGTACATCGGCTGGGAGCTGAGGTGCTGGTCTCCTGGGACCGTCCCGAGGAGGGGTGGACTCTGCTCGACAGCGCTCTGCCCGCTGATCGGGCTCGTGCCATTGCCATACTGAGTAGGTTTGCGGAACGCACGCTGAGGATCGCTACCTCGGAAGCGTCCCGCGCGCGAGGTTACGCCCTTGAGCGACTGGCCGAGCTGTCCACCGGGCCGGAGGCAGAACGTGCCCGACTCGGAGCCGCCCAGGCGTTTGCTGATGCGGGGGACCTCGGCGCCGCCCGGCGCATGCTCGAGACTTTGGCTGAGCGAGAGGTACCCGCCAGCGACGCGGCGTCAGCCATGGCGACTCTCATCCGGGTGACCTTGGAGTCCGGGAAGCTCGAGGAAGCCGACACCCGCTTCCGAGTGTGGCAGGAACGGCTGCGGGCCGACGACGTGGAGCGTCTGCGTCAGTCTCTCGCAAGGGCATGGATTGGCCGTGGAGAGTTGGATCGTGCCGAGCAACTCCTGGCCGCCGATTCTAGCATCGCGGCATTGGCACTGCGGGGTTGGGTGACCATGTACCGTGGTGATCTCAACAGTGCAACCGAGCTCTTCAGAGCAGCAGGTCCCTACGCTCAATCCCGCGACGAGGCCACGAGAAGAACTACCATGCTCGCGTTGATGCAGAACCTGGGAAGTGACTCGATGCCCCAGTTGGGGCAGGCGCTGTTGTTCCTGGCTCGAGGTGATACCGGCAAAGCGATCGCCGGAGTGGAGCAGTCTGCCGACAACGTCCGGGAGGCTTCCGAGCGTGCTCACCTGCTAACGTTTGCCGGCAAACTAGCAGTTTCGAGCGGCGATTACGCGCTGGGAGAGTCGTTGCTGCAACGGGCGTTAGCCGCCGATTCGGCTGGATCGGCTGCGCCGGCAGCGGAGTACGCCATGGCGGTAGTGTACGCCCGCACCGCCCGACCGGAAGCGGCCGTGCAACAACTCGAGCATCTCATCCTGAGTCATGCCACCAGCGCGGTGGTACCCGAAGCGAGGCGAATGCTAGACCAGGTGCGAGGGGCGATTCCGCGTGCCTTTCCGCCGCGGTTCTCGCTCCGGATGCGACGGCGGAGAGTGTGATCGACCGCCGGGCGTTTTTCGAGCTGCTGGGGAGGGCTGGTCTGGCAACTGCCTTCGTTCCAGGGGCCGCGTTGCCAGAATCCGCTCGACGGTCGGCGGGCCAGTCTGCCCAGTTGCTGATCCCCATGGACGACCGCCAACCCAACCACCTCAAGGCGTACGGAGTCACCTATCGGGCCATCGAACGCGGTGGTACCGCCGAGTGGTTGCTCAACTATCGAGACGGTAGCTTCCTGTTGCCTGATGACCCCCTCGTTCGGCGAGATGCCTCCTTGTCCGGAGTCGGATTCGAGCCGATGAGCGTCAGTGGCCTTGTCGACATACGCGGTGTGATCCAGGCAAACAACATGGATGCGGTACCGCTCGAGAAGGCACCCAAAGTCGCAGTATACGTACCGCCCAACTCGGCACCTTGGGACGATGCTGTCACCATGGCCCTGCAGTATGCCGGGATTGAATACGACAAGGTGTGGGATCCGGAAGTAGTAGCCGGCGGGCTACGAGACTACGAATGGTTACACCTGCACCACGAGGATTTCACCGGACAGTTCTCGAAGTTCTATCTGACCTACTCTGGATCGGCGTGGCTGGCCGAAATGGTGCGCCACAATGCTCGTACGGCGAGATCGCTGGGATTCAATTCAGTGGCTGATCTCAAGAAGGGGGTGGCCCAGGGTATCCGCAGCTTTGTGGCGGATGGCGGGTTCTTGCTGGCCATGTGTACGGCTACGGAGACCTTGGAGATCGCACTCGCCGCCGAAAGGGTGGACATAGCGGCGCAGTACAGTGACGGCACACCAATGGATCCCCGCGCTTCCGAGAAACTGGAGTGGAATCGTACGTTTGCGTTTGACAACGTGACTCTGGAACGGTCTGCTTCGATCGCTAGTTTCTCTAACATCGACGGTCATCAGGTAAACAGCCCCGGTCGCCGCCAAACACTGGGTGCGTTTCAATTGTTCAATTTCAGCGCCAAAATCGACCCGGTTCCGACAATGCTGGTGCAGTGCCATCGTCAGGTGATCCCTGATTTCTACGGGCTCACGACGTCATTCAGTCGCAACACACTGAAGCCGGGAGTCACGATCCTCGCCGACGAAGACGGCGCCCCGTGGGTCAAGTACATTCACGGCGAGTTCGGTCAAGGAACGTGGACCTTCTTGGGGGGACACGATCCTGAAGATCCCCAGCACCAGATCGGGGATCCACCGACTGACTTGTCACTTCATCCCAATTCGCCCGGCTACCGACTCATTCTCAATAACGTTCTGTTCCCCGCTGCAAAGAAGCGCGAGCTGAAGACGTGACCGAATTGTCCGCGGCTGTTCGCGAACTTCTGGCGGCGGAGATAGCAGCGGCAGGAGGTCGCGAAGTCTCGTTCGTGGCACAACTGGATGATGACACGATCACGAGTGCGAATCCGGTTGCTCGCGGAACTGCTGATGCTGTGCTAGCACTTCCCAGTGTCGCGTCAGCCGGACAAATGGTGCTGCACAACCATCCCAGCGGCGTGCTCGAACCGTCCCATGCAGATCTCAACGTGGCAGCTCGGCTGTACGAGGAGGGCATCGGATTCGGAATCGTAAACAACGATGGCACCTCGCTGTATGTGGTTGTCGAAGTTCCACAGATCAAGAGCTACGAAGACCTCGACTCAGTTGAAACAGCGGATCTTTTGGGAGAGAGCGGTCCCGTCGCTAAGGTGCTCGGCCAGTTCGAGGACCGTTCCTGTCAGCGGGACATGGCGTCCTACGTGGCCGATGTATACAACGAAGGCGGAGTGTCGCTGCTGGAGGCCGGTACCGGCGTTGGGAAGTCGTTCGCGTATCTGGTACCTGCTCTCCGGTGGGCACGGATAAACGGCGAGCGGACTGTCGTGTCCACCAACACGATCAATCTGCAGGAACAACTCGTTGGCAAGGATCTGCCGCTACTCGCACGCGCTCTGAACGACGACGAGCACGAGATCACCTATGCTCTCCTCAAGGGCTGGTCCAATTACGTGTGCATCAACCGGTTGAAGACTGCTCAAGGCGGTCAGGCATCCCTGCTCGAGCCACAACGGCAGGGCGAGTTGGAAGCACTGGCAGATTGGGCGGCAAAGACCAATGACGGATCTCTGGCTGACCTGACGGATTCCCCTTCACCGGAAGTGTGGGACGAAATCAGTGCCGAAGCAGACTTGTGTACCCGGTTGGAATGTCCCCACTACGATCGCTGTTTCGTGTTCCAGGCCCATCAACGGGCCGCCGAAGCTGATGTGATAGTCGTCAATCATCATCTGCTCACCGCTGACATAGCCATTAGAAGGGTGCAGAATAACTGGCTCGAGAAGGCCGTCCTGCCGTTCTACAAACGCCTGATAGTCGACGAGGCGCATCATCTGGAAGATGTGGCCGCGCAACACTTGGGTGCCCAGGTTACGTCCCGCGGGCTGGGCCGTTTGCTGAACCGACTGGAACGTGGTGGGAAGGGACTGGTCCCCACGCTTGTTGCCGAACTCAGAAGTCGAGATGACTCGGCTAGCCAAGCGTCGCTCGATCTACTGCGCAAATCCTTGTTACCGGAGGTGGGTGACGCCCGGGCATATGCCGAACGTGTGTTCTTCATTCTGTGCGACCGGCTGGCTGCTGCGGGAGACGACGTACAGCGGCTGGAAGACTCATTCGTGTCGGACAGTGTCTGGGAGCAGGGACTGGATGTCGCAGTCGAAAACCTGGTGCGAGTGCTGGACAAGCTGAAGGACGGGATCGAAGCCGTCGCTGACCGAATGGAACTGGAAGAGGAAGCGGATCGACGTTCCCAATTACTCCTCGAGTTGCGTGGGGTGGTACGGCGGCTCCAGTCGATGACCGATGGGATACTGCTGACTCTCCGCCCTCAAACCGATGCTCAACTCGTTCGCTGGATCGATCGTCGCGGCAACCGTGCTGTAGGGAACCTGCCGTTTCACATCGGACTCGCTGCGGTGCCGCTTGATCTGGCTCCGGTCTTGAGAGAGTCGTTGTTCGATCGGATCCCGACCGTTGTGCTTACCAGTGCGACCCTGGCAACAGGTGGCGACTTCGGTTTCCTGAAGGAGCGGCTGGGCTTGGACCAGGACCCAAACCCGATCAAGAACGAGGAGTCACTACCGTCACCGTTCGATTTCGCTCGCCAGTGTCTGTTTGGCGTTCCCATGGACTTTCCCGATCCTCGGTCGGCCGAAGCCGAATACGGCCACTCACTGACCGAAGCGCTGGTAGATCTGGCGTACCTGTCAGATGGTGGCATGTTTGTACTGTTCACCAGCTACGTGGCGTTGCGGCGTACCGCCGCCGTCGTAAGGGCTAGAGTGGGTGGGAGATGGCCGGTGCTGGTACAGGGTGAGGGACAGAGAGATCGCCTGCTGCGTCGCTTTAGGGATTCGGGTTCGGCGATCCTGTTTGGGACCGATAGCTTCTGGGAAGGTGTAGATGTACCTGGACGATCTCTCAGGGCCCTGGTTTTGGCAAAGCTGCCGTTCAAGGTGCCGAGTGAGCCGCTGACGGCAGCACGTCTCGAGGCGCTTGCGGGCCGTGGGGTAGACGGGTTCAGGCACTACCTGCTGCCGCACGCAGCCCTCAAGCTCAAGCAGGGTTTCGGCAGGCTTATTCGGTCATCGACTGACGTCGGAGTGGTGCTGTTGATGGATCCGAGGGTGGCAACCCGGAATTACGGTAGATTTCTATTGGAATCGCTGCCGCCGGCAACCCAGTCGGTTGCTCCCTGGCCTGATTTGCGAGCCGCTACAGAGGAGTTCTTCGCGCAGCATGGAATAGGAGCGCCAGTATGACCCGGGTCAGTGAGCGACTTAACAGACTGCCGCACTATACTGTCAATGAATTGGCAACTGCCAAGAAGCGTATGATGGCTCAGGGCGTCGACGTGATCGACCTCAGCGTCGGAGACGCGGACATTCCGCCGCCGGATATAGCTGTCAAGACGCTACACGATGCCTTGGCCGACCAGGCCATGAGCCGGTACTCGTTCCAGATCGGGCTAATTGAGTTCCGTGAGTCGGTGGCGCGCTACATGAAGCGGCGGTTCGACGTGACCGTGGATCCAATGACGGAGGTGCTGCCACTGATCGGATCGAAGAATGGTCTGTCGCACCTGCCGTTTGCGATACTGAACGCGGGAGACATCTGTATCATTCCCGAGCCGGGGTACCCGGGTTATTTCGGAACCTATCTATCAGATGCCGAGGTCTTGCCGTATCCACTCGAGGCCAGCAAGGAGTTCCTGCTCGAGCTCGACGATCTCAGCGACGATAAGTTGTCGCGGACTGCGTTGGTGTTTCTCAACTATCCCAACAACCCGACTTCAGCGATTGCACCACGTGACTATCTGGAACGAACGGTCAACGTATGCCGTGAGAATGACATCGTCCTCGCCTATGACAACCCGTATTGCGAGATGACGTTCGATGGATACGAGGCTCCCAGCATCCTGGAGTTGCCTGGCGCTCGCGAGGTGTCGCTCGAGTTCCACTCGCTGTCGAAGAGTTTCTGCATGACGGGGTGGAGGCTGGGTTGGGCTACGGGTTCTGCGGAGCTGATAGCGGCCCTGCAAAAAGTGAAGAGTTACGTCGACACCGGTCCGTTTCTGGCAGTACAGCAGGCGGGAGCCGCGGTACTCGATTCCGCCGAACCCCTGGTCGCATCGATGCAGCGGGAGTTTCAGGAACGCCGCGATGCAGCAGTGCGTTCCTTCAGGGCGACCGGCTTCGAGGTGGATCCACCCAAAGCCACAATGTACCTCTGGATCGAGACCCCAGCCGGACTGACGTCTGCGGAGTTCGCTCAGAGAGTACTCGAGGAGGAGGGTGTGGTCGTGTTACCAGGATCAGCGCTGGGTGCAAGTGGGGAAGGGTACTTCCGGATTGCCATGACTGTCGGTGCCGATCGGATGCAGCAAGCTGCCGAGCGGATTGGCCGCGTACTTGTCCGGGTGAGGGCGGCAGGTGCGCCAGCTTAACTTCCGGTTGCCCGATCCGGAACCACCCCAGCCCGGCTGGGGTGTAGTAGGCATTGTCCTGAATGTGGCTGCGCTATTGCTGCTAACCGCTACAGTGGGGAGGACGGTGGTTACTCGGATCGGTCCTGCGCCCACCGATCCGGGCGGCGGATTCACCGTGTTGAGGGAATTCGAACTGACTCCGTACATCGAGTCAGAGTCGGTGGCGCTACCGGGTACGGCCGGGGCGATCTCGGATGTCGCCGACACCGCCTCGGGCCCGGCGTTTGTGGTGACCCCGCGGGTCGTCCCGATAGGAGTGCAGCGGCGACCCACCACCCTGGCTGAGTACGATCCCGTCGTGGGGTCGGCGCCAATCATCGGGACTAGCACCGGCACCGGGAAGCTGTGGGTCGGCCCGCTCGAGGGAAGAATTGGGGTGGTCGGACCATCACCCAATGTGGCGACGCACGTTGCCCGAGTGGACTCGGCAATCAAGGCTCTGGTGTTGGCTTTCATCGACACGATGCCAGCCGACAGTTTCTTCACTCCACCGATGGCGGCACCCTGGGTGACCCAGACGGAGGACGGCAAGACCTGGGGTGTGGATCAGAGCTGGATCTACTTGGGAGATTTCAAACTGCCTTCGCCGCTCTTGGCGCTGATTCCGTTGCCACAAGGGAACATCGATTT
>JBDGXD010000218.1:0-11576 GCA_039584755.1 Gemmatimonadota bacterium
TGGCCTGCTGTCGTAGGAGTCGTAGAACGTGAGGGCTACGGTGAAGTCCTTGAGCAGTTCGTAGCTGAAGCGGGTGTCAAACTGGATACGGACACGGCCGAGGTCCGTTACGCTGGGAAAGACATAGAGCGACGTGTTTGCGTCCAGTTTGGGTGAGTCGAAACGAAATGCAAGGAAGTCACTCCCAACAACAGCCTCACCACTCACCGTCACCGTGTCTGAAGTTGTGTATCTCTCTCGGTTGAGGTTCACACCTGCCGAGAGCCGCAGCATGGAGCTGTTCGTCTGAACGGTGGTCCAGATACCTGAGAGACCAAACTGAGCTCGCAGGTCGAGGTCCTGTTCGGAATTGGTGGACCATTCGTTGTTCAACGCAATCGACCACTTGTGCGCCAGGAACCGCTCGAGCTGCAGCGACGCGTTGTTGCGCTCAATATCATCCGCAACGTCGTCTCGGCGCTCGAAGTAGGTCGTGCCGTTGATCTTGGAGCCCCACTTGCGACCACGGTACCTCACCTCCGCCGCGGTCTGCAGATTGAAAGCTTTTCTGGCTTTCTTGTAGCTGAGACCGATGTCGATGTAGCCGTCCAATCCCGACCAGAAACTCTGCTTGATGGGGGTGATCTTCACCACTGAGAGCATCGGGAGCGTGTATTGCTCGATCAGCTGCACCACCATGGTGCCGGAATCGGGCGGCTCCTCGATCGTGCCATAGTACTTTTCCCCGCTGCTCGTCTCCACTTGGAAGAAGTTGCGGCTGGTGATCAGCATGATCTTGTCCCACTTGATCGACAGCGTGCCCATGTCGTCGGTGGCGTACTCCAACCTGCCGCGCTCGAGTTTCTTGATCTCGCCGGTGACGCGGTCACCGTTTACCACGACGATGAGGTCGGTCTTCTGGGCATGGAGAGAACCCGCCCCCAGCAGGACCGTGGCGGCCGCTGCTACGAGTGATTTCTGGAGGGAATTGCGGAAACTGTAACTCATGGCGCGGGTGAAGAATAGCAAATAACTAGGAGTTAACATAGTGGTGGGAGCGGGGAGCGGGGAACGGGAAGCGGACGGCAGGCACCACTTCGGCCTTCGATATTCGGCCTTCGACATTCAGCCTTCCAGTGATAGGTCCAGATTGAATGGAAGGCTGAATGATGAATGTCGAAGTCTGAAGGCTGAAGTGATCTCGTCTTTCACCGCTCCCCCGCACCCCGCTCCCTCAGGCTCTATGGTTGTCTATCAGCCCCTGAGTACCTCCGTAGACGATGTCCCTGATCTGCTCCGAGCCAAGGAAATCGTGCGGGAACCCCAGTTCGATCTTGCTTGCCTCGTCCAGCTCGGCGAGCTGCTCCCGGGACAATGTGACCTCCAGAGCGCCCAGGTTGTCTTCCAATTGGGCTGTGTTACGTGCACCGATGATGGGGATCACGACGCCGGGCTGTTGCCGCGCCCAGCTCACCGCAACCTGCGACGGCGTGCAGCCAATCTGCTCGGCCGTTTCGACCACTGCTGCCGCGATCTCGAGGTTGCGCTCAATGGTGGCGGCACCCTCCTGGGCCCGACCGCTCGCGGCCTTGTCCCTGTTTGTACTTGCCACTGAGCACGCCGGCACCGAGTACGCTCCATGGTGTAACTGCCATGTCGAATTCGCGCGCCATCGGTAGCAGCTCACGCTCCGCCGTCCGGTCTATCAAACTGTACCTGATCTGAAGTCCTACGAACTGGGTCCATCCCTTGAGATCCGCCATGGTGTTGGCTTGTGACACGATCCACGCCGGCGTATCCGATACTCCGATGTACAGCACCTTGCCCGCCCGCACCATGTCGTCCAACGCACGCATCACCTCATCTACCGGTGTAGTGAAGTCCCAGGCGTGCAGCCAATAGAGTTCGACAAAGTCGGTGTCGAGCCGCTCGAGACTGGCATCGAGAGCTTGCACCATGTTCTTGCGATGGTTACCACACTTGTTGGGATCGTCTTTCTCCGTAAACAACGTGTACTTCGTTGCTACCACGAAGTGCTCGCGGTCGGCCTTTACGAACTCGCCAACGAACTTCTCGCTCGTACCCTCGGTATACCGGTTCGCCGTATCGATGAAGTTGCCGCCCGCATCGGCATAGGCGTCGAACATCGCCTTGCTCTCCTTCTTGGTGGCCCCCCAACCCCACTCCTCGCCGAATGTCATGGCGCCGAGTGATAGCTCTGACACACGGAGTCCGCTTCTTCCCAACAGCTTGTAGCGCACCGAGACCTCCTTGGTGACCGATTGAGAGTCCAGATAATCAAGCAGGGGACGCAGGTACCCGGTAGCCCAAGGAGCCGGTGTCCCTGTTCCCCGGCAGCCAGGGCCCCGGGGCCACGCTGGTCCCGACTGAACCACGGCCAGACTAGTATCCGTGGTAATCCGCCCCCCACCGCGCTCACCCGCTGTACTGCTGCAACGTTTTGCCTCTTCCACCCGTCCAATATCTGTAGACAACAGATATCAAACTCGCGTCCAGGAACCCTGATGTCGCATAAGTCCAATAAAATCAACGACTTTCTGCCGATGAGCCCGCTGGACTTCCAGGTCTTGTTGTTGCTGCAGGACGAGCCGCGCCACGGTTACGGCATCGTCCAGGCAGGGGAGCAGCTCTTCCCGTCGGAGCCTCCGCTCGAGATCGGATCGCTGTATCGCATCGTGGCCCGGATGCTCGACACCGGGCTGATCCTGGAGGTCAGTTGCCCACCTGACAATCCTGGCGATGCTCGCCGGCGGCGGTTCTATCAGGCCACAGAATTGGGGGTCGCGGTGGCGCGAGCCGAGGCTGGCCGGATGCACGCGCTACTCGACTCGCCTCAGGCTGCGGAGTTGTTACACGGATGACGCGGCGCCGTGGTTTCCGGGGACTCGGTTTGAGTGGACGATTCGTCACGGCTCTCGCTCGGCTATTCCCATCTCAGTTTCGCGCGCGGTTCGGTCAGGAAATGGTAGCCACTTATCTCGACCGCCGCGACGCACTGCTCGATGACCATTCTGTATCGCTGTCATCCCGAGTTGCGCGCGTGGTGGGGCTCACACTCAGAACGTCAGTGAACTTCGTTACCTCGGCGGTCGCTGAGCGTTATCAAATCATACGGCGGCGCCGCTCAAGTCGCCGCAATCGTAACAGGATACGGAAGGAACCGATGATCAAGGCTTTCTTCACTGACTCGCGTCAAGCGCTACGAACGTTGAGCAAGCAGCCCGGCTATGTTGCCGTTGCCGTTCTTACATTGGCACTCGGAATCGGCGCCAACACGGCCGTGTTCAGTGTGCTCAACAGCGTCATCCTGAGCCCACTGCCCTATCCCGAGTCCGACCGGTTGGTCCGGATCTACAACTCATGGGAGGGAAACCCCGATTTTTCACGCAACTACCTGAGCGGGTTCGATTTTCCGCGGTTTCGAGACGGTGTCCCGGGATTCGAGACCGCTGGTGTCATGTACACGTACCGTGAGACGGGGCGAGACATCACCGGCGATGGCCATCCGCAAAGAGTCAAGGCGCTGCACGTCAGTTCCGGCTACTTCGAGACCTATCGTGCCACTCCTCTGTTCGGTCGAACGTTTACGCGTGAGGAAGAACACAGCGACTCACGCCTCGCCATTCTGAGCCACCGGTTGTGGCGCACACACACAAACGAAGATTCCGACATACTCGGCAAGACGATTGCCCTCGACGGTGACGCGCACACGGTGGTCGGAGTGATGAGACCCAGCTTTCTCGACGTCATCGGTGGCGATGTCGATCTATGGGTACCGCAGGACTTGCAGAGCGACAGGAACAGCCGCGGCAACCATTACCTGACTGGCATTGCACGGCTGGGACCAGACGTGACGCTCGCTCAAGCACAGGCTCAAATCAACGCAGTCCAGAACCAACTCGCAGAGGAATTCCCCGGGTCCTACGACAGACAGAACGTCGATCTGTTGCCGTTGTATGAGGACGTGGTGGGAACCACCAGCAGCACTTTGTTCATACTGTGGGGTGCCGCCGGCCTCGTGTTGCTCATTGCGTGCGTCAACGTTGCCAATTTATCTCTGGCCCGAAGCGTTGCACGTACGAAGGAGCTGGCGATACGGACTGCTCTTGGCTCAGGGCGCGGCCGACTCGTAGGACAGTTGTTGACCGAGAGTGTTGTGGTTCAAGACGTTGTTGGCGATGAGCCCGGAATCACTCGCCCGTGCAGAAGAGGTCTCCTTCGATCCAACACTGCTCGGTTTTGCCATGGCCGCAACTGTGGTTACAGGGTTGCTGTTCGGAGCAGCTCCGGCACTCCACGCGGTGCACGTAGCGCCCAACGAATCGTTGCGAGACGGTACCCGTGGCAACTCGGGTACCAAGCGCGGTCGCAACGTGCGCAGTCTACTCGTCGCGGCTCAGGTGTCCTTGGCGCTGGTGCTGTTGATCGGAGCAGGCCTTCTGATCAAGAGCTTCCTGGTATTGCGGCAACTCGATCTCGGGTTCGCAGCCGAGAATGTTGCCACTTTTGAGGTACACCTGCCGACCGTACGGTATCCCACAGGCGAAGACCGAATTCAATTCCACCTGGCATTCCAAGACCGCCTACGCGGACTCCCCCGTGTCGAGAGCGTGGCGGCGGCGTCATGGCTTCCCGCTAGCGGCATGTACCATAGCTGGGGTTACGGTTACCTCGATGACGCCGGCGAACAGCAGTGGCTCCCGGCTCAGGTGCGAACGGTCGAAGGTCACTACTTCGAGGCACTGGGAATCGATGTACTTCGGGGTCGTACCTTCGCTCCCACAGACCAGCTGGACACGGACAGCGTCGCTCTGATCAATGAAGCACTCGCAACCCGGATCTACGGTCAGGAGAGCCCACTCGGCAAGTCGTTTGGATTTGGGGGGTCAGATCAGTTCACCGTGATAGGCGTGGTCAACGACGTCGCCCACGAAGCACGTGGTGCCTTCGGGCCACGTGTCTATCTAACGCATTCGCAATACGGCACGAACCGCAATTGGGCCTTGACCTACATTGTAAAGACGTCCGTGCCGCCAGGAGACTTGTTTGACATGGCACGTCGCGAACTTACGTCCACCGACGGTGCACTGGTGCTGTACCAACCACGTACTATGACCGATCTACTCCAGAGACAGGTCGCACAGGACAAGTTCGTACTCATTCTGATGGCGGTGTTCGCCGGCGTCGCGCTTTCTCTCGCCGCGGTCGGCATCTATGGCGTCCTGTCGTACTCGGTCAATCAGCGAATCCATGAAATCGGCATTCGCATGGCGCTGGGCGCACGCGCCACACAGGTACGTGGCATCGTGGTGGGTCAGGCTACATTGGTCGCTGGCTTCGGCATGGCCGCGGGACTCGCAGGCGCGTTCGGGCTCAGCCGGTTCATGCAATCACTGTTGTTCGAGGTGACGGTCACCGATCCGCTCGTTTTTGCAGGTGTTGCAGCGTTGCTCGGTGTGGTAGCTGTTGTCGCGGGGTACATACCCGCACGGCGGGCTACGAAGATCGATCCGATGGTGGCGTTAAGAAGGGAATAAGGTACAGAGTGCAGAGTGCAGAGTGCAGCTATCCGTGGTACCGAAGTGGAGGAGAGCCGTCGCAGGGCTGCTCCCCTGTGTTGGGGGCGGGGTTGTCTTGGAGCGAGCCCGAGACGGCTGCTCCTCCACAGAGGTATGCAGAGGAGTAGATCTGCGTCCAGCCGCGGTTTCAGGGTTGATCCGCGGCTCTACCTGCGGCCACGCTCTTCCTCCGCCAACTCCCCCTGCAACGCCGCGACTGCGGCCCGAGCCCTATCGACCAGCGGCTGCACGGTTTCATCACCGTTGGCCCAGGCGACGATGAACCTCTGGTACATCTCGATCGCAAGCTCGAGTTCCCCTAGCTCCTGGTACAGGGTCGCACGTTCCGCCCATGATCTGACATGCAGACCTGGCCACTGGGCGGGTGGGGTGCTGTCGAACCTGGCATAAGCATCTACCGCCGGTTCGAAATCGCCCAAGCGAGCCATCAGGCCTGCCCAGGCGAAGAGCCGCACCGCGCCGGCAGCACCACTCAGCTCCGTAGAGTCGCGATTGTGAAACTGGGAGTCGAGCATCCCGCGTGCAGCAGCCGTGTCACCTCGCTCCAGGGTGAGCTGCGCCAACGCCGTACGCCAAGTGCGTGAGGAGGCGGTGTCCACCTGCGAGATGAATCGAGTAAGCACAGTCGTGTCACCTGTTACCATGTAACTGGCGAGTATCGTTGAGCCCATGCTGTTCCACCTTGCCTGGCGTTGGGTCGAACCCGGTTCAAGGGCGCCGTCCAGCGTATCCAGCCAAGCATGCGCAGATCGGGCCAGCAGTTCCGTCTGACTTCCTTCCTGGGTCAGCAGCTGGAGCGTAACCAGCTGTACGATGTGGTCCTTGGTGTACTGTTGGCCGCCCGGGCCGTTGACCGGTGCATCGTCAGGAATCAGCTGTATCACCGTACTGAAGAACGCCGTGGCGTCGTGAAACATTCCACCACCACCCAGCGCAACGATCGGCTCGTTGATTATCTGATTGGACACCAGGTCACGAACGCCTCCTTCGAACTCAATGGCTTGCGTCATTGCTGCCGCAGCATCGGCATAATCGGCCTGTGTGTAGTGGATCCGGGCCCGCCCCGCTGCCGCCGCACCACGGTGCCCCTCGGCCTCGAGCATATCGATTTGAGTCTGAGCATCGACATACAGCTCACGCGTCAGCAACAGATTCAATAGGGCAGTACGAGCCCGAACGGATGTAGGCGCCGCCTCCACCCAACCATATGCCGCCGCCAGCCCCTCCGCCCTCGCGAGTTGACGCTCGCGCTCCACTCTTGCCGCTCCATGCATCTGTTCCAGTTCATCCCCAGTCGCATACACCGCCGAATCTGCCAGACACAGCCAGGGCACATCGGCACCGCAGCTACCCCACGCCTCGACTATATGGAGGTATGCCAGCACGTAGCTCGAGTCGATTTCCAGCGTCTTCCGAAATGCATTCAGGGCTTTGCCATAGTTGCCCAGTGTGTCCGAGTGTGGGAAACTGTCGGGCTCATTGTGGAAGTGAGCCTCTCCTAGTTGGTACCATGCTTCGGCGTCTGTCGAGTCGCGCGTTATCATCTGCTGTGCTATCTCACGCGCGCGCCGGAACTGACCGGCTAGATACGCCGAATGGAACTGCACCAACAACCGATAGCGAACGGGCAGGTTGTCACTGTGAGCCATCGCCTTGGCCACGTTCTCACGGCGTGACTGAGGATCCTGCTCCAACACAGCCCACCCATCCACATCTACCAACCTCATGTATGCCAAGGCAAAGGTAGAATCGAGCCCAATCGCTCGTTCCAGATGGGCTCTCGCGGAATCGATTTCCAGGAGCTGCATTGCCTCCGTACCGGCGAGGTACTCCCGGTAGGCGTCCAAGGATTGAGTTGTTTCGGCCAGGAGATCGGGCCGTTCACCCGGTGGTGCACCACTGATCTGGAGAATGAGGACGGCCAGCGAATCAAACAGCGGTCGAGGATCGGCGTTCAATCCGGTCCGCACTATTTCTGTGGCTAGTCGGTCTCCGTTGGCCACATCATGGACCTTTGCCTCGAACGCCAGCGAGTCTCCTTCGCGCCGGATGTCACCCATGATGAACGTGCCGACGTTCGCATCCTTGGCCATCCCCCGTGCTGCATCGAAGTCGATGTCGTTCGGAGAGTCGATGCCCCGACGGCGCAACAGCGAATTGGTGCGCTCGTCGTCGTACACCCGCATGTCTTCCCAGTGGGCTACAGCCAAGCCCAGCAGGTTCAGCGATGCGTCCTGCAGGTAGTCGTTCTCGGTAGCGCTGGTCAGATTCTCAAACGGGAAGACGATGAGGCTCTTGCGCGGATCGCCCTCGATGCTCCACCCTCGCGGCCACAACAGGAGCAATGCGATACTCGCGGCGAAGGCCACAGCCGCCATGGCGGCGTAGACAGCCCGCCTGGACGGCTTCTGCTGCGCAGGCACCTGAGCCGGCGTCGCAGTCGACACCCGTAATGCATCTCTGAACATGGCCGCGGTCTGGAATCGTTCGGTGGGTGGCTTGGCCAAGGCTCGGGCAATCGCAGCATCCAACTGCTCCGGCACATCGGGTCGCTGCTCTCTCACACGCGGCGCTTCTTCGGTCAGATGCGCCGCCAGAACGGACTGAGCATTGGGACCCGTAAACGGCTGGTCTCCCACCAGCATTTCGTATCCAACCACGGCCAAAGCGTAAACGTCAGACCTGGCATCCAGGTTGGTTTCGCCTGAGGCCTGTTCGGGCGACATGTACCCCGGCGTTCCGACCGCCATTCCCACCTCGGTGAGTCGGGATTCACCCCGGGCCTCTTCCAAGGCCCGAGCCACGCCGAAATCGGTCAGCACGGCGTGACCCTGCTGCAACAGGATGTTCTCCGGCTTTATGTCCCGGTGCACGACACCGCGCTCGTGGGCAAAGGCAAGTGCGTCGGCCACCTCGGTCAAGATCAGTGACGCCTCTTCCACCGACAGCTTGCCCTCCTGGTTGAGTCGATGCCGCAACGACTCACCAGCCACGTAGGGCATGACATAGTAGATCAGATCTTCTCTGGACCCTGCGGCATGAACTGGCAGCACATGGGGGTGCTGCAACTGCGCTACCACCTCGATCTCTTGTTTGAAACGCGCGGCACTCACTTCACTCGCCATCTCCGGCGGTAGCAGTTTCACCACCACCCGACGATTGAGCGATGCCTCGGTAGCCAGGAACAGACGGCTCATTCCGCCGCGTGCCAGTTCCCGCTCGACGCGGTAGGCGTCACCGAGCGCTGCCTGGAGGCGGTCCTGAAGATCGTTCACGGGGTTAAGCATCTCTGCCGTTGAGGTCAATTCCGATTGGACTGTGCAAGATAGCAGCGCCATGGACTGCAGTCAGCACGTCTTCATCAAGTCTGTACGCCCTCATGGAGCGCTTGGTTCCTCGACTGGGGCCGGGGCTCCTTGTCTGGGAGCTGGGAGCAGGGAGCAGGGAGCGGAGGCCACACTTTGATCATCCTACCAGGCACCCAATCCACAGTCCGATTCCGTTCCCTGCTCCCTACTCCCTGCTCCCCAATTCGAACATTTTCACCCCCTCCTGCATCCAACCTCCGAAAGCCACCGATAGCGGATTTGTCTGGAGGAGTTGCAATGCAGGCGCCAGTGCTCGAAAATGTGTTCAGTCGGATCCCGTTCACTTCCGGGGTGAACACAGCCAGCGAGCCCAAGGTGAGAGCAAAAGACAAACTCGAGAAACCGGCAGTATGGGATGAGGACGGACTCATTCGTCGAGCCCAGGCCGGAAAGCCCGACGCCTTTGAGCGTCTCTATGAGATCCACGTGCGTCATATGTATGCGCTGTGCCTGCGCATGGTGAGCGACCACGGGCGAGCCGAAGAGCTCACACAAGACATCTTCGTCAGAGCGTGGGAGAGGATCAGTTCGTTCCAGTTTCGGAGCGCATTTGGCACGTGGTTGCACCGGTTGGGGACCAACGTTGTGCTGGGGCAGCTGAGGTCGGAGCGCAGTGTGGCAAAGGTCATCACTAGCGGTGACTACGAGATGTTCGAAGAAGGTCTGCATCAGGCGATGCCCGAGACGAAGATGGATCTCGAGCGCGCCATCGCGGAACTCCCTCCGGGAGCCAAGGAGGTTCTCATCCTCCACGATATCGAGGGCTATCGGTACCGGGAAATAGCGGAGATGACCGACATCGCAGAAGGTACAGTCAAGAGTCAACTGAGCCGGGCCCGACGGCTCGTACGGGAGGCATTGCTCAAATGAGTACGCACGAGAAGTCCCACGGGGGGACCAAAGACTGTTCAGTAGTTGAAGAGCTACTGTCGCCATTCATCGACGACGAGTTGAATCCAGAAGCCGACGGTTTCGTCCGGCGTCACCTCGACTCCTGCCAACGATGCACGGCGAAGCTGGACGAGATCAAGGCCACGGTGGATGCCATCGCCGCACTACCCACCGAGGCCACTCCGGAAGAGGATCTCTGGCCCGGCATAGTGACAGGAGCAGAGGAAAGCGAGATCGCGCTGCCGCTGGCAGCCCGCGGTCGCCAGCGCCGCAAGTGGGGAAATCCCATGCTGTGGGCAGCCGGGTTGGCGGCATTGTTGATACCGGCCTCCCTGGCAACGGTGGGGTTGCTGCGTTCCAACGCCCATGACGAGCCGGCGGTGGCGACCGGCTACAGTTGGGACACTGGAGCCGACGAGTTTGACGCCGACGCGCTAGCCGACGCTATTCGCATGGCCACCGAGATCGCTTCTGAGGTGGCTGCCGGCGCCGCTGAGGCGGCTGCACATGCCGCTGAGATCGCTCTCGAGGAACAGGAGCACAGGAGACAGTCTACGCTGAGCGTAGGGGCGTTGATGGACGCGCTGCAGGACGAGGACGCCGAGATTCGATCCATGGCCGCACATGCCTTGGGTGAACTCGACGACTCACGCGCGGTTGCCGCCTTGTCTGCGGCGCTGCTCAATGACCCGGTTGCAGAAGTCCGCAAGTCCGCGGCATGGGCCCTGGGTGAGATCGAGAGTGCTGCTGGCGTAGACGCCCTATCCGCGGCGCTGTTGAATGACGAGTCGAGTGAAGTGCGCAAGATGGCCGCCTGGGCACTTGGTGAGATCGAGAGCCCCCAGGGAGTAGATGCGCTCGGAGCGGCGCTGGTAAACGACCACTCGGAGGAAGTCCGTGGAATGGCGGTCTGGGCGCTCGGTGAAATCGAGGACCTGCGGGCAGTTGGGCCACTCGCAGCTGCGCTCCGCGGAGCCAACAGCGTCGAGGTCAGCCGCCAGGCCGCTTGGGCGTTGGGCGAGATCGAGAGCCCGGAGGCGGTCGATGCATTGACCAGCGTGTTGGACAGCCCCGACACTGAGACACGCCGCATGGCAGTGTGGGCGTTGGGCGAGATCGAGAGTCCACGAGCGGTCGCAGCGTTGATTCAGCTCTTGAACGACCCCGATAATGAAACCCGCGAGATGGCAGTATGGGCTCTCGGAGAAATCGAGAGTGCCGAAGCTACTCTGCCACTTACAGCGGTCCTGCTCAATGACCCGGCGCCAGAGCTCCGTGCCAAAGCGGCCTGGGCCCTCGGCGAAATCGAGGATCCTCGCGCGGGTGATGCACTGGCCAAGGCGATGAAGGACGAGAATTCCGAGGTGCGGCGCATGGCTATCTGGGCGCTGGGGGAGATAGGAGGGTAGTTGGCCGCCCCACACACCACCTCACCAGATTAGAAGGGGAAGAGGGGGAAGGAGATGAAGGAGATCTCCTTCCCCTTCTTTATCTCCATCACGCGCGTCAATCTGACACTTCCGTCGGCCTCACCATCTTAGCAATCACCAGGGCCGTGAGTGTCCATGCGACAAGGTTGTTGACAGCAAGAAAGTACAGGTAATCCTTGGCCTGAGGTCCGAAAGACATTTGGAGAACGTCATCGTTCAACGCGACGATCATACCGATGGCGGCTACGAATAGAACTCTCCAGAAGCACGTGAGTCGCGTCGCAGTGGAGGCTAACGAGAGCATCCAA
>JBDGXD010000219.1:0-7414 GCA_039584755.1 Gemmatimonadota bacterium
CATCGCGATGCCTGGGCTGAGCGATCTCTATCCGAACACCGTAGGCTGGGTCGTCACGGTGCTAGTGGTCGGCTCGGTCGTGACACTGCTCGCCATCCTGGGCTTCAAACAGATCGCCCGGTTCTCGAAGGTGGCCGCGCCGTGGATGTTCCTCGTGTTCGTTGCCTGCGGAGTCGCCGTGCTTCCGCAGCTGGGTGTGAATTCGCTGGACGATCTCTGGGCGGTGGCGAACGAGAAGATCTGGACGGGCGCTCCGCTCGAGGGCCGCGTCCACTTCTCGTTCTGGCACATCACGTTCTTCGCCTGGTTCACCAACATGGCGATGCACATCGGCATGGCGGATCTCACGATTCTGAGATACGCGAAGAAATGGCAGTACGGTTTCTTCAGCGCGTTCGGCATGTACCTGGGGCACTACGTGGCGTGGATCGCCTCAGGCATACTGGTCGCGCTGGCGATTCAGAACTCCGGAGAGATCGCGCCGGGCCCAATCGCCTATCTGGGGGCGGGCATAGCCGGACTCGCCGCCGTGGTCATCGCCGGGTGGACGACGGCCAACCCGACGATCTACCGCGCCGGGCTCGCCCTGCAGACGATCACGCCGAACTGGAAACGCTGGAAAATGACACTCGCCGTCGGCGCCATCACCTCGGTCGCGGCGCTCTTCCCGGCGCTCATGATGCGGCTGCTCGACTTCGTGGCCCTCTATGGCCTCATTCTGATGCCGATGGGCGCTGTGATCTTTGCAGACTTCTGGCTGTTACCTCGGTTGGGGCTGCGCCAGGACTATGCCGACTGGAAAGAAGTCGCCTTCAGCTGGCCGGCAGCGGCGTCCTGGGGCCTCACGCTCGCGGCCTGCTGGGTGATCAACGCCGTCTGGGGCCTGGAGATTTTCTTCCTGGGTCTGCCCGGCTGGTTCATCGCCACGGCGATCTACGTCGCGCTCAGCTTCGCGCAGCAACGTGCTCCCGGTAGGGCGCAGGCCGAACAGTACGCAGGGGACAACGCATGAGATATTTACTGAAGGCCGGATCATTCGTCGGGCTTGGACTGACCGTCGTACCGGCGTTTCTCGTTTTCTCGGGGACGCTGACCTGGGACACGCACGCGGTGCTGATGGCCGTCGGCGCCCTGCTCTGGTTTGCCACGGCGCCGTTCTGGATGGTCAAAGAAGATGCTGCTCAAAGCACGATAGAAGAATGATCGAGTCGGAACTGATCCAGCAAAGCAACCAGGCGAAGCTCGCCGCGCACCGCCGGGATGCCGAACATCTCACAACGCAGCTGGCCGCGCGGAATCTCGATTTTGAGCAGGTCGTGGAGCAGATCCGGACATTCGAGGTCGCAATTCCATCCTGGGCCCTCGGTACGGGCGGCACGCGCTTTGGACGATTCCCCGGTGCTGGTGAGCCCCGCGATGTCTACGAGAAGCTGGAAGACATCTCGGTCGTCAACCGTCTGACGGGGGCGGCGCCGCGCGTCTCGCTCCACATCCCGTGGGACGAACCGGACGACGCGCAAGCACTCGTCGACCGCGCCGGCGAGCTCGGGCTCGGCTTCGACGCCGTCAACTCGAACACCTTCCAGGATCAGACCGGACAGCCGCTCAGCTACAAGTTCGGCTCGCTCGGTCATACAGACGCGGCGGTACGGGAACAGGCCATCGCCCACAACCTGCACGTCATCGAAACCGGTCAGAAGCTGGGCTCCAAAGCCATCACTATCTGGCTGGCCGATGGATCGGACTACCCCGGACAAGCACACCTGCGGCACAGCTACGAGCGCGTGCTCGAGAGTCTGCGGGAGATCTACTCGCGCCTCCCCGAGAGCTGGCAGCTGTTCACAGAGCACAAACCCTACGAACCAGCCTTCTACTCGACGGTGGTGCAGGACTGGGGCTCTTCGCTCATGCTCGCGCAAGCTCTGGGCAAGAGGGCCTCGTGCCTGGTCGATCTGGGGCATCACCTCCCGAACACGAACGTCGAAATGGTAGTCGCACGGCTCATCACGGCCGGCAAACTCGGAGGATTTCATTTCAACGATTCCAAGTACGGCGACGACGATCTAACCACCGGCTCCATCCGACCCTATCAGCTCTTCCTGATCTTCAACGAGCTGGTGGACGCCAGGCTGGAACTCGGCGGTGAGTTCAAACCGGCGTACATGATCGATCAGAGCCACAACGTGAAGGATCCGATCGAAGCACTCTTACAGAGCGTCATGGCCCTGCAGAACGCCTATGCGCGCGCGCTTCTGGTGGATCGCGCGCGGCTCGCCGAATTCCAGCAGGCGAACGACGTGATGATGGCGGAGCGTGCGCTGACCGATGGGTACGAGACGGACGTGCGATCGCTTGCGGCGGAAGCGCGGCTGAGGGGCGGCGGGGCGCTCGATCCCGTTGGAGCGTTTCGCGATTCCGGATACCGCGATGAAGTTGCTCGAGCCCGAACATCGAGCGCCTACGTCCCACCCAAGAGCCTATGAGTTCCGAGCAGCCCAGGTCCTATCTCGCGTTCGACCTGGGCGCGTCGACGAGCCGGGCTTTCCTGGGCACGCTCAGCGGGCCCAAGCTCGAGTTGAATGAGCTGCACCGGTTCACTACGCCGGTCCTGGAATTCGACGACCATCTGTTCTGGGACATCGACGCGATGTGGGCGGAGCTCCTGACGGGGCTCGAACAGGCGAGGGCGGTCGCTCCCGGGCTCAGGAGCCTGTCGGTGGACTCATGGGCCGTCGACTATGTCTCGCTCGACGACTCGGGCGCCCCCGTCCGGAATCCTCACTGCTACAGAGACCCGCGCACCGCAGGTGTCATGCAGCGCGCGTTAGAGGTTGTGCCCGCGGGCAGGATCTACGCCGCGACGGGCATTCAGTTTCTCCCTTTCAACACGCTGTACCAGGTCCTGGCCGACGCGCAGAACGAGGGCTACGGCGGTGCCGCGTTTCAACTCCCTATTGCTGACTACTTCAACTATCGGTTCTCGGGCCGCCGGGCGGTCGAAGTCTCCATGGCCAGCACAACGCAGATGATGGACGTGAACACCAGGCAGTGGTCTGCTTCGCTCATGGAGAAGTTCGGATTGGACATGTCTCTATGGCCGGAGATTACCCCATCCGGAACCCGACTCGGTTCGGCGTTGCAGGACCCGCGGGTGGAAGTCATGGCGACCTGTTCGCACGACACCGGCAGCGCCGTCGCAGCCGCTCCCGCGCTCGGGCCGGCTGAGAACTGGACTTTCATCAGTTGCGGAACGTGGTCCTTGATGGGCGTGGAGCGACGTACTCCGCTCCTGACGGATGTCGCGCGCGAGGCGGGGTTCACGAACGAGGCTGGCCTAGATGGCACAATCCGCTTCTTGAAGAACCTCACCGGACTCTGGGTGCTGCAGGAGTGTGTGCGGGAATGGAGCGCATCGAGCCGGATTGACTGGGGGCATCTGGAGCGCGAAGCGAGAGCGGCGGTACGTACGGGCGGGCACGCATACAGCAACAGGCCCATGGATCTCGAAGACGATCGCTTCCTCCCGCGAGGTCCGATGGAAGATCGCATCCACGCCTATAGCCGCGAGCACAGCCTGCAGAAGCTGGGGACCCGCGGTGAAATCGTTCTAGCGATCCTCTCGAGCATTGCAGCGAGCTATCGGCGTACGCTGGTCGAACTCGAACGCATCACGAGAACCGCGTACGATCGAATCTACCTCATCGGGGGTGGATCGCAGAATGAGCTGCTTTGCGAACTCACGGCCGACGCCTGCAGGCGCGAAGTGGTGGCAGGTCCGGTCGAGGCCACCGCGCTGGGGAATCTCCTGATCCAGGCGCGAACGATGGGAGACCTGCCGGCCGGTATGAGCATTCGTGATGTCTCCGCAGCATCAAGCCAACTGAAGGTATATTTACCCGATTTCAACTGATACCGACTGTCATGCAGACAAAGATCGCTGCCGCATCTTCTAATTTCGTCGAGAATCTCTGGGACGACGCAGTTGCGGAGAAACTCGATCCGGTCGAGCGGCTGGTCTACCGGTCCAATCTCCTCGGAAGCGACTGGCGGATCACGAACACTGGCGGAGGGAACACCTCCTCCAAGCTCGAGGAGAAAGATCCCCTCACCGGAGCAACGGCCGATGTCCTTTGGGTGAAGGGCTCGGGCGGCGACCTCTATACGTCGAAGAAGGAAAACTTCGCGTCGCTCTATCAGGACAAGCTCCTGGCACTGCAGCAGGTCTACGACGGATTCGACGAGCGCGGCCCGAAGGCGCCCGCCGAGGACGCGATGGTGGCGATGTATGCGCACACGACGTTCGATCTCAATCCACGGGCGTCGAGCATCGACACGCCGCTTCACAGCTTCATACCGTACGCGCATGTGGACCACATGCATCCAGTCTCGTGCATTGCCATTGCCACGGCTGCAAACGGACCGGAGTTGACCCGTGAGATCTATGGCGACGAGATCGTGTGGGTCGATTGGCAGCGGCCGGGATTCGAGCTCGGCCTGAAGCTGCAGCAGATCTGCCGCGATCATCCGAGGGCACGTGGCGTCATGCTGGGTGGGCACGGGATCATCAACTGGGCCGATGACGATAAGGAGTGCTATCTGCTGACGCTGCGGCTCATCGATCAGGCCGCTGCCTACCTGGAGCGCTTCGATGAGGGCCAGAAGACTTTCGGAGGTTCCAGATACCCCGCGCTGCAGGCCGACGCACGGAGGGCTATCCTGGTCGATCTGTTGCCCTGGCTGCGGGGAAAGCTCAGTCGCAATAAGCGGCTGATCGCCACGGTCGAGATGAGCGACGAGGTGCTGGACTTCGTATGCGCCGAGAACGCGCCTCGGCTGGCAGAACTCGGTACCTCCTGCCCCGATCACTTCCTGCGCACGAAGATCAAGCCGCTGTACGTGGACTGGAATCCGCAGAGCGAGCAGCTCGACGCCCTGAAACTCAAACTGAACGATGGCCTGGACGAGTATCGCAGAGATTACACGGCATACTACGAGGCCTGCAGACGCGACGGCTCACCACCCATGCGCGGCGGAGACCCGACGGTTGTTTTGATTGCGGGAATCGGGATGATCGCTTGGGGCAAGTCCAAGAGCGAGAGCCGCGTCACTGCCGAGTTCTACAAGTGCGCGATCGAAGTGATGCGCGGCGCCGAGGCCGTGTCCGAATACACGGCGCTGCCGAGGCAGGAGGCCTTCGACATCGAGTACTGGGCGCTCGAGGAGGCCAAGCTCAGGCGGATGCCTGCCGAAAAAGAACTGGCGCGGCAGATCGCCCTCGTCGTTGGAGCGGGAAGCGGTATCGGCCGCGAGGTCACCGACCGGCTGATTCGGGAAGGCGCTGTTGTGGCGGCTGTGGATCTCGATCGCGATGCCGCCCGGAACACGGCGGACGGAATGCTGGCGCACACCGGCAAGGGAATCGGTGCAGCCGGCACGGGCATTTCGGGTTCCGGAGACGTTATTGCGCTGGGAGCGGACGCGACCGATCGCGCTTCCATTCGCACGGCACTCGAGGACGTGATCCTCGCCTACGGCGGCCTCGATCACGTGATAGCAACCGCGGGTCTTTACATCAGCTCCGACAGCAGCGGACAGATTCCCGATTCTAGCTGGGAGGATTCCTTCCGCGTGAACGTCACGGGCTCGTATCTGCTTGCGGACGAAGCCAACAAGATCTGGCGGAGCCAGGAGCTTCCCGGCAGCATGGTCATCACGACCAGCGTGAACGCGGTCGTACCCAAAGCGGGCAGCTACGCCTACGATGCGAGCAAGGCCGCTGCCAATCACCTGGTCCGCCAGCTAGCGGTGAAGCTCGCCCCGCTCGTCCGTGTCAACGGCGTCGCGCCAGCGACGGTGGTCGAGGGCAGCGCGATGTTTCCGAGGGACCGCGTCATCGCATCGCTAGCCAAGTACGATCTGCCGCACAACGAAGGCGAAGACACTGAGGCGCTCACGCAGCGCCTGGCGGATTTCTATGCCGCGCGCACGCTTACGAAGATGCCGATAACGCCGGACGATCAGGCCGAGGCAATCTTCCTTCTGGTGAGTGAGCGTCTTGCTAAGACGACGGGACAGATCATCAACGTCGACGGGGGTCTGCCGGAGGCGTTTCTGCGGTGAGAGCCGGCAGAGATCCCTTTGAAGTCATCAATCTGTCAGTAAAGAGCCAAAGAACATGATCAAGAATAGAACTCTTCTGATTCTCTCGACTTTCCTGCTGGCCATCTCAGCATGTAATGCCAAGGAAATCTCGACCACCCTGGAACGCAGTCTTATTGTCACTCTACTGATGTTACCTGCAGGAACGAGTCAGGGATCAGCTCAAACTGCCGAATTCACAGTAACCCTCGATGAATCGATGCACGGTTCCGTCACATTGGATCCCGCACTCCCGGCAGATGGCAAGTACGCTAAAGGGACGGTCATCACAATCACCGCCACACCCGATCGCGGTTTTGCGGTGGATGCATTGTACTACACAGTGCCGGGGCCGTGGGGGGCGATGTACCATGACACTCCCTCGGTCTCTACACTGGAAGTCACTGTCGATCAGGACAAACATGTCGGGGCCTACTTCATCGAAGCATCCGCTGTGGAAGGATTCACCGTAACTCACGATGTCGTTTACGCCAAACCGGGCGTAAAACCGCTCAAATATGATGTCTATGCACCTGAGGGAGCGAAAGATCTACCCATAATCGTCATCATACATGGCGGCGGATGGAGCACCAACGATGAGGACATAATGCGTGGGCAGGCGCGACAGCTGGTGAAGAGCGGCAAGTATGTCGTTGTCAGCATTGACTACCGTTGGAACGGGACTCTCGATGGTGACCAGACGGCCAACACCATGGCCGACTTGATAGAAGATGTGTACGGAGCAATTGCACACATAATGGAACATGCAGAAGAATATGGCGGGGACCCCGAGCGAATAGCCGTTACGGGTGATAGTGCAGGCGGCCATCTTTCAGCAGTCGCAGCCAACATGGCTGACATGATTGGCAGCAGGGGGTTCGGCGAAACACCGGGTGTCTTTGAGTATATGCCTTCGTATTTGCCTGAAGACAAAACCGTCGAGCAGGTTCGCACTGAGGTGATGTCGGCAATCAAGGCGGCTGCTCCCAGCTACGGTGTGTTTACGTTCGAAGGTTCGGAGACGCTCGAGCTCTTGGATTTGGCAAATGCTGACCCTGCAGCGATACGTGCCATATCCCCGATAAACCACATCCCCGACGCGAGTGAGCGGTCGATACCGCATTATCTCACGAGGGGTGTAGATGATCCCATTATCACCGATGAAGGTGTCAAAGCTTACATGGATGCGCTTGCAGCCGCAGGCCAGATAGTAGAATACGTCCAGATCGGAGGGGCAAGTCATGCATTTTTCGACTGGAAGCCAAATGAAGAAGTG
>JBDGXD010000220.1:0-7410 GCA_039584755.1 Gemmatimonadota bacterium
ATCGAGGATTCCAGCTAGCTCACCAGTGTCCGGATCGACGATCAAGTGCTCCGGAGACAGGTCGTGGTGGATGAATCTAAGCTGACCCTCGTAGTGAGGGGACGGTAGCGAAACTCGTCCCGCCCAATCCAGCGCCGGATCGATCGTGGGATCGATTCCACGCAGACCTGAGGCGTACTCCAACCCCCGCTGCAACCACTCCAAGCGACCCTCTTCTTCCATGTCCAACTCGACAACCCCGGCCGCTCGAGCATCCGCCTCCGGGATAGAGTGGATCGCGGCAAGGGCTCTTCCGATTCCCTTCGCCAGCGTCGGATCTACACTTGGATTGACTTGGTCGGCTGGCACGCCGCAAATGAAGCGGTGCCCTGCGAAGCGATATGGGAATCCCTGGTTGGGCTCTCCCATCAACTCGACGTTGGGGATAGCGACGCTCGGCCCTAGCACCGGGGAGACCAGTTCATGGACCAGGCGCTCTGACTCAAAGAGGCGTTCGCACCACGCGCGACGCGGGAACCGAAACACCCAGCTGTCAGCTGTGAGATAGGCATCGAACTCCCAGCCCGAGCCGAGGTACTCCAGCCTTTGCAAATCGACCTCGGGGAAGGAAGCACCGATGATCGCGCGAGCACCTTCCAGCGTCAGCAGTCGATCGGCTTCCCAGGGGGGAGAGCTCAACGCGCGTGCCACCGCATGCGTCGAATCGCGTCTTCGAGAGCGTACAACGTATTGTAGCCTGAGCCCTCCCTCGAGAAACTTCCTTCGATCCGGCCACGTAGTTGCACACATACTAAACACGAGCCACCAATGAACAAGTATCTCACGCCATCCGCGCTTGTCGTAGCCGTATTGATCGCTAACCCGCTCCACGCGCAGCAGTCCGCATTCGATTCACTGTACGCCCAAGTGACCGAGCAGCTCACGATCAGGGAAGCAGAACTGATCGCGTTCCGTCGGGACCTGCATCAGCATCCCGAAGTATCCGGTGCTGAAGAGCGCACGGCTAGTGTAATAGCCGACCGGCTGAATGCGTTGGGCTTCGAGGTTCGGACAGGTGTAGGTGGCTTCGGTGTCGTCGGTATGCTCCACGGAGCAAAGCCGGGCGCCACGATCGCATTTCGGGCCGACATGGATGCGGTGCATTCGAACGCGCCGGACCCCGTCGAGTTCCAGTCGCTTACCCCCGGCGTGCGCCACATCTGCGGGCACGATGTGCACGTCACGGTGGGAATCGCTATTGCCGAAGGCCTCGCAGAGGTACGCGACGAGCTCGCAGGGTCGGTGATGCTCGTATTCCAGCCTGCCGAAGAGAACGCGACCGGGGCGCGTGCCATGCTTGCCGACGATGTGTTCGGTACCGCCAAGCCGGACGCCATTTACGCGGTGCACACCGCACCCCTACCCGTGGGCCAGTTGGGAACCAAGGCCGGGGGGATGATGGCCGGCCGCGACGTGGTACGAGTAGTGGTCTCTGGCAGCGGCGACCTCGATGCCGCCGCCGACTCAGTGCGAACGCTCATTACCGGTGTGAGTAACATATCGCTGCAGGAAGCAGCGCAGTCTGCACCCGACGGCTTTCTCTTGGCACAGGCATTCCCGGGCCGGAATACGGCTGGCAGTAGCCGCCGCGTCGTACAGGCTCAAGTCACAACGGCGAACCCCGACGTGCGCGCGCAGGCCAAGGCGGCCATTCTCGATAGGCTGGAAAACCTGCGACTCGCAGGCGTCACCGTCGAGCCAACCTACCGCGACCGGGTAATGGACGGCGTGACTAACGACTCGTCACTCGTGTACCGGGCCAACACAAACATCCGCTCCGTGTTGGGCGACGAAGCGGTATTGCAGCTGCAGGGAGTTCCGCCCGCATTCAGCGAAGATTTCGGTTCGTTCCAGGATGAGGTCCCGGGCGTGATGTACTTCCTCGGCGTGAGCAATCCCACCACCGGGACGGTCGGGATGCCTCACAGTCCCGACTACGTGGCCGACGAAGGAGCAATACTAGTCGGTGCCAAGGCCATGACCGCGGTGTTGCTCGACTGGCTCCTGATGCCGTAAGCACCTGCTACATTGCCCACTCAGTCTTCCGTCGGTGCCCGGAGTCCATCGCATACCTCCACCAACTGACGAGCCTTGGCTTCGTCAAGTACGTTCTGACCATCGCTGACACGGAAACAGCGTATGCCGATCCAACCATCGGCGAAATACAGTTCCAACGCCGGCAGGTACTCCGGGTGACTGCGCACGACTTGCTCGAAGCCGGTAAAGCCTGTCTCCGGCGTCCACACGTGTCTAACTGTTTCGCTCCAATTGCCCTCCAGACCAACATCAATTCGGATTACCCGATCGATGGGCACGCCCCGCAACCAGCCTGGGATCGACTCGAAGGTTTCGTTGGGTTCGCTCTCAGTAATCATCTCAGTGATCTCGATGCCATCGTCGTTCATGGCCTCACTGTTCGGCGTACCGCGATATCCTCGACAACAAACAGGTGCGTGTGCTCGTCGGTGGTCTGGATCCAATGGTGCGGGTATACGACTGATCCGACAGCGCGATAGTCGTAGTAGTGATGGTGCGCGTCAGGCCCCCGGCTGACCTGGTCGTTCAACAATCTGAAAGACGGCTGCGTCATCTTGCGGAGAAGACCCGTGCGCACGTCGAAGGAGAACTGCCATTGAACTCCATCAGCGAATGTCGCCGTGACCTGGTGCAAATCCGTCATGTCGTAGTGCACCAAACCTGAATATGCCAGGGTCACACCCTTTTCGGTCGGGTCTACGAGAGGTCCGTCGATGTCCGCCAGCTTGCTCATCGATCCGGCCACGACAGCAGGCAACTCCCGTCGGTCCTCGGGGCTAACCCGCCACGACCGCTCTCCTTCGGTGAGTGTGTACGTGGTAGCTCCGGGCCGGCCCGACCGCATGCTGCCGGACCTGGTCCAAGATCGTTCCATCAGGTATGGGTCGCTGCCAAACATGTGGACCCAGTAGGTAATCCGCCTACTGGCTACCGCCTTCACGGCATCGGCTCCACCGATGGCATCGAGGTACCTGGCAACTATCTCTTCGGCTGACGAATCCGCCTGCATAGTCGTGTCGCCCGGTAGAGCATGCGTAATACTGAAGGTCGCTGACGGAATCCACAGAGATGCCTGTAGTGCCATCCAAAGTGCGAGAGCCATCATATTCACCTCACTCCTCTTTGGTTCTGGAGTCCCGGTATTGGTCCCGGTCTCAGCTAGACTGCCCTCCTAATTGCACCGCTCAGGGGAGAGAATCTGCGAAACACATCCCATAGCCCTCTGTTGCCGTTTGTGAGTATGGAAATGGCTGCGCCTGTGCTACGGTCACCGAACACCGCCACGCAGAAGCCGCCACCATGGCCGACGCACGTGCGCGAGTCCCACAGCCCGTAGGGGTGAGGGCCGCGCCAACCCAACAGGAAGCCTCGGCCAAGAACCAAGTACGACCGCAACACACGGTCGTAGCCGGATACATTGGCGGAGAGATAGCGTTCCAGGGTGCCCGACCGGATGAGACGCACTCCGTCTGCGGTGGTGCCACCAGCCAACAGCATCTCATAGAACTCAGCCAACGTGGATGCGTTGGTGGTCATGGACGCGCCCGGGACAAGGTTCGTGATTGTCTGTGGTGCGTTGTTCCTCTCCTCGAACCCGGCGGCCACGTCGTGGCCACCGAGCCGCAGTCGTTTCGGGCCGAGCCAATACGTGTGAGCGACTGTTGCAGCGTCATCATGCGACCGTCTCAACCGCAGCGATCTCAGCGACTCCGGAAGCACATCCTCGAGGAATAGGTCGATTGGCTGCTCCGTGACCCGACGGACTATCTCCGCGAGAATCCAACCGAATTCATAGGGATGATAGGCGGGCGTTCCGCGACGGTAGCGAGGCCGCGCGTCCCAGATGGTCTGTTGCACCCGATCCCAGTCCGGCCACATCGTGTGCGAGTCCCACAAGTGAGGCACGATCACACCGCTGCGGTGCGTCAGCACGTCTAGCACCGTAATCTCGCCTTTGCCTGCACTTCCAAACTCCGGAACGTAATGCGCCACGGGCCGCTCCACGTCGACCAGGCCGCGGTCCTCGAGAATCGCAATCGCGAACGCCACCAGCGGCTTTGATGCCGACATGACCTGGAACGGAGTCACGCCGGTCACGGGGATCGGCGCACCTTCATCGTCGCGCCACCCACTCGCGACACCGACGGAGATGTTGAGTAACTCCTCGCCCCGTACGCGCACCACCAGCTGACCGCCGGGAAAGGAGCCGCGGTCAGCCTGGCGACGGAATAGGACTTCTGCTTTGCTGAGCATTCCGTTCTCCGATCAGCAACCACCCCGTACGGCTTGTCACGCTGAGCATATGGACCTCGCCTAAACTATGCCTCGAGCAAGGCCTGCAGTTCGGCAGACAGGCGTAGTCCGTCCCAAGGCATCACGAACAGTTCGTTCACTGCCTTCCCCACGACGTCAAAGTGCCGGTCAACTCCCTGTCCGAAATCACCAGCGGCCACGCGGCCAACATGTACGTTGATCTCGACAGCACAGTTTGCATCGAAGTCGCGCCACAATTCGCTCGCTGCAGACCTAAACTCTTCGAGGGCACTGATGGCGCTCCTAGCGGCGCCGTCGGGAAAAGCCAGCAGCACGCCGTCACCCATCCACTTGACGACACGCCCTCCGGCCGCGGCAGCGAACCGCGCAGCCACGTCGTAGTACTCCGAGAGCATGTCGAAAACCTCTGAGTTCGGACGCGCTTCGCATGCCCGCGCATACTTCGTGACATGTGCCAGACCCATCACCAAGGTCTGCTCGGTCGCCGCGCCACCCATGTCAGCACCTCACAGTGTTAGTCTAACCCACCAGTTCACAAGCCAAACGTCGTTGAAAGACTGCCGATTCATACTCCGCTAGACGGCGGTCCATTCAGCCGCCGGACAACCGCTCGTCGTACGCGGCTCGCACGCGGACCCGATCCTCTTTGGGAATTGAATGCCACCGCACGGAGCGAATCGCGCCTTCGAGAGCGTACAGCATGTTGTAGCCAGTGTGAGCCCGCCCTCGCGTGATCCGAATGGCCGCCTCCACACTGCCCAACTCGACTAGCTGCTCTGCGCTGGTAACACCCACTCGCTGTAATTCAGCAGCGAGCTTGTCGCCGATGTTTGGTAGAGTCGTCAGGTCAGTCACTGCTCATCACCGTGGGTCATATGCCTACGCGATAGCTCTGCAGAGCGGGTTAGACAGCACGCCACATATCACGTTCAATCGCATAGACAGACAGAAAATATCCTCTTAGAGTGACCTCGCCTTCAAGCTGTTCCCCAAGACGCTCTGCTAGTCGGATCGAGCGGCGGTTGTCCGGATCAATCAAGCTGATTACCCGGTGCCATTCGAGTGGGCCGAATGCATATGCCAGCGCGGCTCGTGCGGCCTCTAGTGCGAAGCCACGGCCCCAGTACGGACGAGCAAGCGTCCAGGCAAGCTCGCGATCGGGCCAGCCTTCCGGAAAGTGAAGACCGACACGGCCCACCAGCGAACCACTTGCCCGCTCCTCCACGGCCCACATACCGAAACCGCGCAGCTGCCAATGGCCGGCGAACATTGCCATTTGTCTCCAGGCATCGCTCCGACTGAGAACCGAGCGTGCGCCCAGGTAACGCATGACTTCGGGGTCCGCACACATGGCGGCGTAGGCATCAATGTCGCTGTCTCGAAACTGCCGCAGTAACAGCCGCTTCGTTCCCACGATGCTCCCGATGGCCAACCGGTCAGTCCATGAATCGATAGCTGCCGACAACGTCCACTGCAGTTGCAGCGGGTGGGATTTCACATCGGTCCTTGATTTCCGCCTGGAACTTCTTGAACGCTGCGGTCGCCGCCAACGGGTTGCTATCGTCCGCCGTCTCAATCGACGCGACGTGGGTGAACGATACGCCATCGTCTGCCTGGAATGTCGCGTAACGAAGGCCATCTGGTGCTGTGCTCGCAAGCTCGGCGAATACGTTCTTCACGAACTCGACGTTTTCGGCTACCCTGTCAGGCTTGACTTTGTAACGCACTATTACACGCTTCATCTCTAGCCTCCCTAGTTCTTGGAAGAGGTCTCGCTGGCCGTTCACCCGCTGATCCGGTCCGATCTTGTGCTGCCTAATGTCCCTGCGTTTGAGCTGTGCGTTTGTAAACTGCTTCAAGAAGGACCTTCCACTCCGCTCCATCTGGGGACATTTCCATCATCCCTTTCATGGTCCCGGGCGTAGAGAGGTCGTACGTCATGCGGGCGTGCATTCCGGGGCCGCCGTGGGCGAGGGTGAGAACATCACCGGCGAAACCTCCAACGAAAACCTCGGGAGGTGAACCCATACAGTCGAACCAGTGGAGGGAGTAGCGGTCCTCGTTCGGGTCATACGTGTAAACCCCGTGTCCGGTGAACGTGATCGCGCCATCACGCTCCTGTTCGTAGTCGGAAAGGAGGGCGAATCCACCGAGGCTTAGCTGGTGTCTGTTTCTTCCGAATGCGACCCCGCCCTTCGGGTCCCACTGGGAGGAGTGCATGGTCTCCTCTCCCTCCCAGGATCCGGACAGTTTCTCCAGGAGCAGGTGGCCAGCTGATGGCTGGGGCATGTCCATGGGTTACTCCTTCGGTGCATAGAATCTGATGGGTGGCCTTCAGGTGGGCCTAATAATCGTTGGCACCATATGTTACATACCGGTCTTTGCACGCTGAACAAAGGCTAGGACCGCCATTGTCAGGAACAAGCTGACTGCGGACACCGTCCATATCGGTCCCGCAGTGGCGGCCACACCGAGCATCCCACCGGTGGCTCCGAAAAAGAGCATGATATACAGGACGGCCATCCACCGCTCCTGACGAAACTTGATCTTAAACACGTAGTCCAGCAATAACTCGACGATCAAGAAAACGATCATCAAGGAGACCTGCACGTAGTAGAGTGGCGGTCTCGCGTACGTTCCTGTCATCACCAAGAGGTAGATCAGAGGGATCGATGCCAGCATCAACACGAGGCCCAACCAATGTTCTACCCGTGGCTCTTTGACTAGTCGGGCGCAGAAGATGAGGATGCACATGAGGTAGATCATGTGCACCACGACTGCACCGATGATGTCTACCTGTTTCATACTCTTGCTACACCCTTCAGTCAGCGTCGGTCACTGGCGTTACCATAGTTCCACCCTACGTCACCGGTGCAAACTTCACCGTCGCCCTTTGTACTTCGGGTGGTGTTTCATGGTTTTCATTGCGGTCTTCCAATCCGACAGAGCAGCCGCGCGAGCTAGCGGATCTGTCTTGCGCAACTCGTGCGCGGCCTCGGCTTGGAGTTTCCGAAAGCTCGCCAATCGGCCTGGATCCAGGACTCCTTTGTCTATCGCCTC
>JBDGXD010000221.1:0-7399 GCA_039584755.1 Gemmatimonadota bacterium
CGGTAGCCACCGGTAGCCCGACCCCAACTGGAACCCCGTAGATGAGATGGAAACGCGGTAGCAGAAGCAGGAACCTGGAGGACCGCCGCGGTGCGCGACAGCGTCGTGTGCCGCTGGCGGGCCGTGGCAAGCTCAGTCTGGGTGGTATGCTGATTGTGATAGTACTGAGTTTGCTGTTCCGTCAGGACCTCACCAGCATGCTGGGGCTCGTGTCCGGGGACGTAGGTCCTTCTATGGACATGAGCGTGGAATCCACCGCGGAGGAAGAGATTCTCGTCGACTTCGTGTCGTGGGTGCTCGATGACGCGCAGACAACCTGGGCAGCCTTGTTGCCTCAACTGGGGACGTCGTATCGCGATGCGAGGCTGGTGCTCTTCCGTGACGAGGTGCGGTCGGCCTGTGGATTCGCGCAGGCGGCGGCCGGACCATTCTATTGTCCCGGTGATGAGAGGGTCTATATCGATCTCAGCTTCTTCGAGGAGCTACAGCGGAGGTTCGGTGCGCCGGGCGACTTCGCCCAGGCATACGTGCTCGCCCACGAAGTGGGTCATCACGTTCAGAAAGTCATGGGTACCGCCAATGAGGTCCGGCACGTACAACAACAACGTCCCGATTTAGCCAACGAGCTGTCGGTTCGCATGGAGCTGCAAGCCGATTGCTATGCCGGCGTCTGGGGGTACTCCACGAGCCGCAGGGACATCCTGCAGCGCGGTGATGTCGAGGAGGGGCTGGCTGCTGCGTCGGCCGTGGGAGACGACCGCATACAGCGACAGGCCACCGGCCGCATCAACCCGGACGCGTTCACCCACGGGTCATCCGCGCAGCGGGTGGAGTGGTTCAGAAGAGGTCTGGCGACGGGCGATCCCCGCTCGTGCGACACATTTGGCGGGAGTGACAACTGACAACGAGTAGGGATTCTCGAGCTGACCGACAGCGTCGTCTGGTCAGTCAATCGGTATAACACCAATACGACCCAAGAAAGGGAAGCAGACATGAGTTACAACATCAAGGACATCGAAGGAATTGGCCCGGCTTTCGCCGAGAAGCTCTCAGCGGCGAAGATAGCGACCACGAATGATCTGTTGGAACTGTGCAAGACGCCGAAGGGCAGGGACTCGGTGAGCGGCACGACCGGTATCAGTGCCAATCAGTTGCTCAAGTGGACCAACCTCGCCGACCTGATGAGAGTCTCGGGTGTGGGCTCGGAGTATTCCGAACTGTTGGAGGCTGCGGGCGTTGACACGATCAAGGAACTCCGCAATCGCAATGCCGAGAACCTCGCGACGAAGATGAAAGAGGTGAACGAGGCTAAGAAACTGACCCGCATGGCGCCCAGCGCCAAAGTGGTTCAGAACTGGATCGATGGAGCCGGCAAGCTGCCGCCAGTGATCACCTACTAGAACTGAACGAGAGGTACGCAATGTCTGTCGCACGAGTAACGGAGATCAGTGCTACGTCGAAGAAGAGCTTCGACGATGCGGTCGCAAGCGGTGTAGAGCGGGCATCCGAAACTCTGGAGAACGTTCAGGGCGCTTGGGTCGATGGTTTCAAGGTCGACGTCAAGGACGGCAAGATCAAGCAGTTCCGTGTCAACATGAAGGTGACGTTCGTGCTCAAGAAGTGAACACGGGTGTGAACCGACAATGAAGTGAACGGCCGGTCCGTGGGGACCGGCCGTCTTCATTCAAAGGCGGCCTCTGCGATGCCGTCTTCTGTCAACCAGTGTGGCAGCCAGGCCAGGCAGAAATTGCCAACGTTTATGTCGGTCTTGCGAGGTCGCACGACTGTCGTGGTGATCTCGAAGTTGGCCGGATCCATCCGTTCGCCGAACAGGTTGACCTCTTCTTCGAACTCAGTTTCCAGATCGGCCAGCTTCTCATACAGTGCAGCTAGATCTCGTTTGGCCCGCCCTATATCACCCTTCTCCCTAGCCGTACGACCGAAGCCGCGAGCCGAGGTCGTTGCGCGGCCCACCGTCCCCACGCTGGCTACCTTTCTGCCAAGCAGTGCGCCGAGCACGGTCGCACCCACCGAGATAACGGTCTGCATCTTCTGCTGATCGTATTGTGACTTCTCGCGACCGACTTTCTCCTCGGCTCGACGTATGCGATCCTGCAAGGTTGCCAATTTGGGTGTGTACTTCTTGCGCAGCTTCTCGAGGCCCGCGTCGCGCTTCTCCCGGGCCGCCTCCCTGACCCTGACCCGGAAATCCGATTCACTCTCTGCTGGCAAACCCTTGAGCTTCAGCCCAGGGCAGCGCAGCAGGTCGATGCCATGATTCTGATAAAGGTGTGTCTTGAAAGCCTTCTGCCAAGATCGGTATGACGATGCTTTAGACGCTTTTGCTGGAAGCTTGCCGAACTCGGCCGCCTCCTCGGGTTCATTCACCAACTCCGGCTCGGCCGCAGCGAGACGCTCGGCCCCCTTCCACACATTGATGCCAGCGCGGGCCTTCAAAGGTGCTACATACGCTACGGTCTCCCAAATGTCCACCCCGGCCCTGGCGTTAGCGAAGTGCAGGTCGGCGGCGCCCAGTAGGGCCGGTCGATACATCAACCGGCTACTCGCTCCACCGGCTGTGGCGGTGGGTAGGAATGCCTCTGCGATGTCACCCGGCACCGCCGGACGGGCCGCGGTCACGCGTCCTGCCTTGGCCGGCTTGGCCTTCGACCGGGGTGCCGGTGCTTCCGCGGTAACGCCATCCTTCCGGTCCGCCATGAGGCTCTGTATCTGCGGCCTGGTAAGCGGACCGCGCAAATACGACATCGCCCAGCGCGTGTGGAACAGCACCGGCTCGTCCTCGTGGACGTTGTGCATCAGGAACACACGGCTCTTGAGACCCGAGAGCACCTTCTCGATCGTCCGTCTGTCGAACGAGGCACCGGACGCAGTTGAGGCACCCTCCAATCCATCCATGACCCGTTGCTTGTCGCGCGCGGTCTGCAGGCGACCCAGGAACCAGGTACCTGTGTTCGATAGCCCCTTGTAGTCGAGGTCGACCGGGTTCTGAGTGGCCAGCACTACGCCAAGACCATAGGCGCGAGCCTGTTTCAGCAATGTGAGCATGGGGGCCTTGGCCGGAGGATTGGCCGTTGGGGGGAAGTACCCAAATACCTCATCCATGTACAGCAGCGCTCGCAGGCTCCCGGTACCGGGCTGCGACCGCATCCAGGCAACGACCTCATTCAGCAGCAGTGTTACCAGGAACATGCGCTCGGAGTCGGAGAGGTGCGCTATTGACAGAATCGACACGCGGGGCCGGCCCTCCGGAGTCCGCAATAGGCGACCTATCTCGAACGGTTCACCCTCCATCCATGCCCCGAATCCCGGTGATGCGAGCAGGTTGTTCAACATCATCGAGAACGCTAGACGGTCCTTGCTCGGGTAGAACGTCTCGAGATCCATTACCCCCACGGTTTCTATTGCAGGTGATTGCACTTCCGCAATCAGGGAAGCGAGATCGAGGTCACGACCTTCGCGCCATGCGCGGTCGAACAGATTGGACAGCAGGATGTGCTCTCTGCTCGTCACGGGATCGGCCTCGATCCCCACCAGCGCCAGAAGTCCCGACGCCGTTGCACTGACGCGCTCGCGGAATGCGTCTGCATCGTCGATCAGGATCTCACCCGGTGCCGCGAAGGAACCCAACAGGCTGAGCTGGACGCCAGCCGTGCTACCAGGCGTGTAGATCGTGAAGTCGGCTGCATCCCGCAGGCGCCTCAGTCGGGCACCGTCCTGCCCCCACTCGGCCAGGCCGTTGCGCCACATGTCTGCCACTGCTGCGGCATACTCGTCGGCTGACATGCCTTTCCGCGCAGCCTGTCCCGGATCGATCCAGGGTCGGAAATCCGACGGTTTGAGGCTGGGGAAGTTGAGCAACAGATTTCCCAAATCCCCTTTGGGATCAATGACAATTGCTGGGATGCCGTCGATGGCTGCTTCCTCCAGCAGTGATACACACAGTCCAGTTTTGCCGCTGCCGGTCATTCCCACGCACAAGGCGTGCGTGGTGAGATCCTTGGAGTCGTAGAGAACTGGGTCGGCCGAGATCGTCTCATTCTGCGCATCGAATCTGCGGCCCAGGTAAAACGCCCCCAGTCGCTCAAACGTCGTGGTGGCCGTGTGCTTGTGTGCCGTCATTATGGGAGCTCCGCGAGTGGGGTTTGGCTTGGCTGGTGGCACCGGAAGCACCGGCCACCCGTGGCCGGTGCTCATAGGGTGCCTAGCCGAGAGGCGGAATGCGAAGAACTTGGCCGGGGTAGATCTTGTCGGGGTGCTCGAGCATCGGCCGGTTCGCCTCAAAGATCGTCGGGTACTGCTTGTAGTCACCGTATATCTCCTTGGCGATCTTCGACAGGGAGTCACCTTTCGCCACCGTGTAGAACTGTGCCACGTCAGCGGCCTCGACCACCTCCATCTGGTCGTCGACCTGGGCAACGCCCGCGGTGTTCCCCAGGGCCAGCACCACCTTCTCTCGATCGGCCTGGGTGGCTGCCTTGCCAGTAACGGTGGCGACTCCGTCGTCGTACTTGACGACCCGCTTCTCGACGCCGAAGCCCAGTCCGTCGACGTATCGTTTCAGCTTGTTGGACTTGATGGCTTCGTCGACCCTTTCCTGCTGCTCATCCTCTTTATCATCTTTGCGACCTGCGCCCTTAATGAAATCGAACAAACCCACTGTTGTCTCCTTGTTTGAGTGCTTTGTGAGATTGCCTAGTTAACGCTTGCCGAAGAGGCCACCTAGCAACCCGGTCCCGAGTTTCGCGATGTCGTCAGCGACACTGCCATCACCGTCCTGGTCCAGCAGTTTGCCGAGCATACCTGCGGCGGGGCTTGCCCGCTCCATTTCCCGCCGTTCCGATCCGAGTAGCTCCGATAGGCCGCCGGAATTCAACCTGTTGTCACGCTTCTGCCGACCGAGTGCACCCATGACAACGGGGGCCAATATGGGTAGCAGTTTCGCAACCATCGACATATCCAATCCGCTAGCCTTGCTCACGCCGGTCTCCACCGATTGACGTCGGTCTCCCAACATGTGACGCAGGATTCCGTTTCCGTCGTCGACGTCGGGTGAGTCCAAGAACCCACCGAGGTTGTCGAGCACTCCTCCATCGTGCTTGCTCAACGCCCGATCCAGCGATTGTGCTCCGGACGACTGAGTGGAGTTCCTTGCCAGCGCCCCCAGCAAGACCGGGAGTGCCGCCCCGACTGCATTCTGCGTCGCCGTCTGATCCGTTCCGATTTGCTTACCCAACTTTCCCAGACTCTGCTGACTGCCAAGCTGCTGCGTCAGCATCTCGATAAGAGATGACATGTGTTTCTCCGGTGATCGATGGAAGCTGCCAGTTTGTCCAACGGTGTCCACTGCGGCCTCAAGCTTAGCGTGTGCGTACCGTTCTCGACAAGTGCGCGCTGCATATAGCAAGAGTTGTGTTGGTGAGCCCTTTGAGTCACGTGGCCTGGCGTGCTGATCGGGATTGGTTGACCGGATGCCTGAGAGGACAGCCGGCCTTGGTGATTGACAACTAGAGCATTGGCGTCAGTTCGCTAGATCCAACTCGATTTGGATGACCGGCTCTTCGCTGGAGGGGACCGGTGTACTGCCGGACGGAACCATTATCTCGCACCACTCCACCCAGGTGAATCCGCCGATCACCACGCCAGCCCGGATATGCCTTGCCGTAGTGGGTTTCTCGCTATCGATGTCTAGATCCAGACGGAGATGGTCTCCCCGCTTCACACGATGCTGCGGTACCGATCTGGTCGCGAGATAGTATTGGTGCCACATGTTGCTCTCCTGAGGTTTCCGGTCCCAAGTAGAGGTGCTAGCTGGCAGTTTCTGACGCGGTTGGGCGTCTGGGGTATTGAGCGGCTCACGAGTTCACCAACCGGCTCAACACTCGGTATTGGAAGTCGGCCGCCCGGGCCTCCCGCCGTGCGGCATCGAGCTCCTGCCTTGCCGCTGTCAACAGGGCATCGTTGGGCGGCTGCTCTACGAGTGCTGCAATCCGGCCGCGCGACTGCAGCACATAGTCGGCGAAGTCCCCATAGACTTGCTGGCATTCGGCAAGTAGCAGTGTGCCATCGGGCACCAGCATCTCTGAACCCGGAATCCGGTCCGCTACGGCGGTGACAACTGCAGCCCTGAGTTGATCCGTCAGGGAATCGGATACGGGGACCGCGAGCCGGTGCCGAGGTCCCTCACCCAGCAACAACCAATTGAGGCTGAGTGCTTCTTTCTGGGCGAGCCGGACGCAGCTCACCACGTCGGGTGTGCTGGGATCGCTCGGGTTGAGCCACTGGGTGACGGTTGTGTCCCCGCAGCCAATGACGGCTCTCAATTGGGAGCGTGTGAGGCTTCTGGCACTGCTGTGTAGCAGCAGCCGTTGCCGAATAGCCTGGCGGTCTTTCAGCGAAAGTGCTTTGCGGCCCTGTGACATTTGCGAGCATTGACCTTTTAAACGATACAAATATATTGTTTAAACGACAATACTTCAAGCACGAGGGGTGTCGCGCAGTGGCCATCGCGCGGCTTTGTGATCTAGCCCACCGCGGAATGGTCGAGACCCGCTGAACGTTGCGGCTATTCGCACTGGGAGGGATACGAGAATGAATGCAGAACAGTGGGCCCGTTTGAGCAAGGATCTAGACTGCGGGCTCCGCCGCGGCGCTTGGTATCGGACCGTCTCGGTGGGGACGTCGGAGGTGGCGCTCGCTGTACATGGGCAAACCCGTTCGGTTGCCCGCGGCTCATTGGAGATCGTGGCAAATAGGCCGACTCGTTGGACTATCGTGTCCAACGCTCGCAATTCTGCCGTCATACCAGCCCGCTGGGCCAGAGGATATGCTGTCTGCCCCAGTTGCCGTATGCGACAGCTTCCTATGGGACGCCCCAGGAGATTGCGCTGTGAGGGATGTAACGGGCTGTTCGATGTAGCATGGGATGAGCCGTACCTGTCGAGGTTCGGCGATTCACACCACCTACCTAGGATGTGATCAAGAGAGGGCCGCGATTTGAGCGGCCCTCTTTCTTTTGTCTTTGGCACCCACACACATGTCGTCGGTGATTGACAATAAGGCCTGTTGAATATTGGCCAGGGTACACCTTCACTCGGAATTAACAATGGCTTTAAGTCTAAGGGGCGCTTGAGCTTCCTTCACCTGCAATTAATCCCCGCTTAATCCGAATCTCGTAATGTAGGCTCTGGGACCGTACTCCTACCGGACGGCCGAGAGTATGGGAAAACGAATACTGTGCTCAGCGTGCGTGACTTTCGTGCTGGCACTCCTGGCTATCGTGCCGGGAGTGTTTGTGTGGAACCTGTTCTGGAACGGGCAGGGTAGTGTCAACTGGATAGTGAGTCTTGGGATAGCCAGCATTGTGGCCTTCCTGATGCCG
>JBDGXD010000222.1:0-7329 GCA_039584755.1 Gemmatimonadota bacterium
ATCGCGCTGGTGTTCGTCGCCACAGCCATCACCCGGATGCCCACTTATGGGGAGGAAGACAAATCGCTCAACGTGGGACCGACACTGCGCCGCCTGTTCCGCAACAGCCGCTACGTGGAGGGTGTCGTCGCCCAGTTCTTCTACGTCGGTGCCCAGATCATGTGCTGGACCTTCATCATCCACTACGGAACGATGGAACTGGGACTCAGCGAGGTTCAGGCCCAGGGGTACAACATGGTCGCCATGGTGATATTCGTGTCCAGCCGGTTCATCTGCACCTTCTTGCTGAAGTACGTGAGCCCCGGTGGCCTGCTGCTGGCACTCGCCTTGGGAGGTGGGGCGTTGACCCTGGGAGCGATCTTCATCCCCGGTATGCCCGGGCTCTACTGCCTGGTCGGGGTCTCAGCTTGCATGTCACTCATGTTCCCGACCATCTACGGCATCGCGCTCAAGGGCGTGGGACAGGACGCGAAGCTCGGTGCAGCCGGTCTCATCATGGCCATTCTGGGTGGATCGGTGATGCCACCGGTCCAGGGCGCAATCATCGACCTGGAGACCGTGGGTTTGGGCAGCTTCTCGTTTCCGGCGGTACGGGCTTCGTTTCTACTCGTCGTGATCTGCTTTGCGGTGATCGCCCATTATGGGTGGCGGACTTCTGTGTCACATGACAGGAGGCACATTTAAGCATGAGTGGGAACCTATCACGCCGCAAAGCGCTGTTGCTCGGCGCTGTGGTTTGCCAACGACACATCGCTTAGAGCGATAGACTGCCGAGCCGCGGCCTTGCTGCAAGGTGGTCCGGCAAGTCGACCTCCAAGAATGGACGCTGCAGCATACGCTGTCGCTGTCAGGTCGTCGACGAGCGGGACTAGTGACTGAGTACGCCGATGGTCAGCGAGATGTTGAACACGTCATCGTCCTCTCTCCTGCCCCATGCGCCGCCCAGGTTCACCACCCAATATTCCGTGAACTCGTAGCCGACACCCACTCCGAGGCCGAACCCAACGTACGTCGCCCAGTCGAAGTCGATCCACGTGGCCACGCCGGCGGTGCCGTTGATGTTGAATCCGGATTCCCACTCGTGGGTTAAACCGAGCCCGTGGAGGGCGGCAGCGACCAGGGCGCCGTCTTCGGAGAAGAAGTTCGATTTGCTCGTGAGGTAGAGTTGGACGGACTCACTCACTACGGCGCCGATCCTGAGATCGGCGGCCGCCCCCAACTTCGAAGCGACATCACCCGTGGTTACGCCGAGTCCGGCTCCAAAGCCGATGATGAACCCCTGCCGCTGGGCAGCGGTATCGCTCGCGTTAGAAACGGACAGGCAGAGCAGAAGACCGAAGAGCGGTGCTAACCGGCGCATGGTCGCGACCTCCGTGGAAGGAGGGCATGTCGATCTGGTGATCGACGAAGTGTGGTCGGCGAGTGCGGTTCTAACGTGGTCCAGTTGGTCAGCCATGGGGACGCCTCCCGGTTGGCGACGGATCCAAGCTACGGCTTGTTGGCTACAGGTGCCAGTGAAGCGAGGGCGTTGGGACGGACCCTGGAGAACCGCCAGCAAGTTACGCTGCGGTTCGCTGGCGCAGGGAGATCCTAATGCCGCTCTCTGCTCCCTGCTCCCTGCCCGCCGCATCGTTTGCAACCTACCGCGCCATGCCGCACTTTATCTCGATCGACCATATGGATCTCAAGAGGATTCTGTTCAGGAGCGTGACCATGCCCAACCGATTGGCCCTTGCCACGGCCGCCTCCCTGCTCTTCGCAGGCGCTACACTCGACGCTCAGATCGACGCTAGGATGCTCCGCTATCCCGACGTCTCCGCGACACACATCGCGTTCGTGTATGCCGGCGACATCTGGGTCGTCCCCAAGACCGGTGGCGTCGCCCACCGCCTCAGCTCGCCACGCGGAGAGGAGTCGTTCCCGCGGTTTTCGCCCGACGGCGCTCAGATCGCGTTCAGCGCCAACTACGACGGCAACACCGATGTCTATGTAGTCCCCAGTCTGGGTGGAGAACCGGTTCGCATCACCCACCACCCGATGGGTGACCGGATGGTGGACTGGACTCCCGACGGTGCACTGCTGTTTGCGTCTTCGCGCGCGAGCGGGCGGCAACGCTACAACCAGTTCTATCGCGTGAGCGCAACCGGGGGACTGCCGACGAAGCTACCGATGCCGTACGCGGAGTTCGGATCGATGTCGCCCGATGGAAGCACGGTCGCCTACATAGACAAAGAGCGGGACAACCGAACCTGGAAACGGTACAGAGGCGGCTGGGCCCCAGACATCACGCTGTTCAATCTCGAGACCTTGGAGTCTCGCAACATCACCAACAGCCTCGAGAACGAAAGCCAGCCGATGTGGCACGGCCGGACGATCTACTTCCTGTCCGACCGCGACGACAGTCAGCGATTCAACATCTGGGCGTACGACCTGGATGACGAGCAGGTACGTCAGCTGACCCGATTCACTGACTTCGACATCACGTATCCCGCAATCGGACCCTCGGACATCGTGTTCCAGGCGGGGGGACGGCTGTACCTGCTCGACCTCGAAACCCGGCAGTACAGCGAGGTAGCGGTGGAAGTGGTCACCGACCAGGCGAGCTTGAAGCCTCGCACCGAGAGCGTCGGCAGCTCCATCCAAAGCGCCTGGATCTCCCCCTCAGGCAAGCGCGCCGTGTTCCAGGCCCGGGGCGACATCTTCACCGTCCCCGCCGAGCACGGCCCGGTGCGGAACCTCTCGGCATCGTCGGGCTCGGGAGAGCGCTACCCCACGTGGTCCCCGGACGGAAAACACGTGGCATACTGGAGCGATCGGTCTGGTGAGTACGAGCTGACCGTCAAAGCGGCGGATGGCTCAGGAGAACCACGCACGCTCACCAACTACGGACCGGGTTACCGATACCGGCCGTACTGGTCGCCCGACAGTAAGAAGCTCGCGTTCGTAGATCAGACCATGACGATCCGCATCTACGACATGGACGCCAACAGCACCACCGACGTGGATCAGGCGCTGTACTGGTTTCAGGGTGCCTTGAACGGATTCAGGCCGAGCTGGTCGTCGGATAGCAGATGGCTGGCCTACACACGCGACCGCGAGAACCGCGCTAGCGCGATCTTCCTGTTCGACACGGAATCGGGCCAAAGCCAACAAGTCACGGCCGGTTACTACAGCGACATGCAGCCGTCGTTCGACCCTGATGGCGACTACCTCTATTTCCTCACCAACCGCTCGTTCTCGCCAGTATACAGCGACCCTCAGAACACGTGGGTCTATCCCAACGCCACACAGATAGCGGTTGCTTCCCTGAGGGATGATGTGGCGAGCCCACTGGCTCCCAGGAATGACGAGGAAGAGCCTGACGAGGAAGAAGAGGAAGAAGAGGAAGACGAGGAAAGCGACGCAGACCGGGAGGAGGAGTCAGAGGCCGTAGAGATCGACATCGCCGGATTCGAGAGAAGGGTGACGATCCTGCCGCCCGACGCCGGCAACTACACCGAGTTACAGGCAGTGTCAGGCAAGATCCTCTACCGCAGGCTGCCGCGCACGGGCAGCGGTGACGACGAGAGTCCGGTCGTGTACTGGGACCTCGAGGAGCGGGAAGAGAAGACAGTTCTGGATGACGCTGACGGATTTGTCGTATCCGCAGACGGCAAGAAGCTGCTGGCGGCCAACAACGGCAGATTCGCAATCGTGGACGTAGGAGCCGACAAGAAGATGGACGAGCCGCTGCGCACATCGGAGATGGAGATGACGGTCGATCCCCGGGCCGAGTGGCGGCAGATCTTCCACGATGCGTGGCGTCAGTCGCGCGACTTCTTCTACGACGCCAACATGCACGGAGTTGATTGGGAGGCCATGCGCGAGCACTACGGTGTGTTGCTCGAGGATGCCGTGACCAGGTGGGATGTGAACTTCGTGCTGGGCGAGTTGATCGCCGAGTTGAACGCATCGCACACGTATCGCGGCGGCGGTGACACCGAGTCTGCGCCGCAACGCCGCGTTGGCATGCTGGGAGTGAATTGGGCGCTCGAGAACGGCGCCTACCGGGTTGCAGAGATTTTGGACGGTGCCCAATGGGATACCGAGGTGCGTTCCCCGCTGGCGCAGCCCAGTGTGGACGTGAATGAAGGAGACTACGTCCTCGCAGTGAACGGCGTACCGCTCGATCCGACAAAGGACCCTTGGGCGGCGTTCCAGGGTTTGGCAGACCAGACCGTTGAGCTCACCGTGAACGGCCGGCCGTCCATGGATGGTGCGAGACGAGTCCTTGCAGCCGCCATGCGGAGTGAGACTCGTTTGCGGCATCTGAAGTGGATCGAGGAGAACCGCCGCAAAGTCGATGAACTGAGCAATGGCCGCGTGGGGTATGTGTACGTTCGCAGCACTGGTGTGGACGGCCAGACCGAATTGCTGCGCCAGTTCCTGGCCCAAATGCACAAGGAAGGGTTGATCATCGACGAGCGCTGGAACAGCGGCGGTCAGATCCCCGATCGTTTCATCGAGTTGTTGAACCGGCCACCGCTGGCGTTCTGGGCGGTACGCGACGGCAGAGACTGGCAGTGGCCGCCGATGGCGCACTTCGGTCCCAAGGTGATGTTGATCAACGGCCTGAGCGGCTCAGGCGGAGACGCGTTCCCGGACTACTTCAGGAAGGCAGGTCTGGGTCCACTGATCGGAACACGCACCTGGGGCGGGCTCATCGGGATGACCGGCATCCCCGGCCTGATCGATGGCGGCGGGGTCACCGTGCCCACGTTCCGGATGTACGATCCGGATGGCCAGTGGTTTGCCGAAGGTCATGGAGTCGATCCAGACATCCCGGTGCCTGAGGATCCCACGGCGCTCGCACGTGGAGCCGAGCCGCAACTCGAGCGGGCGGTCGAGGAGGTGCTACGGCTGTTGGCGGAGACTCCTTCGCCCAAGCCGCCGCGGCCGGCCTACGAGATTCGTACCACACGAGGATCGGGAGGCGGCGGAGGACGGTAGGCTTCCGAGCCGCGGCTTTCAGCCGTGGGGAAATGGCACGCCGTCACCATGAGATGTTGGCGAACGATCTCGCAACGACAGACCGCCGAATCGTGCATGGAGCTGGGAGGTAACTGCCAAGCATACCGGGAGCGAGCCACCGAACCCGCTACGTCTGCAGTAGCGGCAACACCAGCAACACGGCTGCTCTCGAACACGTCCAAGCCGTCACCTCTCTGCCGCGCTCTAGCGTTTCACATGATCGGGGAACGGTGCTGCACGCGACGCCCGGACGTCACGCTTGTTTGAGCCGTCTCCTCGTTTGAACCCAAACGGAATTCTGTTGGCTGCGGCAGCGAGGAGTCGGTCGTATAGGTCCTCTCTCATCCTTGCGACCACGTCACGGTATTCGGCATCCCTGATCAGGTTGTGTTGTTCCAACGGGTCCTCGATGAGGTCGTAGAGTTCGTCGGTATCCCAGATGCCGTGGTACTGAATGAGCTTGAAGCGGTCTTCGCGTAGGGCGAACACCGTTGGTGTGTGGGGGAAACTCCACTCCCAGTAGTACTCGTAGACCAGGGACTGCCGCCACTCGCCTTGCGCAGCTTGGCCCGTTGCCAGCCCCAAGAAACTCTGGCCGTCCATCTGGTCCGGCACCTCGAGCCCGGCCGCCTCGAGGAATGTGGGCGCGACATCGATGTTGGCCACCACGGCGTCCACCCGAGTGCCTCCCTCGATGAGTGATGGAGCCCAGGCCAGCATGGGGATCCGCATCGATTCCTCGTAGGCATTCCGTTTGTCGATGAGACCGTGCTCCCCCCAAAGGAATCCGTTGTCACCCATGTAGAGCAGAATCGTGTTCTCGGCCAGTCCGTTCTCGTTCAGGTAGTCCATGACCCGGCCGACGCTCTCATCCACGGCCAGGAGAGCCTCGGTGTAGCGTTGGTAGAGACGTTGGATTCCACCCTCGTCTTCGCGTGTGTGGTGGAAGGGATAGTCCACACCGTGCCAGCTATTGCGCTGGTTGTACACCCACATCGGCTTGCCGTCGTAGTTCTCCGGCGTATTCGGTTGGGTTACGGGAATGGGGAACGGTTCGTCATCATACCGGCCCGCATGTCGCTCGGCGGGAGTGAAGTTGTCGTGTACAGCCTTGTGAGACAGGTAAAGCATGAATGGTCGGTCCCGCTCCCTGCCCTGCAACCAATCGATGGCGTAATCGGTCAGTTCGTCGGTGATATAGCCCTGCTGCGGTACCGCTTCGCCGTTGACGTTCAAGTTCCACTCACGGTCGGCGGGCGGGAGGTATCGTCCCTGACCTCTGAAACTCACCCAATGATCGAACCCCTGCCGCGGTTCGTCGGAGGCCCCACCCATGTGCCACTTGCCAACGAAGGCAGTCTGATATCCGGCCTGCTGCAGTCGCTGAGGAAACGTGTCCAGGTCGCCTGGCGCTCGGTCGTTGTTGTCGACCACCCCATGGTTGTGGGCATAGAGCCCCGTCAGGATCGAGGCTCGGCTGGGTGAACAGAGGGCCGTGGTGACAAAGGCGTTTGCGAAATGAACGCCTTCTTCTGCCATGGTGTCGAGGTTGGGCGTCTCCAGATACGGATGCCCCATGAAGCCAGCGGCATCGTAGCGGTGATCATCCACCAGGATCAACACCACGTTCGGTGCATCAGCATCGGCCAGCTGGTTGCCGGCTGCACCACCGCATGCCGACTGCACGGCAACGACACATAGCAGCGGCAAGCGAAACCAGGTTCGTCGATTCACAAATCGCATGCTGTACTCCCAAGACGAGACAGATTCAGATATCCAGCGGATATTGCCCATACTTTCTGGCGGCTTTGTAGAGTGTAAACAGGTTCTGAGGAGAAACGTCCCATTGAAGATGGTTGGCTGGCGCCAAGACATAACCGCCGCCGCGTCCCAGTTCGCGCAGACGGGTCTTCACTTCGGCCTCGACGTCGGCTTGATCGCCCTGCAACGCCTCGCGGATATCAATGCCGCCCATGAATGCGATCTGGCTGCCGTACAGCTGCTTCATCTCACCCAAATCCCAGGCCGGCAGCGGTTCTACGGAATGAAAGACGTCGGCTCCGATCTCAATCAGCTTTGGCAGGAATGCCGCCATAGCTCCGTCTGAGTGGTAGACCACTGCCACATGTGGGCTGTGATTCTTGATCAGGTTTATGAGCCTGTGGTAGGGCTCCTTGAAGAACTGGTTGAACATGTCGGGCGAGATCAGGGGACCGGTGTTTCCGGCAAAGTCATCGCCCGGCAGTTCGATGACGTCCAGATACTCACCGGCTACATCCAGGAAACGCTCGGTCAATCCAGCGTAGCAATCATACAGAC
>JBDGXD010000223.1:0-7327 GCA_039584755.1 Gemmatimonadota bacterium
TCGCCGCGCGGAGTCCTCTCTTCATAGTAAACCCTCAGGTCGGTGAGGTTTCCACACTTTATCTCCTCGTGAATCTTGGTGAGTTCACGCGCAACGACCACTCTGCGATCTGAGTGGCACACACCCTCGAGGTCGGACAGCAGACGGACCAGCCTATTGGCTGCCTCAAAGATCACTGCGGTCCTGGGCAGAGCCGCCAATTCATCCAATATCCGCCGCCGATCCGGCCCCTTGCGCGGCAGGAAACCGAGAAAGGTGTATCGATCAGCCGGGAATCCGGCCACGCTCAATGCTGTCGTCACTGCAGACGGGCCAGGAATTGGGACAACACGTGCACCACACTCACGCGCGCGGGCAACCAAATGTCCGCCCGGGTCGCTGATGGCTGGAGTGCCGGCATCTGTGAGCAGGGCCACCGTGGTCCCTTGCTCCAACGAGCGCTCCAATTGCGTCAATTTGCTGGGAGGAGAATGGGCGTGGTAGCTGCACACTCGAGGTCTGGCCTCTATGTGGTTCAGGAGCTTGCGTGCCCGGCGGGTATCCTCTGCTGCGACTAGATCCGCGCTGCGCAACACGTCGATCACCCGCTGAGACAGATCGGAGAGATTCCCCAAGGGTGTAGCGACTACGTAAAGTGTGCCAGCCACGAAGCTCCTATTGGTTTGGCCACAAAAGCGGCGCCGGCGGAGAGTCGCCGTGCGCCGCTGTCAAACACGCATGCCGACCTCAGTCGAGATGTTGTTCGATTCTCTGTACCAGTGCTTCCTTGGGTACTGCCCCAACGACTTGATCCACCAGGGACCCTCCCTTGAACAGCAAGAGAGTCGGAATGGAGCGGACACCGAATTGCATGGGGGTCTTCTGGTTGTGGTCCACGTCCATCTTGGCCACTTTGAGTTTGCCCTCATAATCCTCGGCAAGTTGCGCCACGACGGGCGCTACTCGCTGACATGGTCCGCACCATGTAGCCCACATATCGACCAGGGCCAGGCCATCGTGCTGCCCAATCTCCTGGCCAAAATTGTCATCGGTTACCTCAACCAACAAATCCGTCCCTGCCATGACGATCTCCCTCACATTATGTTGCGCACACCCAGCCCACTGAGGGTCGGAGCGCGTAGGCCCACATAGGAGGACCTGTGTTAGGATCTAACGCTCGAGTTTCCCATATCGGGATCGCGGTATCCAACCTGGCCGATGCTCTGGCGTTTTACCGCGACATCCTGAAGCTTGAGCCATCACCTCCGGTAACAGCCGATGGTGCCACAATTGTTTCCGTGCACCTCGGCGAAGTGGAGGTCGAGCTGATGGAGCCTGCCACACCTGATGGACCGATTGCCAAGTTCCTCGCCAAACGTGGCCCGGGTATCCACCATATCTGCCTGAGAGTTCCCGACCTCGACCACGCGCTCGACGAGTGTCGTCGCCAGGACTACCGACTCATCGACGAAACACCCCGGCCGGGAGCCGGTGGTCGTCGAGTTGCCTTCGTTCACCCGAAGGCCACCGGTGGAATTCTCTTGGAACTTACCGAATAAACTCGAAGATTGGAGGCTGCTCCAGTCAACCCTAGGGCTGACACCTTCGGGCCGGGTTTCCCGCCGCCGTCAAATCAATGTTGCGGATGAGCCAACCGCCGTCATAGGGTGACAGGGTGAACGGCACCACCGGGTTGCAGCCTTTGCGCGTCAGCCGCACGTATACCACACGCTCGCTTGACTCGGTCTCGATCAACCCTGCATCGTTGGGTCTTGGTACAACAGCGTATTCTTCGTGTTCCAGATAGACCCGAATCACGGTGAGCCTCTGCTGGAGTGTTTGCGTATCCATTCGATCAGAAGCTGGTCCGGCGGATGATCCCCACAACCGGGCCATCTGGCTCATGTCCTGGTCGCGAACGGCGCTCAGAAAGCTGAGGACTGTGGCTTCGGGGTTGGTCGGCACCGGGGTGCTGGGGCCACTCGGGGAGCACGCCATCCCCAGGGCCGCTGCGGCAAGAATCGACCACGAGGTTGGAACTTGCGCGATTCGAGGGAACGTCGTGAAGTTCATGTTGAATCGAACCTATACGTTTCTGAAATATGGGGCAAGGCAACGATGAGACTATTCGTCAACGTTGACCACGTGGCCACGGTGCGGCAAGCGCGCAGAACGGACGAACCCGATCCTGTTGCGGCCGCGGCGCTTTGCGAGGCAGCGGGTGCGGACGGGATCACGATACACCTCCGCGAAGATCGGCGACACATTCAGGATTCAGACGTTCGGGCAATGGCGGAACACATAACCACTGCCCTCAACCTGGAGCTGGCAGCCGCCCCTGACATTGTGACGCTAGCCACTGAAATCAGTCCCCATCATGCGACTATAGTGCCTGAGAGACGCGAGGAGATTACGACAGAGGGCGGACTAGACCTTGGCGTTGGTCGTCGCAGCGATACTCGCCTGGTCGAAACCATCGAGACACTCCAAGCGGCGGGTATTCCGGTGAGTCTTTTCATCGACCCTGATCAAGCAACCATCGACCGGGCTGCCGACCTCGGCGCGCCCGCCGTCGAGTTGCATACTGGTGAGTATGCGCACGGCTACCTGCAATCCGGCGAGCCGCTCGAACGCCTGCAGGTTGCATGCAGCTACGCCAAGCAGGCTGGACTCGCGGTACACGCCGGACACGGCCTCACCTACCGTAATGTGCAGCCCGTGGCCGCCATACCCGAGGTGGAGGAACTGAACATCGGCCATTCGATCGTGAGCCGCAGTATTGTCACGGGCATGGAAGCAGCCGTACGAGAGATGCGTTCCCTGGTAGACATTGCGCGTTGAGGTTAGCTTGTCCGCTACGAGCGACACCATGAATACACGGATGGGTTTGAAAGAGTTTTTCGCGATGGAGGCGAGCGAGTATCTCGATCGTCTCGACGTCGTCGTTTCGGTCACTGGCACGCCCGATAGGGAAGAGTTCGTGCGTCTCGCCCGTGCGTTGCGAGGCTCAGCGCTCATGGCGAACGAGCACCAGATTGGCCAGGTTGCGGAAGCATTGGAGAATTTCGCTCGCGCGGTCAGCGAGCACCGAGTGACCTGGGACGAGAAAACAAAACACATCGCGATCCTCGCCGTCGACGATCTCAGGATTCTCATCCGCAAAGTCGGTGATTGGTCAGCCGAAGATGACGCGACTGCGGCTGCTACGGCGGAGGAGCTGAACGCAGCCGCCGGTACAACACGAGTCGAACGACCGTCACGACCAGACGTAGGCATCAATGCTGAGACGAGAGCATTCGTTGCCCGTGAGTGCGCTACCGTGGCCAGCGCCATGACCGGTGTCGCACAATCGCTCGATCAGGGTATCGAGCGACCGGAGCAGTTCGACGAACTGATCAGAACCATGCAACCGCTACGCGGTCTCGCCGTACTCAGCGAGCTCTCCCCGCTCCCAGAGGTGATGGACGGCATCGAGCGGGCGACGGGACTCACTCAACGTGACAGACACGACGGCGAAATGGCCCGGTTGTTCGACGCGGGCGCGCGGGCCTTGTCTCAGGCGGCCCAGGAGATCGCCTCGCTGGGCAGCGCAAGGCCCGATTCTCCAGAGGCTCGTGAGTTCGCCAGCCAGTTTGGCTCGATTCTCGATGCCAGCGAGGTACTGCCGATCCAGTCTCTGTACTACGACGACGATGGACCCCACGTTCTGGAAGCAGGGACCGTTGCAACAGCCCCAGGACGGTTCGCGGAACTCGAGCTCGTAGCTCACGGTGAGCATCTGAAGCAGGCAGCCGATGAATTGGAACGGGCGCAATGGGATACACAGCGCGAGTTGAGGGCGCTCGCGTTGACCTCGACGTTTCGGTCTTTGATGAGTGCCGGTAGCGGACCGCTGGAGCGTGCAGTGTCGCGGTTCGCCGCGGCAGCCCAAGAGGCGGTGAGCGGCGGGGCAGCACTTCATCACACCCAAGAATTCGTGGAGCAGCTGCGTGACGCTGGAGCAATCCTGACGGCCTCGGCAGAAGGTGAGCCGGGACCGCTCGGAGTACGCTTGGCTCAGGCAACGACTGCACTCTTGGCGATCCCGGCGACCCCGCCCGTCGACCTGGTACCACCCGAGCCCGATCATCCCAGCCGTCCAGCAGCGCCATCGGGTGAGGTGGAACTGCAAGCCCCTGAAGCGGCGGCCGAAGAAGTGGTGCCTGTGACCAGCGACATGGTTGAGCCGGAGGTAATCGAAGAACCCCAGGTGACGCCAGCGGAGCTTCCTGAAGTCGAGATTGCCGCGGTAGAGGAATATCCGGAGGCTGCGGCAGCAGCCGAGCTGGAGACCGAGCTCCCAGTGACCGATGCCGAGACAGCCGACTTGGCCGGGGGATGGGCCCGGTACGAGAGACTGCAGGAGGAGGCAGCCCCGGGGTTGCCGTCAATAGACGAGTGGTTGGAAGGGACGGCCGCATCTGCGAGCTCAGAAGATGCACCGATCCCGACGGTAGAGCCTGGAACCCCTTGGGCTCTGACTGACATACCGGATGTCGACGTCGATACCTCGCCGGTGGAACCCGAGCATCCGGCGACTGGAGTATCGCTCGACGACGAGGCTGTACCCATCAGCGAACTGGCCTATGACGGCTCATCGGTTGTCGTACCCGAACCGGCAGCTGCGTTTGAGTCGAGTAGAGTAGAAATCCCGGCTCCGATTGAAACGCCCGGAGCAGCGGCGATACCGATCGCAGAACTCTGCTACAGTGGCCCGGCCGCAGTGCAACGAGCGCACGAGATTCGGGATAGAATCCGCCAGGCCCTAGCCGAACCGGACCCACCAGAAACACATCTCCAATCACTCGTTGACGAACTCGTCGATCTCGTCGGACTCAGCCTCGACTAACAGGAAAGGCGCTAGCCGCTTCGGTTGGACAGGGGCAGCAGGTATCGTCATTGCCCTGCTGTTGATTTGGTGGACACTGCACGACGTGAGTCTAGCCGAGGTTTGGAGCCACGTACGCAATGTGCGCCTGTTGCCCTTCGCGCTCGCAGTAGTTGTTGCCACACTACAGTTCCCACTGCGTGCGGTCCGCTGGCAGTACCTGCTGCGTCTCGAGGGAAAACCTCTTCCATTTGTACCTCTGTGGCATGCTACCGCAATAGGCTTCATGGCCACCAACATCCTAGCCGCCCGCGCCGGTGAATTCGCTCGGGCGTACGCGGCAAAGAGAATGATGGGGGTACGGTTCACAACGGCATTTGCGTCGATAGCGGTGGAACGTGTGTTCGACGGGATGATGCTGGTAGCATTTCTCGTGATTGGAATCTGGGCTGGCGGTTTCGGAGCGGACACGTCGATTGGACCGGATCTGACGTTGGGCGAGATCGCTCGAGGCATGGGTGTCCTGTTCACCCTGCTACTGCTGTTAGCGCTCGCGGTTGTGCGCTGGCCCGGAGCCGCTCTGAAAGTGACACGATCCGTTTCGCGTCGGGTCCTGCCAGAAAAATGGTCCCAGCGATTCACGGCGATCGTCGAGGGACTCGTGTCCGGCCTGGATGCCCTCAGCAGCCCGAGCCGATTGGTTGCGGTGTTGTTCTGGTCGCTGGTGGTCTGGTTGACAGGTGCGGCGTCTTTTTGGCTGGGACTCAGGGCCTTTGGCATCGATACACCGTGGTCGGCGGCACTGCTGCTGCAATCAATCCTCGCTTTCGGCATAGCGGTCCAATTCAGTCCCGGCTTTTTTGGTCAGTGGGAGGCCATCTGCCGCATTACGCTCGGGTTGTATGGAATCTCAGTCGACTCCGCCGTATCGTTTGCTCTCGGCTTCCACTTGGGGGGATTCATCCCCGTAACGCTGCTCGGCATCTGGTCGCTTTCTCGCGCGCAAATCCACCTCGCGGATTTGCGCCGCGGTGACGATCTCAGAAAAGACTCGACGGAAAGCGCGGATGCGATTGACAAGACGCAGGCGGCGTCGCGCGAGGGGCAATGAGAGAGCCTGACAAACCGTCCAGCCCATCCGAGACAGCGCCGCACTCAGTCCGAATCAAGGCCCACGCCAAGACCAACCTCCTGCTTCGTATTCTCGCTCGCGAGGAGTCAGGCTATCACTCGATCGAGACCCTATTCGCGCTACTCGAGTTGCACGACACACTGAGCGTGGAACGAACCTCGCACGGGATCGAGCTGGAGGTGGACGGCGCGGATACCGGACCGGTGGAGCAGAACCTGGTCTACCGCGCTGCCAAGGCCGTGCTAACGGCCGTCGGTGACCCGTTCGGCGTGAGAATGAAGCTCACCAAGCAAATCCCTGTCAAGGCCGGCCTCGGTGGAGGATCGAGTGATGGAGCGGCGGCGCTCCACGCGGTCAATCGAGTGGCTGGCGACGCCGTGCCGCGACACGAGATCCTCCAGTTCTCTACCAAGCTCGGCAGTGATGTGGCGTTCTTCACATCCGGTGCTCCGCTGGCGCTCGGCTGGGGCCGTGGTGAGCGCTTGTTCCGATTCCCGGCACCAAGATCAGCGGCAGCACTCATCGCCGTACCGGACTTCGGTGTGAGTACCGGAGAGGCGTACGAACTCCTGCGAGGCGGCAAGAGTTCAGACCAGCCGCGGGGATCTGTCGTGTTGGATGCCGATGCGCTCGCCACCTGGGGCGGCATTGCCCGACTGGGGGGAAACGATTTTGAAACGGTGCTGTTCGGCAAGGAGCCTGTGTTGCGCGACCTGTTCGAACGAATGGCACAATCTAGTCCGCTCCTCGTCAGGGTATCCGGTTCGGGATCGGCAGTGATCGCGATCTACCGGACGGAGAACGAGCGCGACAACGCTGCGATGGCGGTGGGGGAGCGACAATGCCGACTCATCAAGACAATGACGCGAAGCGAGGCAGCCCGGGGACCCGAGTCATAGATTCCCATGTGACAACCTGACACTTGGTGATTAGTTTTTGCATCCCGGCGCCCGTCACCTAAGGCGTTGCTTGACAATAAGTTGATGGCCCCTCGTCCAATGGCAGGACACCGGTCTTTGGATCCGGCGATGGTGGTTCGAATCCACCGGGGCCAATTGCAACCATACGGCGCAGGCGCCAGGTGGTCGCTGGTGTGGTCAGCGTTCCTGACCGCCGCCGTTCAGCAGTTTCTCCCGCCAGCCCGATACGCGTTTGTGCAGCAACACCAAGCGCGCCCTCAACTCCCCGGCAGGTCCCTTGAGTAGCGATTCGATCTGATGCTGGACCTGTGCGAGCCAGCCGTCGACTTCACGCCGAGTCACCCTGGAAGTGCGATTTTGTGCATCCATGGTCTGACGTTAACCGAATATTTACCGAATATCAAGACGCGAACTCGCTGCCCCATGAAG
>JBDGXD010000224.1:0-7320 GCA_039584755.1 Gemmatimonadota bacterium
ACTCGTTGGCGGCTGGATCTCCTAACCGTAGGGATACCTGCACATGCTGCCGCCTATCTCGAGACTTCGAATCCTCAAAGGACAGATTGTGAACCATGGTTGACCGACCCAAACGCCGCATCCGATTCGTTGAATGCCGCGTCCAAGACCACGGTGACAACCTCGAAGCCAAGGTCTCACTGGTCGACGGAGACACACCCATTGAGACAAGGGTGGAGCGACCCAGCGGAGAGGGCGGGATTGCGTGGGCCGCGGCCGAAGCGACGGTTGAAGCGATCCGTCAGGCGTACGAAATCGAGCCCGATCAGGTGGTCTGGAAGGACGTGGTTTCAATGGAGATCGGCGAACGCCCGGCGGTAGCGGCGTCAATCGTCACGACGGTTGGTGGCGAGCGCCGCAGCCTCTTCGGGCTGTCAGGGGTGGTGGATGGCGAGGGCAAGGCGGCAGCCCTGGCAGTGCTCGGTGCCACGAACAGGTTCTTCCGCAGCGGGTGACTCTATTCGAGGAACGCGATTGCTCACTGCAGATCGGCGATCAGCGATTCGCCGTTGCCTTTTTACACATCCGTCAACGTCATCGACGCGAATTTGCCCAGGCTTGCAGGCACCCAACCCCCGCAACCCAATTGCAGCGGTGAATTGCAGGAGAGGGTGGGAGACTGATGACCGCAGAGTCCTCGCCCTATATACGGACTACTCCTGATTACTGACTTGAACTGTCGGTGCAGCGGCCTGCTCGGACTCCATTTCTGATTTCAGATATGCATTCGGATCGTGATACAAGGCACCGTTAGGAAGCCAATCCCAAAGCGGTCCCAAATCCTTCCGGATCCAGTTGACGTAAAACTGTGGGATTTCAGTGCTCTCTCCCATCCAGAACCGACGAATCTCACGGTCGTCATTCAACAGTTGATGCAAACGGGCGTAGTATTTGATTCTCCCGAACCCTTCCGAAGACATTCCCCTCAACACATTCATCCACGGTAGCCATTTGGGACGAGGATTCTTGGCGGCTTTGAATCGTCGATAGATTGCGCGCCTTGAAAAGGCATAGCTCTGCAAGTCGGCCACGTGCGCATAAAACTCAAGCCAGGAATAATTCTTTGGCCGCACGTTCATAACGGTGCTGTTGTTCATGAAATGAAAGGGGAACGGCAACACTCGTCCGGCTTGCTGATACTCGAGGTTGAGTGGAGCCGCCTGGCCATACGCCGTTAGAAGGGCACAAGCTGGAAACGCAACCGGCACCAGATCGATGAAGCGCTTGGTGAGCTCAAAAGGCTCCGGGCCTTCGTCAATATCGAGACCTAGAATGAAGTTGGTCTGAACATAGGGGATGTAGCTCAAAACCATGTTGACATGCTCCGAGACCCGTCGGACTTTATCCATCCCGGTTGTGCTTCCGGTCTTGGATTTGTTGCCCATGTCGTACCACGACTCGATCCCTGGCAAGATCGCTTTGAAACCGTTTCGTTTGAGCCGTTTCAAATGTGATTCCGTGAGAATGGAGAGGCTGCTTTCCGCAAAGAAATTGACGCTATCCGGTGGCACAGCCTCTTCGATAACATCCAGATAATCATCGAAGCGAATGCCGAAATTGGGGTCATGCCAGGCCACGTTGGGTTTCTTGAATTTCTTCAGAAGGAATCGCAGGTCTTCTTTTATGACATCGAAACTCAGCTGCTGATACGGCACAACCGAATCGATGCAAAAGCTACAGGTGTAAGGACAGCCTAGACTACCGACCATGGGTACGATTTTGACGAAACGTGCCTTTGGAAGCACATGCTCGATGAATTGCCAACGCTCGCGCACGCCCGGCAGCTCTGCGGGATGCCTTTTCGCCGAAATGGGAATACCAATTGGACGATGCTGTGAACAGTCCTGCAAAACAGTGCGGAGTGCTTCCCGGTCTGTGAACCCGAACACATAGTCAAAGTACTTGAGCGCGTCCTGGGGATAGCAGCGCGCGTGCGCTCCACCTAGCGCCGTCACCGCGCCCCTTGAACGCATTAAGTTGCTGATTGCGTACGAAAGCTGTGCTGCTTGTGTAACCGCCCCGATAAAGACCAAATCAGCATTGGCAGGTAACTCCTCGATCAAATTCTCCGGGCCTGTATAACAAACAAAATCGACTTCATGGCCTTCTTGTGCGCACCAAAGCGCAACCACTTGCGGCATGATGTTAGCTTGATTGGCGTTCATCATGCGTCCGAACAGCCATCGTGTTGGTGCTTTGACGGCCAGATCGATGACTACTATATGTAGTTTTCGCATGATCCTCACTTTATGAAATGATTCTGTCAACTCTACGTTGGAGCGACCCGACCACCACGCAGACATAGCCCAGGATACGCGCAGCCTTCGCTTTTCGGTCAGGGTCCATCGGAGTTCCTCCGGGATTGAGGAAGTACACGCGCTGCCTAACAGGGTGTTGAACGGCGGCGCCACCCAATTGAGACCTGCGCCGGCCGCTCCAACACCGAGTTAGCTGCCGCTGTCACGAGGTACCAAGTCCACGAGGTGAAAGCAACGGAGCTAATCGGCAGGAGGCCTCGCGTCGAACACCGATGGTCTCACAGCGACGCTTTCGCGGTAGCGACTGGCCTCTGAAATCAGGTCTTGCAGCACGTTCGGATGCTCGTCGCCGATATCGAAACGCTCACCCGGATCGTGGCCGAGGTGGTAGAGCAGCGGCGGATCGTGCACGGTGCGATCGGGCCCCATACCGTACTCGCCCTGAGTGATGAAGTGGGCCTTGAACCAGCCTTTGCGGATCGCGTAGAGCTCGTTGTAGCGGTAGAAGGGAACGACGTCGCGAGGGCTGGTGCCGCTGGCGAACAACGCCGGGCTCAAGTCGAGTCCGTCGATGGAGCGATCGTCGGGTAGCTCGCCACCGCCGAGACCGACAGCGGTGGTGAAAACGTCCATCGTCGTGCCGAGATCCAGTACCGTTGCTGGCTCGATCGTGCCGGGCCACCAGAACAAGGCCGGTACCCGCATCCCGCCTTCCCACGTCGTGCCTTTACCTTGATTCAGTAAACCCGCCGATCCGCCATGCGTTCCGAACACGAGCCACGGGCCGTTGTCGCTCGTGAACACGACGAGCGTACGCTCAGCGAGGTCGAGCTCACGAAGCTTGGCGAGAACCTGCCCCGTACTCCAATCGATCTCTTCGATCACGTCACCGTAGATGCCGGCGGCGCTGCTACCGACGAACTCGCTCGAGCGAAACAGAGGTACGTGCGGCATCGAGTGCGGCAAGTACAGGAAGAACGGCTCGGCGCGATGCCTGTCGATGAAATCGAGCGCGCGCTCGGTGTAACGCCGCGTGATCGTAGTTTGTTGCGCCGGGCGTTCTACGATTTCTGCCCCGTCGATGAGTGGCACGTTCCAGCTCTCGACCTCCGGCTCCCGGAAGAGATCCCTCGAGTACTGTCTCACGAGATCCATATCGTTCGAGTAGGGAATACCGAAATACTCGTCGAAACCTTGTTGTCCGGGCAGGTAGTCGGGCAGGTGTCCGAGGTGCCACTTGCCGAAAATACCGGTCGCGTAACCGCGTTCCTTGAGAACCTCAGCCAGCGTTACTTCCTCGTGCGGCATACCGTTGGGGGAATCGGGGAAGAACACGCGAGTGCCTCCGCGCGTTCCGTACATGCCGTTGCGAACCGGAAGGCGCCCGGTGAGCAGTGCCGCGCGAGACGGTGAGCAGACCGAAGCGGCGACGTAGAACTGAGTCCACCGCTGACCTTCGGCCGCCATGCGATCGAGGTTCGGCGTTTGGATGGTCGGATGCCCGTAGCTTCCCAGGTCGCCGTAGCCGAGATCATCAGCGAAGATGATGACGATGTTTGGAGGGGGCTCGTCTTGTGGCGGCGGGGTCGTGGTGCAGCCAAACGAGAGCAGGATCAAGAATAAACCGTTATGCGCATTCAAGGGCCGCATTCGCATCCACTTGCCGAGGAACTTGCGGTAGGAAAACATCATGGCTGCTCCTTGCGAACGAGGATGACCCAGTCAGCATCGGCCTCGGCGGGGGGCTGGCCGAGCTCGCTCAACTGGGCGCCTTCAATGCGGCGGATAGAACCGGTCTGCAGTGCACCGCCCCGGCGGGGATCATACCAGTGAACCGCATAGGCTCCCCTGTATGCGCCGAGATCGAGCCAGATCGGGCCGCCGTGGGGCAGGTAGATGGCAATAGGAGTCCCCTGGGGATGCGTCAGCACATAGGCCTCGACGTCGGTCGCCAGCGCGTCGTTGGGCGTCATCTCCCAAAACGGCAAGTGCTCCTGAAAGAACGTGAGCGCATGACGCACATCGTCCCACACCCGATCCCGGCTGCGCCAGTCCTCGGCGTTTAAGTCGTTGTGCGGATACTGGTAGCCGAAGTAGTATTCCACGCCCGCTCCGCCCGCCATCAAATTGCCCCACAGTGTCTGCTGCCGAATGACGTCTCGGTTGCTGTCCGGCCCGTCCGGTTTGACTCCAATGGTGTAGTGCCCCTGCTCGTCATTGGCGACCACCCAGCGCCGCCCGGCGACCGTCGAGGCTTGTACCCAGGTCAGCGTTTCCTGATGGACGTTGTCGAACGCAGTCTGGATGGAGACGCCGTTCAGTCCAGACGCATCGCCCAGCAACGGGCGGTAGACCTGCTCTTGCTGGCCCGGATAGGTGTGGATGACGACAGGGTGATTGTACGGGTCGAGGGCTTGGATGTAAGCGATGTACGCCTTGATACGTTCTTGTGCAGGATCTTCGCGCTCTTCCCAAATGTTGTTTTCCTCACCCAGGTTCCAGTTCAACGCGTGATGATGGGCAAAGCGCGCGACGAGTTCCCGGTAATACAGTTTGCGTTCCGGGCCAAGGTCGCCGTCATTGAGCAGCAAGTCGTTCTCCGTTTCCTGGGTTTTGAAATGAAGAAAGAGCCCCAGCGCGTCGGCGTGCGTGAAGACGATGTCCCATTGGGCCAGCTTTGAGACGTCGTAGCGGTCGCGTACGTCCGGCGCGATCCAGGGCCAGACATCCCTACCGTCGCCCTCGACGTTCATGGTCAGGAAGGAGAAGGCGTTGACTCCTTTGCCGGCCAGGTAGTTCAGCGCTCCAATGAGGTTCTTGCCCCGATCTCCCTTCCAGGTGGGATCTCCGGGATTCCAGTCACGGGCGTGCGGTTCGTAGCGATGCAGCGGAGCAGTGGGCGCTTCGCCCGTCCGTTCCTGGCCTGGATCGGCCATTGAGTAGGTATCGTCGAAGTCCGCGTAGGCCAGCAGGTTTTCGGGGCTGTCAGCGCCGCCTTTGACGAAGTACGTGCCGTTGTCAAACCGCAAATGGCCCGTTAGGGTGTAGCGCAGCATTCCCCTTCCCCGATGGTCGCGGCCGGTCTTGTCGGACTCCGCGATCTGGAACGCGCCGGTTGCGCCGTCGAAATGACTTGGCGTTCCAGCTTCCTGCTCCAATCTTAGCGCAACATCCGGCCCCGCCCGGAACGAGACCGCGAACGTCCACCGGCCTGTCTCGTGAGGAGTGAAGTGCACCCGCCATTTGGCTCCGGCTGTTGCACTCGTTTCAGCAGCGTCTCCGTCGGCGGCAAAATAGCCCGGGACGACGTGCTCCGATGCTGTAGCGCTGTGGGTGAACACCACTGTGAGGCGATAGTCCCGGAACGGATTGGGCGACCCATGCTCACTGGCCTGAGGCCCCTCGAACGTGAGCGTTACCGGGTGCCAGCGCTGCATGACTCCCTCGATCTCCACAGGATGAGAGGCGGCGCAGGAAGCGAAGAACAGAAGGCCAGCAGATAGCAACAAGAGAGAAGACCGGTATATGGCGCGGCGAGCAGATGGCTGGAAGGACGGCATCGGGTCAGCTGACATGGTCAACGACGCTCCAAGGGCGCCGACAGTCGAATCGCGTCGCCAACGGGCAACACTCCGTTCCTTGCTCCAGATCATAGTTGACACACCGTTACCAGTCTCTGTGTCTTCCCCAAAACCATAACCCTCTCGATGTCGGTTAAATTCCTGAATCTGCTGACCAACATATCCGAATATCCTACACATCTCTGGCTGCATGGCAACGCGGTGGTCTTGCTTCGGAGCGGTTGGGGGGGGTGATTCCGACGTTGATCGGGAGGTAGGGATGCGGGGTGTCGCGGCACATTCCATCCCAGCCCGTGCTGTCTATCTGCGCCCGCTTGACTTGGGAGACCTCATAGGAGTCAGGCGGTTGGACCACGACTCTATGCGACAACGGCTCTTATCTGCGAGTGTTGGCTCGACCAGAACGGCGATTGAGTGTCCACCTGTCGATCGCATAACAAGGCAGCAGCAACGACACGTAGGCCAGAAGGTCGTAGGGATCGTAGTGCGCTTCATACAGCTGGAAGTACTGCGCCGCTTCGATGAGGCCACAGATGGCAACGATGAGTACTAGAGCACCCTCGGGCGTCAAGAACCGTGACAGCATGGCTGGTTGCGTCTTGGAGAATAGACCGCGCAACAATATGTAGTTCCAGGCTGGACCAACCATGTCCAGAACGTTGCTGCTCCAGAAGCCTGGGGCGCGAACTAGGCCGGTACTGAGTCCGATGGTGCCGAGCACCACCAGCGCCACCGCCCAGTAACGGTGTCCGTGAATTCGGCTCGCGGCGTGCGACATTCTCAACACCCGCCCAACGCCAGGTTCACCGGGCCCGCGGCCGGCCTGCCGTCCAGCTTGTTAGGAGTCACCATTCGGTGCTACCCTACGGTGCCTTTCCTGGGTTACAGAAGCGTCTGTCGAATCACCTCTTTTTGCTCGTCAGTCATTCGTTCCCACGGCCAAAAGGCCACACCTGCTGATGACCCTTTTAGCGACTCATTCATGTAGGCACTGAACTCCTCAATGGTTACGGGTCCATCCCCATACATATTGCCTCTCACTTGAAAAGCGGGAATGATCATCGTGCTGGTCATATCGATTTGGGCGGCTATATCCTCAACGACGGAGTTGATCCAGATAGGCTCGCGCTCCAACATTTTTGCGTAGCACATGGGTGAAATCACGTCGACAATTTGAGCAAGAGCACCAAAATCCTGCCCTGTAATCCGCTTGGCCGCATCGTTAAAATCGGCTTGTCGCCATGGGACCCCGTGAAGATTAATCTTGATTTCTGGATCAACGGCTTTAACAGCTACAACGACCTCAGTAACAAATGAAGTGATGGTGTTTGTTTTGAAGGCAATCCAAGCTTCCTGTGCGTTGGCGTGGATCCAAGTAGCCACATCTCTGGTTTCGGTGAGCTCGCTGGGAATAGCTACCCCGTATGCCTGGGAAAATAGAC
>JBDGXD010000225.1:0-7308 GCA_039584755.1 Gemmatimonadota bacterium
CCTTCTTTCCCCACCTTCGCGGTAGCCGCCTCAGCTTTGGCGTCACCCTTAACGGGGGTCGGCTTCTTAGGAGCAACCTTCGCGTCAGCTTTGGCCTCGCCCTTGGCTGGGCTCGGCTTCTTGGGATCACTCTTGGCCTCAGCGGTCTCCTTTACCTCAGTCTTGGCTTCCGGTTCCGCCTTCGCGGCATCGGCCTCCTGAGTCGGTTCTCCCGCGGCCGGCTTGGCCGCCGCAGCCTCGTCCCCACCCGGTTTCTGATCCTCAGCAGGCTCAGCCTTCAATCGCGCTGCTATCGCCTCCGGCTTGGGCCGCCGCTTACGACGTGGTCGTCTCCGCGATGGTGCTTCGCCCTTGTCGGCCTCTCCGGTATCTGTGCTGTACGTAGTGAATGAATCTGAGTCGACGGCCACTTCGCGGGCCGGCACCTGGCTGCGAGCCTCCGCAACTACGTCCACAACAGCTGCAGTGATGAGCGAAACCGACCTGATCGCGTCATCGTTGCCCGGGACGGGCACCGTTATCAGATCCGGATCAGCATTCGTATCGACGATCGCTACCACCGGGATGCCGAGCTTATTGGCCTCCGCGATAGCAATGCGTTCCTTTCTCGCATCGACCACGAACATTGCGCCGGGCAACCTGCCCATGTTCTTGATGCCTTCGAGATTGCGGTTGAGTTTTTGGCGCTCGCGATCGAATCGCAGCTGTTCCTTCTTGGTGAAAAACTCGAAAGCTCCCTCTTCCTGACCCTGCTCGAGTTCCTTCAACCTTCGGATCTGCTGCTTGATCGTGTGGAAGTTCGTGAGCGTACCACCCAACCACCGTTCAGTGACCCAATGCGCACCACAACGTTCCGCCTCCGATTTGACGATCATGTTGAGTTGCCGCTTGGTGCACACGAACAACACGTTATCGCCCTTGAGAACAATCTCGCGCATCAAATCCTGGGCGGCCCTGAGCTGGTTGAGGGTCTTCTGAAGGTCGATAAGGTAGATACCGGAGCGCTCGGCGAAGATGAATCGGCGCATCTTCGGATTCCAACGTCGCGTCTGATGGCCGAAGTGTACCCCGGCTTGTAGCAGATCCTTGAGTTCTGGCTGTGACATCTGGTCTCTATCCTCGGGTTGCTCTTCCACCGCTTTCCACTCTCACTCCCATCCACCGGCCGGCGGACACCCAGAGCAAGATCCAGCGATGTGATTCGTTGTCTTCTGGCCTATCGTTTGGAGAACTGGAAGCGCTTGCGCGCACCTGGCTGGCCCGGCTTCTTGCGTTCAACCGCTCTTGGATCCCTGGTTAGAAGACCCAGCTCACGTAGCCTGCGGCGATGGGCTTCATCGACGCTAACGAGAGCCCGCGCAATAGCCAGCCGCACGGCCCCTGCCTGCCCGGTGAGGCCACCGCCGTTGACTCGCGCCTTCACATCGAACGCGCCCAACGTGTCGGTTCCAACAAAGGGCTGCTGAATGTGCTGGATCAGCGACCGGCGCGGAAAGTAATCACCTAGTGTGCGTCCATTGACGTCCCACTTGCCCGATCCTGGGGTCAGATAGACCCGAGCTACGCCGGTCTTGCGCCGTCCAATCGCATGCCAACGAAGTACTGGTTCCACTGCAGTCGTCATAGTCTTCCCTAATTCAAGTCAATCGGCGTTGGGCTCTGACCCGCATGGGGGTGCTCCGGACCCGCATATACCTTGAGCTTCTTACGCAGCGTCTGCCGTCCCAAGGTGGACTTCGACAACATCCCGTACACGGCCTTCTCGATCACTCGCTCCGGGTGCCGCTCCAACATCCTTTGCACGGGGGTAAACCGCTCGTGTCCCATGTATCCGGTGTGGCGGAAGTATTGCTTCTGCTCCAGCTTCCTACCGGTCAGCCGCACCTTCTCCGCATTTACCACGACGACGTAATCACCGCCATCCATGTGCGGTGTGAACGTGGGCTTGTGCTTGCCACGTATCAGCTGTGCCACCTTGCTGGCCAGGCGCCCCAAGACGACTCCCTCAGCATCAACCAGGTACCAGCCGTGTTCGATTTCTTTCTTCTTCTGCGAATACGTTTTCATCGATTTCGTTAGCCGAATCCAGACAGACCTATCACTTGCGGACTCACCGCAAAGCTAAACAGCCTCTGAACTTACCCGCCAGTATTTCGCGGGTCAACCCTGGGGACCGCGGATCTATTCGCCCGCCAACTCCACCAGCACCGCGCCCTTGTCCACCGCCTGCCCCGCCTCGACCAGGATGGCACTCACCACACCTGCCGCGGGAGCCTTGATCTCGTTCTCCATTTTCATCGCCTCCAAGACCGCTACCCCTGACCCCTGCGTCACGGTCTGACCCAACTTCACCTCCAGCCGCAGCACCATTCCAGGCATGGGGGCCTTGACCAACCCTCCGCTTTCCAGGCGGTCACCCTGACCCGTCACCTTCCGCAGCTGACGGGTCCTTTCGTCCTCTACCAGGGCAGAGTGGATCTCGCCACCCGACAAGACGCTCCAACCCTCCCCACCACCAACCATGGCATACGTTCGCGATGAGCCGTCTAGCTGCAGCTGGCGCAGTGGGGTCTGGGGCAGCGAGATGAGACGGGCTGCAAACAGCTCTCCGTTCAGCCTGATCTCATCGCCGTTGACTTCGACCTCTTGTTCCTGGCCTTGGATCGTTATGCAGTACTTCACTCACCCTCCAGTAGTACCAGTATCTCGACGTGCGCCGTCTGCGGAAATAGATCAAAGGCGGTCAAAGACCTGATCTGGAGCGAGGGCATCCGGCTCAGGTCCCGGGCCAACGTCGCCGGATCACACGAGATATAGGCCAGTCGCCTTGCTGCCCCCCCTGCCTCCCCTGCCCCCCCTCCAACCCACCTCTCCAAATAACTGGCCACCGCAGCCGCCAGTCCCGTCCGCGGCGGATTCAACACGATGGCGCACGGTTGCGGCATCCTGCCCAAGTTCTCCTCGACCCGCCCCACCAGGCGCTTCACGGTGGCGGAGCCACGGGCTGCACCCCACTCCACAGCCGCACGGTCGCTGTCAATCGACCATACGCACGCACCACGATCGCTGAGTAGCTCCGCGGTATCTCCCACCCCCCCGTATAGATCCCACACGGTGCGGCCGGCAACATCACCCAGACCGTCGACCGCGGCGAGCCTTATCGTCGTGGCCAGTTCGGTATTCGCTTGCTCGAACGCAACCGCCGGAAAGCCGGTGCTGGACCCAGCGACCACTCGGGCAGCACCATTCTCGGGTTGCCACCAGAAAGAGATACTCTCGTCGGCCAGGTCGGTCGCAATTACCTCCGCGTCCCAAGCCGATTCTCCGCCGATCGCCATCGCGTGAAGCCGGCCGTCCCGATCCTCCCGTAGAACCAGCGAGTTGACTCGCTCCGGCAGGAGCGACCGTCTCGACCGCAACCTCGTCCACAGCTGCATCACCCGCTCACTGACCAACAGACAGTCTTCCAGGTCAAACGGTGATCCGGGCTCATCTTCGCGATGCAGCCCAATGCGGCCACCGGCAACGGCGAGCGTCACCTTGGAGCGATAGCGCCATTCACTGGGTGAAGCAACGATCGGCGGGTCGGGCACATCACGTTTGCCAATCCTGCGTATCGCGTCACCGACCAAACGACTCTTCACATCCCGCTGTGCTGCGTCCGACAGGTGCTGCAGACGACAGCCACCACAGCGGTCACGCTCGTAGTGAGGGCACTTGGGATCGACTCGGCTGGGACTCGACGTGGACAGACTCACCAGCCGCGCGCGAGCGAACCGCCCTTTGCGTTCGGTGACCTCGATCTCGGCACGATCGCCGGGCGCAGTGCGGGAAACGAACACCGCCATCCCGTCATCCAGCCGTCCCACTCCATCACCACCGGCCGCGATGCCGCTGATGGAGACCGTCGCTGTCATCTGAGACCGGCGCGCCGCGCCGCTAGCAACCACGCACTTTCCCGCGTCTGGCAGGTGTTGTTGGGCAGCACTATGCTGGCGTTACGTCGCTCGTCCTCCGCCAACGCCACCGCAACAGCCATTCGCTTCAGTTCGGCTTCGTCGAGCCGCGGCACCAGCGTCTCGGCGCCCTCACGCTCGAGATACTCGATATCGTAATGCCCGGACACGAAATGTTCATCGTCCATCACCCTGCGATGGAACGGTTGTGACGTGTGAACTCCAACGAGGACCATCTCATCGAGCGCCCGCTTCATTCTACGAATTGCCCGCGGTCTGTCCTCGCCCCACGTGATGAGTTTCCCCAGCAGTGAATCGTAGAACAGGCCGATCTCATTGCCTATATCGACTCCACCGTCCCAGCGAACTCCTGGGCCTGCCGGCGGTCTGAAATACTCCACCCGTCCGGTTGCCGGGAGGAAGCCGGCAAAGGGATCTTCGGCGGTGATGCGGCACTCGATGGCATGTCCCCGTGGTGTGCGTGGAACGTCAGCGAGCGACGTGGGCTCGCCGGCTGCTATCCGCAGCTGTTCCCGTACGATGTCCACGCCGTATACCAGCTCGGTAATGGGATGCTCCACCTGCAGTCGAGTGTTCATCTCCAGGAAGTAGAAGTGCCCACTCGGATCCAACAGAAACTCGACCGTGCCCGCACTCACATAGCCTACAGACTTTGCGGCCTGCACGGCGGCCTCACCCATCGCCGCCCTGAGTTCAGCATCAACCGCCGGCGAGGGAGACTCTTCGATCAGCTTCTGGTGCCTCCGCTGCACCGAACACTCGCGCTCTCCCAAGTGCAGCACCGTACCGTGGCGATCGGCCAGGATCTGAACCTCCACGTGACGTGGACGCTCGATCAACTTCTCGACGTATATCGAGCCATCTCCGAATGCCGACGCCGCCTCCGATGACGCTTGCGCAAACAGCTTGTCTACTTCCGCCTCGGAGTCGGTGCGACGCATTCCCTTGCCACCACCACCTGCGGATGCTTTCAACAGCACAGGATAGCCCACTTCGGCCGCCGCAGCTTTTGCTGCATCAGATGTCTCAGTTGGCTCCTTGGTGCCGGGAATCACTGGAACACCAGCGTCAGACATACGGCGTCTGGCCTCTGTCTTGTCACCCATGGCGGCGATCGCATCGGCCGGCGGACCAATGAAGATCAGGCCCGCATCCGTTACAGCCTGGGAGAACTGCGCCCGCTCGGCTAAGAAGCCGTAGCCTGGGTGTACGGCCTCGGCACCCGTCTTTGTCGCTGCGTCCAGGATGCGATCGATGTCGAGATACGATTCACTGGCGGCAGGCGGACCCAGCTCCACACAGACGTCGGCCGCCCGAACGTGAGGGCTGGTTCGATCAGCCTCGGAGTACACCGCAACCGCCTCCAGCCCCTCTTCATGGCACGCACGGATGATTCGCAGTGCGATCTCGCCACGGTTGGCGACCATTACCCTCTTCACGGCGCCCTTCCCACGCTACAGCGGAATATTCCCATGCTTCTTCGGTGGATTGCTGTCTCGCTTGGTGAGTAGCGACTGCAATGCCGATATCAGCCGAGGACGTGTCTCACGGGGATCGATCACATCGTCGAGGAACCCGCGCGACGCAGCATGGTATGGATCGGCGAACTTGTCTCGATACTCGTTGACCAAGCGGTCCAACTTGGCCGCCGGATCCTCCGCTTGGGCGATGTCACGCCGGAACAGAATCTCCGCCGCACCCTTGGGCCCCATTACTGCTATCTCGGCCGTGGGCCAGCCCACGTTGAAATCCCCTCGCACGTGCTTGGAGTTCATCACGTCGTAGGCACCACCATAGGCCTTGCGGGTGATCACGGTCATCTTCGGTACCGTAGCTTCGGCGTAAGCGTACAACAGCTTGGCGCCGTGCTTGATGATGCCGCCATGTTCCTGCTCCACACCGGGCAGGAAGCCGGGGACATCTTCGAACGTGATCAATGGAACGTTGAAGGCATCACAGAACCTGATGAACCGGGCACCCTTCAGTGAAGCTTTGATGTCCAGAACACCAGCCAACACTGCCGGCTGATTGGCGATGATGCCTACCGAGTGGCCAGCGAGCCGCGCGAAACCGACAATGATGTTGCTTGCGTAGTCGCCGTGAACTTCGAGGAAATCACCACCATCAACCACCCGCCCGATGACTTCGTGCATATCGTACGGCTTGTTGGGATTGTCGGGGACGATCGATAGCAGCTCCTCGTCACACCTGTCTGGTGGATCGTCGGACTCTACGTACGGTGGGCTGTCAACATTGTTTCCCGGTATGTACGCCAACAGCCGACGGACCTCATGGAGACACTCGGCCTCCGAATCGTGGACGAATTGCGCCACACCCGAAACCGACCCGTGGACATCGGCACCACCCAACTCCTCCGTGGTGACGTCCTCGTGCGTAACCGTCTTCACCACATTCGGTCCGGTCACAAACATGTACGAGATGCCACGCACCATGAAAACGAAATCGGTGATGGCAGGACTGTAGACCGCACCGCCGGCACACGGTCCCAGGATAGCGCTGATCTGGGGCACCACACCGGATGTCATCGTGTTGCGCAGGAAGATATCGGCGTAGCCACCAAGCGAAACCACACCCTCCTGAATTCGCGCACCACCCGAATCGTTGAGCCCGATCACCGGCGCACCGTTTCTCACGGCCAGGTCCATGACCTTGCAGATCTTCTCGGCGTGTGCTTCGGCCAGCGATCCGCCGAAAACGGTGAAATCCTGGGAAAACACATAGACCAGCCTGCCATCGACAAGTCCGTATCCGGTCACAACGCCATCGCCCAGCGGTTTGTTGTCGGCCAACCCGAAGTCGGTGCTGCGGTGGGTGACGAACCGGTCCAACTCGACAAACGAACCCGGGTCCAGTAACAGGTCGAGTCGCTCCCTGGCGGTCAGCTTGCCTTTTTTGTGTTGTTGTGCGATGCGGTCGGCACCGCCTCCCTGTTCGGCTTGCGATCGGAGGCGGTGGAAGGTTTCGAGCTTCTTTTCGATTGTCACGGGCCTAATCGGTTAGGTAGGAGGCCGCGGGACACGCTATGTGGCTACGGCTCTCACTCAGTGGATGCGGTCGGCTTCTTGGCGGCAGGTTCCTCCGCAGTCTCGAGTTCGGACGGTTCCACCGCTTCCGCCTCGCTCTTGACTGGCTCCTCGGCCTCAGCGACTGCCTCCGCCTGCTCCTGCGGCTCAGCGGCGGCCTCTACCGGCTGCTGCTCCGCAACAGCGTCTTGCGTAGCTGCTGCGACGGCCTGGTCCTCTGCGATTCCATCAGCCGCGGCGTGCTCTCCGGACCCGTCTTCCGATCCCTCTAACTCATCGGCAGGAAT
>JBDGXD010000226.1:0-12828 GCA_039584755.1 Gemmatimonadota bacterium
GTACGTTCGATCTCCTCTACCTGCGTCACCAACGGTAGCATGAGACGTACATCAGCCGTTGCGCGGGCGCGCAGCACCGCACGAATCTGTGTCCGCATTATCTCTGGATGATCGAGGCTAACCCGGATAGCGCGCCAGCCAAGAAACGGGTTGTTCTGAGGTCCGGCACGAAACGAAGCCGGGAACTTGTCACCACCGAGATCGTAGCTGCGTATCACGACGGGCTGTCCCGCGAACCGTTCACCCACCCGCTTGAAGAACTCGGTCTGTTCGTCCTCTCCCGGTAGTTCGGTACGTCCCACCACCAAGAACTCGGTACGGAGCAACCCGATACCTTCGGCACCATTCCCTGCCGCACTCTCAACCTCTTCGGGAAGATCGATATTGCCCCGCAGGATGACCTCCCGGCCGTCCCGTGAGACCGCCGGCATCCCGACTACCGCCTCGAGCTCTCCATCCAGCTGCAGGCGCAATCCTTCGCGCTCGTATGCTTCCTTGATCTCCTCGTCGGTTGGCTCGATCAGCAGCGTACCTCTCGTGCCGTCGAGGATCACAGTGGATCCCGATTTCACAGACTCAATCCCACTGGCCACCAAACCCATGACGCACGGCATCTTGAGGCTGCGAGCGATTATGGCAGCATGCGACGCGCGCGTGCCGTGCTCGCTTGCCAATCCGGTAACCAGGGCCTGCTCCAGCTGAACAGTGAGATCGGGAGTCAGTTCCTTGGACAGGACTATTGCGGGCCTGTCACCGGCATTGTGGAGCACATCAACCAACGACTCTCCCAATAGCGATTGCAGGACGCGAGTCTGGATGCCGACGAGATCGGCCGTCCGTTGCTGCAGCGTGGCACTCGAGGATTGAGCCCACAGCTCCCTCAATTCCAGCATTTCGAACTCGAATGCGCGTTCAGCGGTGAGCAGGTTCTCACGCACCAATCGCCGAACCTCTCCCAACAACTGCTCGTCCTCCAGCATGACTATCTGCGCGCTGAAGATCTTTGCTTCTTCAGCGCCTGCGCGCTTGCGAGTTCTGTCACGCATCACCTCGAGTTCGTCTCTGACGGCCGCCACCGCCTGCTCCAGCCGCTCCACCTCACTCCCGGTCTCCTCCCGGCGAATGGTGCGGTGTGTTATCTCGGGCAACTCGGTGTGCAGGACGTAAACTGGCCCAATAGCGATACCCGGAGAGACGCCAATTCCGTTGAGCATGCGTTCGTTTCTCATAGATCGCCGAAATCCCGTTCCAGTACCTCGGCAAGCGCGTCAAGCGCAGCTACCGCGTCTTCGCCTTTTGCACGAAGCAGCAGCTCACTGCCACATTCGGCAGCGAGGGTCATGACACCAAGAATGGATTTCCCGTTCACTTCCATCGTGTCTTTCGAGACCTTGATAGAGGCTTCAAACTTAGACGCAGTCTTCACGACCTCAGCCGCCGGCCGGGCATGGATTCCCAATCGGTTCACGACCTTCACTCGCCGCTCGATTTGGCTCACAGCCAACCCAGGATGAGAGCCACCGCCACAGCGGCCATACCGAAGCGGTTTGCACCCAACGTGGGCCAAACCCAGCGGGCCAACACGACGCCAACAGCGGCAATGAGACCAACCCCTGCCAGCTCGTGGGCCTCGACGTGCCTCACCAACCACGCAGCCACCACGGGCAGCGCAAAGCCCACCGTAAGTGCGGCCAACGGCCCGGCAACCTTGAGGCCCAGCTTTAGAGTCGGCGCTCCGAGACGCTTCCCCACCTCGATTCCGCTACTCCACCCGGCCTTGATCGCCCAGCCCCTTAGAGCGAAATGTACGATATTGTACACCAGCAAGAAGGCGATCACCGCCGCGGCGGGGGATGACCACACCGCTAGCACCAAGCCAACAGCCGACGCCACCGGCAGCAACCCGGCCCAGATCAGCTTGTCACCCACGGAGCCCAAGGGACCCGTCAAAGCCGTCCGCAACCGCGTTATTTGCTCTGGCGGCAACCCGTCGTGTTCAACCCGCGCCAGCGCTCCCACGGCAAGCCCAACAAGGTACGGGTGTCCGTTGAAGTGCTGCGCCGCACGGCCCAATGCCGCCTTGTATCGCTCGCCTTCGACCCCACCGGGCAGATCCCGCAGCAGCGGTTCACTGATGAAGGCAACACCAACGCCCACTAACCGCTCGTAGTTCCACGACGCCTGGATCAGCAGGGTCCTGATCCCCGCTCGGATCATTCCCCGTTTCATCCGAAAATCACCCCGGCCAGCCCACCGGCAAGCCCCAGTACGAACCAACGCAGTCCTGACCTCCTACCGGTCAGGCGCCCAACTCCCGTCACCGCGGCCGCAATGGCAGCTCCTACCATTGCGATTCCGAGATAGATGGAGCCTTGCAGGTTCAGGGGAATCCACAGCGGTCCAACCCCCGCCAGCAGCAGCCCCACCGAGGCGATGATCAAAGCCCGCAACACATCCCGACCGAGACTCCTCAAGTGCACGCCGACAACGGCAGCAGAGTCGCCGGCATCGAGCTGCCTGCGGTGTCTTCTCACGTCTTCGGCGTTTTCTACCCGCACCAGGTGGATAGCCTTACCACCCAGGTATGCTACGACCAACCCAACGGCCACTCCCACACCAGTTCCGAAGACGCCTGGAGCTCCGACTGCCGCCGCGGCAGCCGCCACCGCGCCAACGCCGTAGTCGGGGTACCGCGATGCGCCGACCGGGAGCACCTCGAGAGCAAACAGCTCGAGCACAACACCGACCGTGATACCCGAAACTGGGTCACCTAGGATGAATCCCGCTACAGCGCCCGCCACCAATGGCCGCGTTATCATGGTCTGCATCACACTGGCCAGGTCGAGCCCGACCATGACGCCCCATAACATCAGCCAACCCAAGTTCTCGGTCATGCGAATTGGGCCAGTGGCACGGCTTTGGTCGTGGGAACATCTCGAGCGGTTACCTCGATCCCACGTTCGCTGAGACTCCTGAGCGCCGCGGCTTCTTCGTCTGTCAGAAACACATAAGACAGTCGCTTGGATCGGTCATCTCGTTCATGCACACCACCGATGTTCACGCGGCGCACGGTATCACTCTCATTGCATGTCTTCACCAACGTCTCCACGTCACCTACCAAGACCATGGTTCGATTATCTGAGTTGGCACAGCGGCCGAGCGCAGCGGCTGAGTCAGCCACCGAACAGAACTCCACATCAATCTCGGGTGGAACACCCATGGCATAGAGTTCGCGTTCCCAGTCGTTCGCTGCGACCTGGTCGTCGATCAGCAGGATGTGTTCTGCGGAGAGGGCGTTGCCCCACCCCACGACCACTTGACCGTGTATCAATCGATCGTCGAGCCGCACCAGCTTGATGCTCACGATCCAAACGTCCTGATGGACGTCTCGCCAGCCGATTTCGCTCGAGTGGCTGCGTCGTCCGGTGTCAGATCACGGCGATAAACGAAGTCAAGGAGCATCGGCAGGTTCACTCCGGTTACCACGGCAACGTCGTCGCGATTGGCGAGTTCACTGAGCACAGCCTGAAAACAACTGCCGCCGGCCATGTCAACAAATACCACCGCCGGCCCCTCGCCTACGACATCCACAACCTTCTGGCACAGCTCCTCCCTGCCAAGGCCCTGGTTGGTCACCGCGCACAAAGCATCGCTCTCACCGGTAATGCCGTACACCGCCTGCACCAGCGCAGCCGCTAGGTCAGCATGGGTAATGACTATGCCGCGGAGAGCCTCACTCATAGTCCTCTGCCAGGTACTCTCTCAGCTCGAGCTGCTGTGCCATCTTCTTTATCAATCGTTGGTTGAAAGCGAGCGCTGGGTCGACACCGGAGTAACGCAGCAGATGGTTCATTGCCACGACTTCCGCAATCACCGTTATGTTCTTGCCGGGGTTCAGTGGGACCACAACCATTGGCAATTCGACGTCGAGTATCGTGGTAGTATCGCCATCCAATCCGGTTCGATCAACGTTCTTTGCGCTGTCCCATTTCTTGAGTTGGACCACAACTTCGATACGTTTTTGTTGTCGTACAGCCCTGACCCCGAACAGCGCTGATACGTCCACCAAACCAACACCGCGGATCTCCATATACCGGTGCGACATCTCAGCAGCGTTGCCAATCAACATTCCTGCCGCTCGCCGAGTGACGTTGACCACGTCGTCCGCGACCAGTCTGTGTCCTCTCTCAACCAGATCCAGCACGCACTCGCTCTTTCCGATACCTGATCTGCCAACGAACAGTAGTCCGACTCCGTATACGTCGGCCAGCGACGCATGCATTGTGGTCCGCGGCGCAAAGACCTCAACCAGGTAGGGTGTTATCCGACGATAGAACTCGGACGTTCGCAGCTTGGAGCGGATAACGGGTATGCCGTGTTCGCGTGCGAGCTTGAGGAAATTGCGCGGTACAGATTGGCCCTTGGTCACGAACAGACAGGGTAAGTCGAAGTTCAGGAAGTTCTCGATCGTGCTACGCTGAGCCTCGCCGTCGAGCGACCGCAAATACGCGATCTCTGTTTCTCCCAGGACGTGGAGTCTCTCACTCACAAATCGTTCGGTGAACCCTGCCAGTGCCAGCCCCGGGCTGGAGACTTCCGGAGAGCCTACGGGACGGTCGAGACCCACCTGTCCGGTGAGTATCTCCAGCTTGAGGGTATTCTGCTTGCGCTCAAAGAGCTCACGAATGGTCAAGGCCATGTTTATCCCAACGAGCGACCGGGCGGACGTCCATCTTTCTTGTCCAGTTGCTTACGGATCTTGTCAGCGGCACGATCCAGGGCAGTGCGAAAATCGTCGGCCTCGGCCTTGGCGACCCGCGTCTGGCCCCTGGGCAACGCGATCTTGAGTTCCACCACCTTGCCGCCGTGGTCGGCGTTGAAGATCACTTCGGCACCGTGTGCCCGACTGGCAACCTTGACCACCTTTTCAACCACAGCTTCCGCCCTCGTTCTCAGCTCATCAGAGATCTCACAGTGCCGTGCCGTCACAGTAGTCCGCATCGTGTCATCTCTCTTTCTGCCCCTTTGGGGCATCGTTCCTCACAGCCTCCAACATGTGCGCCTCCGTCTGCTCCGCAGCGTGGTCCCAGGACAGAGTCTCTGCGAAGCGCCTACCGGCTTGTCCCAGCTGGGTCACAAGCCCGGGATTCTGACTCAGGTTGCTCAGAGCCCCGGCCATGGCACTGACGTCACCGTGCCGTACCAGAATCCCCGTCGTTCCATCCACTACCGACTCTCTCAGACCCGGGCTGTCCGATGCGACCGCTGGCGTGCCGCACGCGGCCGCCTCGACATTGGATATTCCCCACCCCTCCTTCACCGAAGGAAACACCAACGACCACGCGCGACGCAGCAGGCGTCGCTTTTCTTCTTCGTCCACAAACCCCAAGAACTTCACGGAATCACCCAAGTTGAGTTCCTGAGCTATCCGTTCGAGCCGCGACAGATCGTCACCCTTACCCGTAATCTCGAGTCTCACTCGCCGTCCCTCGGCACGCAGCTGTGACACGGCTCGTAAAACAGTGTCAATCCCTTTATAACGCTTGAGCCGCCCCACGTACAGAAACGTCGGTATCTCTGCTCGCCGGACCGCGGGATCGGGCGCAAACCATTGTGTGTCCACCCCCGGGAAGATTACCCGGACATTCTTGCGCGCTACTCCCCGCAGTACCAGATCCTCTCGCGTACTCTCGCTGATCGCATGAAACGCCGCATGCCGATATATGCGCGGGATCGGCCGCTCAGCCAACCAGACTACGGCGGCCACCGGTGGCGCCGCTTCTCCAAACGCCGTCGTGCCAAAGAGATGTGGCACCAACGCATAAAACGGCAGCCGACTGAGGGTGGGCAAGAACAGCGGGAGCTTGTTGATATCCTCCACCAGGACATCGTAGCCGTCTGTTTGCAGAAGGCGACGCACGGCCCCACGTCCGCGCAGTGCGAAACTGTAACGTCCCCCGAATCTATGGACGTCAATCCCCCGAACCGAGGCCCGCACATCCGCTCCCACCCAACCCGACGTGACCAGAGTAACCTGGTGCCCCTTGTCAGCTAGACGGCCAAAGATCTCGAAGAAGTGGATCTCTGCTCCACCCGCCTGTGGGTTCTCCAGATCCAGCCAGTTCACGGCGAGAACCTTCACAGTCTACCCAGCCGCCGCGCCAGCGAGTCGAGCACTCCATTCACGAAAGCCGGGGCCTTGGCACCGGCGAACCAGTGCGCCAGTCGCACGGCCTCGCTGATCGCCACCGCTGCCGGAGTCTTCCCTTGCTGTAACTCGTGCAGCCCAAGCCTGATGATATTCCGCTCGATGACTCCGATGCGATCCAGCCTCCAGTTGTCGGCACACTCACTAATCTGACGATCGAGGTCCGATGCCTCTTCCACAACCGCCTTGGCCAGTGCTTCGGCGGCTTCGAAACAGGATAACTGACGCGGATTCACCCGAAACACGTCGGCCGCTGCCCGCTCGACCGACTGGTCGCCCCGCATTTCCCAAACGTACAGCATCTGCAGAGCGCGGGCTCGAGCCTTGGTTTCAGTCCTCAATGCCACTGTCAAAGCGGTGAAGTGCGCGGGCCGTATCGACTGCAGCCTGTGCGGCTTCCTCACCCTTGTTACCCGCGTCACCTCCCGCTCTCGCGAGGGCCTGTTTCATCGTGTCACAAGTGAGAACCCCAAATCCGACGGGCGTCGAGAACCGAGTGGCTGCCTCTCGCAGCCCTCTAGCTGTCTCCGCCGAGATGTACTCGAAATGCGGTGTCTCCCCTCGTATGACGGCACCCACTGCAACCGCAACCGTGTAGCGTGCCGTTTCCAGACCATGGTGGACCGCAAGTGGTAGCTCGAATGCTCCCGGCACCCAGATCAGGTCGACTTCGTCCGGCGAGAAGCCGGCGTTGTGAAGCGCTTCGGCAGCTCCGGCGAGTAGCTTGCGAGTCACGGTCTCATTGAAGCGGCTGGCCACGACCAAAGCGCGTCCGACCAAACCGTGCGCCCTCTTTGATGACTGTGCCATATCAGTGGGAGAAGAGGTGACCCATCTTGTCTCGCTTGACCGCGAGGTAATCTCGGTTCTCCGTGGTCGGATCTGCAACGATCGGTACCCGTTCGACAATCGTCAGTCCGTACCCCTCGAGCCCGACCAGCTTGTGCGGATTGTTGGTCAACACGCGAATTGAACTCAGCCCCAGGTCTACCAGGATCTGAGCGCCGATACCATAATTGCGCAGGTCGGGTGCGAATCCCAATTGCTGGTTTGCCTCAACGGTGTCATGTCCCACATCCTGTAGCTCGTAGGCCTTGAGCACGGCCTTCTTGATCCAGGTACACCACTACACCTGTACCTACTTCAGCAATTGCTTTCATCGCACTGTGCAGCTGCCAGCCGCAATCGCATCGATCCGATCCAAACACGTCTCCGGTCAGACACTTCGAGTGCATGCGCACCAAGACGTGCTCGCTGCCTTCCACTTTGCCATGGACCAGCGCAATGTGTTCCGACCGATCAACATCGTTCTCGTAGCCAACGATACGAAACTCACCATAGGGGGTCGGTAACCGAGCATCTGCCACCCTATGTATCAATCGTTCGTGCTGCAACCGGTAGGCAACGAGTTGCGCCACCGTTACGAAGCTGAGGTTGTGCTGTTGGGCAAACGTCTCTAGCTGCGCTCGCCGCATCATTGTTCCATCATCGGAGATGACTTCACAGATCACACCGGCCGGGTACAAACCCGCCAATCGGGCTAGATCTACACTCGCCTCGGTGTGACCGACTCGCTGCAGTACTCCACCGCGACGCGCGCGCAGGGGAAACACATGCCCCGGACGGTTCAGATCTGCTGGTGCAGTGGCCGGGTCGATCGCCACCTGGATCGTCTTGGCCCGGTCAGCCGCGGATATTCCGGTTGTGACGCCGAATCGCTTCGCAGCGTCTATGCTCACGGTAAAGGCGGTCTCCAACGACTCGTTGTTCTCCTCAGTCATTTGCGGTAGTCCCAGAGCCCAACACCGCTCGGGAATCAACGAGAGACATACCAGGCCGCGTCCAAACCGCGCCATGAAGTTGATCATTTCGGGAGTAACGCGCTCTGCGGCCCCTACCAGATCACCTTCGCTCTCGCGGTTCTCATCATCTGCAACTATGACGAGCTTGCCAGCGCGGATATCGGCAATTGCCTGTTCTATCGTTCCATATGACATAGCTACGCTTCCTCTACCTCCAACGGCATCGATCAGACCTGCCGTTCAACTCTCTCGTTCGCGCAGCAGCTTTCGCACGAACTTGCCAATCATGTCGCCCTCGATGTGCACGGGACTTCCCGGCTCGAGGTTGCCGAGCGTAGTGTGCTCGAGCGTGTAGGGAATGAGCGCCACTTGAACCACATTCGGCTCCGGTGCGGCATTCACGGTTAGACTCACTCCGTCAAACGAAATCGAGCCATGGGGAACCGTCAGCTCCGCGATTTCGTCGGGCACCTCGATGTCGATCAGGACGGCGTCGGCTTCCGGTACGACACTTCGCACAGTGCCGACCCCATCGACATGTCCCTGCACAAAGTGCCCCCCCAACCGGTCGCCTATGTGGAGCGCCCGCTCGAGATTCACCTGGTCACCGACCGAAAGATCACCAAACCAGGTACGCCCCCGGGTGGTGACAACGGCCTCCACCTTGAACCAGCTGTCGCCCTTCTCCACCACGGTCAGGCACGCACCGCTCACCGCGATGCTCTCACCGTCAACCAGGTCCTCGTAGGGTGCCTCTATCGTGAAGGCCAGCCGGTCCACCTCACGCTGAACGGCCGAAATCTTGCCTACCTCGGTTACGATTCCTGTGAACATAGCTCCCTGTCTACCACTATTAAGTTACTCTCGCCGAGTGCCTTACGCTCGGCGGGCACCCAGCGGCGCGCGTCTTTCAGCTCCGTTGCGGTGCGCTGGGGAAACGCGGCCAAGCCGCGGCCCAGCAGTATGGGCGCCTGATACCAATAGATCCGATCGACCAGGTCCGCCTCTATCAGCTCCCCTCCCAGTGCCGCTCCCCCCTCCACCAACAGCGAGTTCACCCCTGCGTTTCGCAGCTGGGCGAGTCCATCTGTAAGTCCAGTCATCACAACTACTTGGGCCGCAGTACCCGCCACTGAATCCCGTGCTTGGCGTTTGGCTGACGCAGGAACCAGCAGTACAGTCGGTACCTCCCCGGCCGTGTGCAGCAGGCCCAACTCAGGCCGCAGCTCGCCGCCACGACTGAACACCACTCTCGTGGGTTGAACCCGGGGGATTACCAAACCTCGGACCGTGAGGCGCGGATCGTCGTGGTCCGCGGTGCGGCGCCCTACCGCAATGGCATCGAAGCCGGCTCTGAGCCAGTGGGCATGGCTGCGGGCTTCCGCTCCGGTAATCCACTGGGAGGTGTTGCGCTCGTCCGCCAGGAAGCCATCCATTGAAGTGGCGAACTTGAGCGCTACGAAGGGCCGATCGGGTCTCGCCTGACTCCAGAGGAACGGGGCATTTAGCGCCGTGGCCTCTTGTGCCAACAGGCCCGATTCCACCTCAATACCGCCCTCCCGTAGTGATTGGGCGCCTCCGGCGGCGCGAGGATTGGGATCAGGAATCGCGTAGACGACGCGAATCACCCCCGCCATTGCCAAGGCATCACAGCAGGGGGGGGTCTGCCCACTGTGAGAACATGGCTCGAGGTTGAGAACGCAGGTCGTTCCATGCGGATCTTCACACTCTGAAATGGCCTCGATCTCGGCGTGTGGAGCACCGTATTCACGATGGTAGCCCTGACCGACCGCGGCCCCATCTTTGAGTAGCACCGCACCAACCAGCGGATTTGGAGCAACCCGGCCCCAACCCCCGAGCGCTAGCTCGAGCGCAAGCTGCATGGCTTGGAGTTCGGTCACTGTCGCATTCCGGTTGCTCGGTTGCCCGGTTCTGCAATGGCCCCTCCAAGCCGACGGGTCAGACACTCGTTCATTTGCTCAGCCAACCAACTCGACGCCCGATCCCTCGACTATCTGCCCGATCACCCACGTTTCGGTCCCCGACCCTGCTGCGTGGTGCCGCACCGTATCCAAGTTGAATTGAGACACAACTGCAATCATCCCGATTCCCATGTTGAACACGTCGAACATCTCTGCTTGGTCGACGCGGCCTGCATCCTGGAGAACCCGGAACAGCGGTGGAACGTTCCAAGCCGCACGCTCGATCATGGCGCAACAACCCTGTGGCAGGGAGCGAGCGAGATTGCCGGGGATGCCACCGCCCGTTATGTGGGCGAGTGAATTGATCTCTCCGAGTGCCGGACCGATGGCGCGCCAATAGCTCTGATGGACCGCGAGCAGTGCGTCGGCCACAGTCGCTCCGACATCCGGCATCTCGTCGTCGATCTTCAGACGCATCTCGTCGAATACGATCTGCCTGGCAAGCGTGTAGCCGTTGGTGTGCAAGCCGGTAGACGCATAGCCAACCAGAACGTCACCCAGCCTCACGTCATCACCGTGTAACGCAGTCGTCTCCGATACGACACCCACAATGGTCCCCGCCAGATCGTAGTGATCGGGCTGGTACACACCGGGCATCTGCGCCGTTTCGCCTCCCACCAACGCCATCTCATGGGCGCGACATCCCCGGGCCACACCGTCGACCAGTCCGGCGATGGTGTCGATCTCCAAATTCGAGCCCGCTACGTAGTCGAGAAACGCGACAGGCCTGGCACCGTGCACCAGAATGTCGTTGACCGAGTGATTCACGAGGTCTTCACCGACAGTGTCGTGTACATCGGCCAGCGCTGCCACTAGGACTTTTGTCCCCACACCATCGGTACTCATGACCAACGCCGGTTGATCCACATCCGATGGGACACGAACCATCCCGCCGAATGCACCAAAGCCCCCAATAGTGAGACGTGTGTGAGTCGACGATACAGCTGTACGGATTCGCTGTTTTGCTTGGGCTGCGGCATCCAGGTCGACACCGGCGGCTTTGTATCTCCGGGCTTGGCTCATGAGATCAGTTCTTCCTCTTCCTTTCCTGCTTCATCTCCTCATCTGGCCAGATCAGGAGACGAAGGAGGGGAAGGAGAATAGCAGCTACGCAACTTCCGGCCCTATCTCAAACCTCACCAACTCCGCGAATTCCCTCACCCTAGCCGTGACCTCAGCCACCCCGATCTCGTCGAACCGCTCCGTGGAGAACCGTTCCACAGCGAACGCTCCCATGGCCGACCCGTAGACCATGGCTCGCCGCAGGTTGGCGGGCGACTTGTCATCCGTGCGGGCTATGTGTGCCATGAAACCACCGGCGAAGGAGTCTCCTGCGCCGGTGGGATCGAACACTTCCTCGAGTGGGTACCCGGGCACATAGAAGATCTCGTCCCGCTCCACCAATACCGCGCCGTAGACACCCTGCTTGATGACGGCCACGGACGGACCCTGTTGTAGAATCCAACGTGCAGCTCGGTAGATGTTCCAATCGCCCGACAGTTCCCGTGCTTCGGCATCGTTGATGATCAAGACGTCTATGCGGTGCAGCAGATCGATCAGGGCTCCGCGTTTTCCCTCGATCCAATAGTTCATGGTATCACAGGCAACCAACTCGGGCCGCTCGATCTGATCCAACACGGCGAGTTGCAGCTCTGGATCGATGTTACCCAAGAACACGTACTCGGCACCTCTGAACCGCTCGGGTATCCGAGGATTGAAATCGGCAAACACACCAAGGCGGGTGTCGAGTGTATCACGGTTCTGCAGGTCGTAGGAGTACTTTCCCTTCCATCGGAAGCTCTCGCCTTCTTTCCGCTCTATCCCCGTGACGTCGACGCCACGGTTGCTCAAACGGTCGAGGATGTCGCTGGGAAAGTCGCTGCCCACCACACCCACGACTTGAACCGGGTGCAACAAACTGGCAGCGTGACTGAAGTACACGGCGGAACCTCCGAGCGCCTCGTCGCGTGAGCCAAACGGGGTCTCAACCGAATCGAGTGCGACACTACCGACGACTAGAAGTGACACTATTACATCCGTTCCGGGGCGGTCACGCCCAGTAGGTTCAGGCCGTTGGCCAATACGATTTGTGCTCCTCTGACCAGGATCAGTCGTGCTCGCTCGAGTTCCTTGCCGGAGCCGACTACCCGGTGACGGTGGTACCAGCCGTTCACCAACCGGGCGAGATCCTCCAGGTAGACTGTGATGCGGTGTGGTTCCAGTGAGCTTGCAGCACGACTGACCGTACTCGGATAGTCGGCTATGTGCTTTACTAGCGCCTGCTCATCTGCTTCCGAGAGCAGCGACAAGTCAGCGCCTTCAGCTGTTACGGTGTCGGAGTCGATCTGGGCGGTGCGCAGTATTCCCGCCATGCGTGTGTGTGCATACTGTACGTAATAGACTGGATTCTCGTCCGACTGTTTCGTAGCCAGATCGATGTCGAACACAAACTGAGCATCGGCCTTGCGCATGAGAAAGAAGTAGCGAGCGGCGTCGACACCCGTCTCCTCGATCAGGTCCCGCAGCGCAACGAAGGTCCCCGACCGCTTGGAGAAACGGACCTCCTCCCCCTGCCGCGTCACTCGTACGAGCTGAACGAGCACCGCGTGGAAAAAACCGTCCGGTGCCCCCAACGCTTTCATCGCGGCTGCCATGCGGCCAACGTAGCCGTGATGGTCGGCACCCCACACATCAATTGCCAGATCGAACCCGCGGCCCGCCTTGTCGCGGTGATAAGCGATGTCGGGTAGGAAGTAGGTGAACGAACCGTCACTCTTTCTCAGCACCCTGTCTTTCTCATCGCCATGGGCGGCAGTAGCGAGCCAGAGGGCTCCGT
>JBDGXD010000227.1:0-7307 GCA_039584755.1 Gemmatimonadota bacterium
GGCTTGGGGCCGACGCCGTCAATGAAAGGGGCATCGGCATCCAGTCTGTCCCACGGCCCGAAGTTGATCTCCACATAACGCCGCAGTGCAGGATCGTCGATGCTCTCGAGCAACGAATCGCCGTTACCGTAGGCCTGCTGCCAGAATATCGGATCCATCTGTTCGGCGGCCTCGATCAGGATAGGGATCATCTGACGTTCCTGATCGCTGAGCTGCGTGAGATCGGCCGTCAGCGTGAACGTTGCATATTGGTCGAGCTTCTGTTGTATGCCGGATTCATCGGTCTGGCAGGCGACTGCGATGCCTACCAGGAGACAGCAGCAGAGAGCTTTGTGTGTCGAGCTGTACATTTGGTTTCCTCGACTAGTGAGAGACTTGGAGTTGGTTGAATCCCCGAGACGCTGGCCGTCGCAATCAGGCAGTCTTCTTGCGCACGTTCTCCACACACTTCCGACAGAACGCCCACGCTCCTCGCAATCTCGGATTTGTCATGACGGCTTTTATGAACCGTGTATACGGATCCGTTCTGTATAGGCAGACCTCGTGACGGGAATGCACGGTGTCCGCCCACTTGCGCTTGAAATCCAGATTACCCCACAGCAAATCGATCTCGGTAACACCATCTCGGAAGAACTTCTCGAATGCGATGGGAATCATCACTTTTCCGGGCCCGAACTGGTCGAACGATCTGTTGTAACTCGTCTTCAGTGCAGTGACGCGGTCGCAGTAGTGTACGTAATACTGATATGCAATGGGTTTGCCGTCTGCCTTCAGGATGAACACTCTGAGCCAGCCCTTGCCGGCGAAGACCTTCGCGAGCTCAAAATAGAAATCATTGTACTGCGAGTCAGTGATAGAAACTCCGTACTGCTTCTTCCAAGATCCAGCCTCCACCGCTACGATGCTGTTTACTGCCTCCCCGACTTGGTCCAAACCGGTCAGCTCGACACAATCGACTTCGTAGCTATCGCTGAGTTTCTTGGCCAGCCGTCTCAATCTCGAGCGTCTCTTCTTCCCCAGTTGCTTCAGATAGGCGTCCCAGTCGCCGGTTGTCCTCAAACAGACGTTGTCAAAGACCTTACTGATGTCCGACGTAAAACCGAGATCTTGGCCGGCTCTCTCGAACGCACTCAACGTCGCTGAGTCTTCAGGAAGGGGATGTAGCCGCAGACAGTTGAAACCTTCGATCTCTGTAAGCACATACCGAGCTATCGCTTCTCGTACACTATCGTGACCTGGCCACACGAGAATATCCAATGTACCGGCAAACGAGCAGGGTGAATACGCGGAGGGAATGGTCGACAAGAATCGCAGTTCCTTGAAAGGAATGGGAGTGAATGGGATTCTCCTCTTGTCTTTCATCAAAGGCGCGACGCCAACTGTCTTGTCCCCGTCGTTGGCCACGATCAGCAGCAGTTGCTTGCCTTGCTTCAAGCAACTCCACCAGGTCCACATCCATTCGAAACTCACGAACAAGTTCGAATCACCGAGCTGACTCAGCATGCCGTTCCAAATCGGCTCAACCGATCGGAATTCCTCTTCAGAGGTTATCACCCTGATTTGATACCGGCTTGTGCCCGGGGACGACGGCTCTCTAATCATCTATGAATGCATGTTCCCATTATCTTCATTAGCTTCCTTCGTCTTCTGATGAAATCATGTGTAGCTTGTGCAATCCAAGTCAGTAGGCCAGAAGTTCTTCTCCGGACGGCGGATGACCGCGTCAAGATACCTCTACAAGAAGTCAGCCAGCTCCACGAACTCCATGTAGCCGTTCGTACCGTCGATCACCACCAGGGTTCTCACACGTCCCACGGGCAGCGCCAGTGTATAGGTCCTCATGATCTCACCGATGCGTCCGTTCCCGGCCCTCACCGTGCTGATCACATAGGTACCCGGTTGCCCCGGTCGGTAGGGCGTGACGCTCTCATAGGAGAACGGAGCCACCCAGGGCTGGGCGCTGTCCGCTCCGGGCTCGGTGAGGTAGAGGCCGAACGGGTCTGCGTAGGGGGCCATGTGGATGACCCTTAACTCTACCGTGCCCGCAGCAGGCAGGCTGCCGGCATCGGCTACCACGAACGCGGTGAGACCCGTAAGGGGGCCAGTTACCAGCACCGTGCTGGAACCGTCCGCCGTCAGTCTCAGGCTGTTTGTCAGCAGGATGGCATTCGTTATGGGGTGCCGCGCTTCGAACTCGCACTCGGCCGCCGTGGTGAAATAGGCAGTGGCTTCGCCGAACGCCAAGCTGCCCACCTCCTTGCCGTCGATCAGTAATCGCAGCGACAGTCCGGTCTGCGCTACATTGACGATCCGTAGCGAAGCCTCGGCATCACCGTCCTGCCCCGTCGGCTCGCTGCTGCAGGCAACGAGAGCAAAACAGAGCAAGACGGCCCCTCGAAAGGACAGATCGGCTACTCGCCATTCGCTCACGTGCATCCCAAGAATGCTAACACACCACACCACCCCTGCCGTCGACGGTTGACCGGCCTACCCGGGCCCCTTCGCAATCGAAACGCTGTTCATGATCGCTCTCAACTCCAGGGCGATCACAAACAGCAGCACAATCGCCGCCAACTCAGCCAGCCGCGCCGGTGAGTAACCTGCCAGAAAAGCCAGGCTACGTCCGGCCATGTTCGCCAGCTTCTCCCACAGCGCCAGACCACCTAGGATGAATGCGGCTGCGAGCAGAATCCGATTGACTACGCCTGCAATCTGGTCAATCACAGGTGCCTCCTAGCGGCGATTGATTACGGCGACACTGTCCAGCAGTTGACGGTTGTCGTGATGGAAACCCACCAGACGGATGCTTCCCGAATCATCCTGGAACCACATGGTTGAATACGTCCATTCGGCATCAGCGGTCACCGAGATCAGGTCTCCCCAAGCCGCGGGAATGGCATCGGTGTACGGCATCAGCTGCATGTGGTCGGAGCCTTGGCGCACAGTGGTTCCGGGAAGTTCGTTGCACGCTACCACGCAAAGGACCACAGCTGTGAGGACCAGCAGTCCTCGTGTCTTGAGTGTCACGCAGCCTCCTATCACCGATCGGTGCAGAACAACCAGCAGAGAGGGTTTGTTAAGGGTCTGGGAGCCACTAAAACGTGCGGCGCCGTACCGGGGTCGGCAAGAGGTGCCGCGGACTAACGCGGAACAGGGCTGAATAACGCGGAGCTGCGATTACCCTCTAATCTCTCCAAACGCGGTTCGACGACCCGCTACCGACCCACCCTTCAGTCGCGGCATGGGTCCGAACACCGCAACGGTCTAGGCTGCGGCGAGATTAACACTGCGTGAGAATCCTCTAATACTGGCAATGCCGCTGCTGCAAGGCTCCTAGAATGTCCGCTGGATCGCGATTCCAACCCAACACCACGCACACTCACTAGGAGACGAACCACATGCTCAAGAAACTCGCAGTGCTCATCGCTGCCGCCGGCGCCGTTGCCTGCAGCGACAGCGACAACATGGTGGACCCGGCGCTCGACGAAAGCGCCGACCTGCACCGTTACTCCAACGGAGCCACACACCAATTCGAGATAACGATCACCAATCTCACGACGGGTCAGCCGCTTTCGCCTGGGGTCGTGTTCACCCACACGCGGCGAAGTTCGTTCCTGCGCGGCGAGGCTTCGGAGGGCCTGCGGCTCATCGCCGAGAACGGCGATCCCAGCGTGGCGGCGATGGAGCTGAGCGAGGCCAAGGGTGTCTTCGACGTCGTAGCGACTGACGCACCGGTACATCGCGTCGGCGGACCCGGCCCCGAAACTCTCACAACCATGATCACGGCGCGTTCGAGCGCACGGTACCTGTCGCTTGCCGTGATGCTGATTTGCAGCAATGACGGGGTCGCAGCGCTCGATGGAGTGCGGCTGCCGCGCGGGTCGAAGCCAAGCGTCTACTACGCGCGCGCATACGATGCCGGAACCGAGTTGAACGAGGAGACCTCGGCCACGCTGGTGGATCCCTGCTTCGCAATCGGTCCCACCATGGGTGTCGCCGACGGAAATGATCGTACCGCAACCCACAGTCGGGTGCGTCGCCACCGAGGGATCAAGGGTGGTGCTGACCTCGACCCTGCACTTCACGGCTGGAAAGGCCCCATCGCCCGCGTCAGCGTGCGGCGAATCAAGTAGCTTTCTTCCCTATGCCCGGAGAGGCGGCGGCGTCTCTCCGGGTCCACCGCTCAACAACGACTTACATGCAGATCCTCATCGTCGAAGACGACAAGAACCTGGGCGCCTTCCTGCGCAAAGCATTCCGGGAAGAGGGCTACGCGGTCGACCTGGCCGACGCGGGAGACACCGGTCTGGCAACCGCGTTGGATGGTGCCTACGACTGCGTGGTGCTCGACTTGATGCTGCCGGGCCGCGATGGCTTCGAGGTATTGCGGGAGCTGCGCGAACGGGGCCTGCACATGCCCGTTCTGATGTTGACCGCGCGGGGTGAGCTCACGGCGAAGGTTCGCGGCCTGGAGGGCGGGGCCGACGACTACCTTACGAAGCCGTTCGATCTGCCGGAACTGCTGGCGCGGGTCCAGGCGCTGATTCGGCGTGCCGGATACAAGCGGGCTGACGCTGCGCTCGAAGTGGGTGTTATCCGGCTCGATCCGATCGCGCGCACGGTGACTGTCGCTGCCAGGACCGTAGATTTGTCCCCGCGCGAGTTCGAGCTGCTCGAGTTCCTGATGCGCAACGCGGATCGCACGATGTCACGCTCGCGCATCGCCGAGGCCGTGTGGAACTACCAGTTCGATCCGGCGACCAACGTGGTGGATGTCTACATCAATTACCTGCGCAAGAAACTGGGCACGATGTCTGACGGAACCGAGATCCGCACGGTGCGTGGCGTCGGCTACCGGCTCGAGGGACCGTGACGGAACGCAGGCTCGCGGCAGATCTGGTCGCGCGGTTCTCGCGTGTCACCTGGATCACTCTGGTGAGTTACGCGCTGGTGGTGGTTGTCGTGTTCGCCAGCGTGAGCGAGGTGTCGTTGGGACGGTCGCTGGCACAGACGGCAATCGTCATCGAGTCGTTGTTGGGCCTCTATGCCGATCCAGGTGGCGAGCGTACGACGGTTGCACCCGACATGCTGGCCGATCAGTTGGTTGGCATGGGCGCCCGGTTCGTGATCACTCGCACCGCGTCCAGCGTCGAGGGTGGGAGTTCCGTGTATTTCCTGTCGTCTACCATGCCGGCCCAACGGATCGAGACACTAGGTCCCAATGCTACGGCCGACGAGGTTCAGGCGGAGATCGCGAGCGCGGTCGTGGCCCGGGGCCGCTGGCGCAACAAACTCCACCACCAGCGCTCGGGTGAGTTCGACATCTTCGTCGCGGGCAGCAGACAGACGAGCCTGTTCGCCGTGGCCGGCCTCGGCGCCGCGGCACTGACTCTGTTGCCGCTCGCCGCGCTCGCCGCCCGGCGCGCCACCAAGACGGCCGTTAACCGGGGGCTGGAACCGGTGGAACGGGTCCGAACCGAGACCCAGGCAATCGGTCCCCAGGATCTGAGCCGCCGCGTGGCTGAGCCAACCGGTGTAGCCGAGATCACGCAGCTGGCGAACTCCATCAATCGGCTGGTGGCGCGGGTAGAGACGGCCCACTGCGCGCTCGAGGCGTTCACGGCGGATGCGAGCCACGAGCTGCGCACACCACTCACGTACATGCGGGCACAAGCGCAATGGGCGCTGGACAAGCAGCGCACGGCGGAGGAGATGAGAGAGGCCCTGACGGCGATCGGCGGTGAAGTCGAGCGCACCGGCAAGCTGGTGGAGGACCTGCTACTACTCGCTCGGGGTGACAACCGAGCGCTGGCGGTCAGGCGAGAACGCTTCGACGCTGCCGCCATCGCGCGCGAGACGGTCGAGATTACCGAGGCGATGGCGGTGGGACAGGAGATCGTGGTGCAAAGTGAGATCGATGGGCCGGTATACGCGCTGGGCGATGCCGATCACACCCGACGCGTCGTGTTGAACCTCGCGGCAAACGCGGTGCGGCACACGTTACGCGGCGCCGTAACGGTAGGTGCCCGGCAGGAACAGGGCACCATCGCCATCACGATCAGTGACACGGGCGAGGGGATTCCAGCCGCAGAACTACCGCATGTGTTCGACCGCTTCTATCGCGTCGAGAAATCACGCAGCCGCACTTACGGCGGTGTTGGGCTCGGTCTCTCCATCGCGCGCATGCTGACCGAGCTACAGGGTGGTACGATCGAGGTCGAGAGCGAGCCCGATCGTGGCAGCAGCTTTGTCGTGCGGTTGCCGGCCACGGATGATCTAGAAGGATATTCTGCCACGGATGATTGTTAGAGCACGGATCAGGAAGCCCAATGGCAACAGGACTATCCGTGTCCTGAACTAGCCCTGGAACTCCTGCAAGACACGGATCTTCTCCAGCCAGGCCTGAGGCCAGTCATCGTGTTCAGGTAGTCATCCGTGGCAGTGTTTCCTCTCTGGTCCTACTGCTTGATCTGGATGTTCCCAGCCTCGATATCGAGCAACTCCGGATCGTCCGGCATCCTGGCACAGTACCAAGCCGGATAGCCCAATCCCACGTCGGTTATCTGTAGGCTTATCTGGTCCGTGTCAGTCTCACCCGGGCCGTTGTCCTTGACTCTCCAGGCCACCCCCCGATCGCTATACAGACCGTGGGTGGCGATCCCACCGAGCCATGCCTCGTTGTCCACGATGGTGAAGCAAGTGACAATCCCACGACTCTTGGAGTCAGCGGCGTTGCCATCTTCGCGGCGGATCCGTTCCCATTGGCCTTCTACAGTGCCGTCTGCATGGCGGCGCGCAGTGAAACTGAATGTGCGCCAGTCTCCCTCTTGTTCCGTAACAACTCGTGAACCGCTGCCGCTCACCGACTCTCGCATCCGGCCCTTGTGAGTCCTGGTTCGTGTGATGCGGAGCTTGCCCTCTAGGTCGTTGCTGAAAACCCGTTTGACGAGGTGACCCGGCGATCCACCATGCGAGTCATAGAAGCCGGAATCGATTTCAATGCAGGCCGATTCCGACCAGGACTCGTCCCACACGCACAGTATCGCGTTGGTCTTGCCGTTCGGCGCTTGGTGGAATTCCTCATCGACCGAGAAGTCGATCTGCACGTCAAATTCACCGTGGATCACTACACCTGTATTGAGTCCGGCATAGTGGTAGAGATCGTTGTCCGAGCCTTCCTCCACATCAACTGTGACTACTCCATCTCCCTCGCACGCAGTGCCTCCCCGGCCGTACACGCACTGCTGGCCAGCGGCCCAATCCCACACAGAGCCTATCACGCCGTCATCGAAATCGTCGATCAGTCC
>JBDGXD010000228.1:0-7304 GCA_039584755.1 Gemmatimonadota bacterium
AGAAAACTGTCTTTCCCGACTGCTTGAGCTTGAGGATGATGTCCTTGAGGTTGCGGGCGTTGCTCGGATCGAGGCCCGCGGTTGGCTCGTCCAGGAACAGCAGGGTGGGATCGTGTAGCAGCGCACGTACGAAGTTCAGCCGCATCGCCATGCCCTTAGAGTAGTTCTTGACGCGTTGGTTCGCCGCGTCTGCGATACCGACCAGCTCGAGCAGTTCCATGGGGTCCCGTGTTTTCCGTTGGCACAGGGAAGCGAACAGCTTCAGGTTTTCGAGACCGGTCAACTGCGAGAAATGGTTGGGGAGTTCGAAACCAACCCCGAGCTCGTGGTACAGATCGGTGCCCCAGGCCCTTGCGTCCTTATTGAGGATGGAGATCTCTCCCTGGTAGTCCTTCAGTAGACCTATCAACAGCCTCTGTGTGGTGCTCTTGCCCGAGCCGCTCGGCCCGAGGACTCCGAAGACCTCTCCCTCGTCGATGTGGAAACCCAAACCCTTGAGAGTCGGACTTGGCTGCTTGGGATAGCTGAATACCAAGCTGCGGACATCAAGCATGGCTACTCCTCCGCATGAGAATCTCGATCTACCGACCAAAGTACACTGCACCGCCGGGTGGGGGAATTCGAAGTCAACCCTCAGTCAACATGTTCTTCGGTGATTTCCCATTCTGCAATCCGCACTCCCCACCCTTCTTAAGTCAGCTACTTCACGACATCTTTGTTCGACTACCTCAACCTCTATGTGATCCCTCTACCAGGAGCTTCCCTGCGCGCCTGGATCGACGCCACTTCGAACGTATGAAAGACGTGAGCAGCTGAGCCATGGAAATCACAGCGCTACTGTATCAGTTCATCGTCGGAGGCGTCTTCTTCACTATCGGTCTCATAGTTCCCTGGCGCGCGGGTGACTTTTCCTGGAAGAACCGTCGCGATCGCCGGTTGCTGATCTCCATCCTGCTGGCCTGCCTCTTCTATCTGATCATGCAGTCCGTGTGGTATCTCTATGCCGCTAGGGGCGGCTAGCTTCGCCATGGACACCACTGTTATCGGGACCCGTCTCGATTACTGGGTGATCGTCGGCTATTTCGTCCTGATCTTCAGTTTCGGGTTCTACTTCGCCCGGTTCACCCGCTCCACCAAAGAATTCTTCATGGGGGGGCAGCGGTTCAGCTGGTGGCTCATCACGTTCAGTTGCGTGGCGACGGTGGTGGGATCGTACAGCTTCATCAAATACTCGGCGGCCGGTTTCCGCTACGGCACCTCTTCGACGATGTCGTACATGAACGACTGGATCGTCATGAGCTTCCTGCTGCTCGGATGGCTGCCGATCCTCTATTTCAACAGGTTCCTATCCGTTCCCGACTACTTCCGCAAGCGGTTCGACAACCGCACGGGAGTGATGGCCACGATCATCGTGTTGATGTACATGGTCGGGTACATCGGTATCAACCTCTACACGATGGGTGTGGCGCTGAACGCCATGCTCGGTACCGACATCTTCGTCTCCGTCGTCGTCGTGGCTGTCATATGCGCGGTATATGTGACGGTGGGCGGACAGACGTCGGTCATCATGACCGACCTGGCCCAAGGCGTGATTCTGCTGATTGCCGGAACGCTGCTGTTCGTGATCGGGCTGGGTGCCTTGGGGGGCTGGGGAGAGTTTTGGTCGGGGTTGCCGCTGCTGCACAGGTTCCCCTTTGCCCAGTTCAACGAACCGCAGCAGTTCAACTTCGTGGGGATCTTCTGGCAGGACGGCATATCCAACACGTTCGCCCTCTACATGATGAACCAAGGGTTCATACTGCGTTTCCTCTCGCTCAAGAGCGTGAATGAGACCAGGAAATCGTTCTTGGCGCTGATCCTGATCCTGATGCCGCTGGCCGCGTTCGCAGTTTCCAACGCGGGTTGGCTGGGTCGGTCCATGGTAACTCACGGCATGTTGCCGGCCGATGTGGATCCGAACGGAGTGTTCGTGGAAGTGGCGGGCAGGATCTGTGGACCGGGAGTGTTTGGGTTCGTGATGGCGGCTCTCACGGCCGCGTTGATGTCCACCATCGATACGCTGATCAACGCGGTGTCCGCGGTGGCGGTGAATGACGTCTACCGCCCCTACATCCGCGCAGGTGCGAGCGACAAACACTACCTCGGGGTGGCTCGGATCGTCTCGCTTGCTGCGGCTGGGCTTGGCCTGATTCTGGTGCCTGTGTTCGCGTCATTCAACTCGATCTACGTGGCGCACGGGGCGTTCACCGCGAGCGTCACGCCAGCCATGGTTGTCGCCATCGTCCTGGCCATGTATTGGAGACGGTTTTCCGCGACGGCAGCCTTCTGGACTCTGTTGGGTGGGTCGATCCTCGTGGCACTATCGATCATGCTGCCTGTTCTAGTGACGCCATTCTCACACGGTGTCGATCCGGCGGGAGGGTTCAAATACACCAGAGCGTTGTACGGCTTGGCCGGGAGTGGCCTCATCGCCCTGCTCGTGACGCTGTTCGCCAGGAGCAGACAGGCGGGTGAGCTGGAAGGTCTGGTCGTTGGCTCGCTGTGGCAGGCCAAGCAGAGATACAAGGGTGGCAAGCCCAACGAGGATGATGGCTTGAAGCTAGGATGTCTACTGTGCGAGAGCGACGGCGTGGGGGAGGTGAGCGTGAACCGGGAAGTGGCCGAATCACTCAACGCGCGGGTTGGTGACATCGTCTATGTGTCCGATGCCCGCTGGTGGTTGGGTGGGCTCCGCTCGGTGCACGCCAAGCTCTCCGACATTCGCGATGATGACGATACCACCGTCCTGGTTGCGCCTGCACTCGTGTTGGAGGGGCGACTACAAATAGAACGTAGGCACAAGATCGAGAGAATCATATGATCGAATACCGGGAGGTGGCGATGAATAGGCACGTGGCGTTCGGAGCGGTCGTGTCGTTGGCCCTCCTCATTGGTGCGTGTTCATCGACAGAGTCAGTCATCGTCACCGCGCACAGGGGCGCTTCCCATGTCGCTCCGGAGAACACGCTCTCGGCCATGGCCGCGGCCGTGGAGGCGGGAGCGGAATTCGCGGAACTGGACGTGCGTCTGACCCGCGATAGCCAGGTTGTCCTGATGCACGACCGCACGGTCGACCGGACCACCAACGGGACAGGAGAACTGTGGGACTTCTCTCTCAGCGAGTTGCGGGAGTTGGAGGCGGGCTCGTGGTTCAGTGAGGAATACGCTGGAGAGCCCATCCCAACACTGCGGGAGGTGATACGGTTCGCCAGAGGCCGGCTCAAGTTGAATATCGAAATCAAGATCTCGCGTGAGGAACCGGCCATCGCCGCCGCGGTCGTCGATATCATTCGCTCTGAGGAGTGTGGCGAAGACTGCATGGTCACGTCCTTCAGTAGGGAGACGGTCGAAGAGGTGAAGCGTATAGCACCAGAAATCCGTACGGGATTCGTTTTCGGTAGTGACTATCCGGATGACGTATTTGATGGCAGTTGGGATGTGCTGAGCTGCAACCATGAGGTCGTGGACTCGCTGTTTGTTGCCAGGGTGAAACAGAGCGGCAAGAGCGTGCACGTTTGGACAGTCGATGATAGAGAATTGATGTTGAAGTTGATCGAGTTGGGCGTCGACGGGATCATCTCCAACCGGCCCGCCCTGCTACGGGAGGTGGTGGCGGGGGAAATATGACTTCACGTGTTCTACCAGGAGCTTCCATGCGTGCCAACAAGCTTGCGCTCTTTGCTGCTTCAGTCCTGATACAAGTACTGTTTGCCGGCTCCGTCCACGCGCAGTACGACCTGATAATCCGTGGTGCACGAATGCTCGACGGTATGGGCAATCCGTGGCGCTACGCCGATGTAGCGATCAGTGGCGAGACCATCGCCGCGGTGGGGGATTTGTCTACTGCAACCGCAGACCGCGTGATCGACGCTGCAGGTCTCTACCTCGCTCCCGGATTCATAGACGTTCACACGCATGACGGGCCGGGACTCGCGACCCCTGAGTTGAGTCATGCCCGACCGCTGCTAGCACAGGGGATTGCGACCGTGTTCGTGAATCCGGATGGTGGTGGACCTACGGATCTCGTTGTTCAGCAAGAGCGCCTGCTGGAGCACGGGCTCGGTGTGAACGTGGCCCAGTTCGTTTCGCACGGGTCTGTGCGCCGGGCCGTAATCGGGATGGAAGACCGCGCACCCACGCCTGAGGAGTTGCAAGAGATGCGTGATATCGTGCGGCGCGGCATGGAGGCCGGAGCTTTCGGTCTGTCGAGCGGTCTGTACTACGCACCGGGCAGCTACGCCGAGACAGAAGAGGTCGTTGAGCTGGCGAAAGTCGTCAGCGAGTTCGGCGGTGTGTACCAGAGTCACATTCGAGATGAAGCCGACTACAACATCGGTCTCGTCGCGGCGGTAGACGAGGTCATCCGCATCGCGCACGAAGGCCAAGTGAAAGGAATAGTGACGCACATAAAGGCACTCGGTCCTCGAGTGTGGGGCTACTCGCAGGCATTGGTAAGCAGAATCGAGCGCGCACGCGAGGCCGGTATCGAGGTATATGCGGATCAGTACCCCTACGCCGCGTCGGGCACCAGCATCACCGGCGCGCTGGTGCCGCGTTGGGCTCAGGTCGGTGGGGGTGCCGCGTTAGTAGCGAGGCTCGATTCGGCGGAAACGTTGGCCCGCTTCAAAGCCGATGTGTTGGAGAACCTCGATCGCCGCGGTGGTGCCGCGAGGCTTCAGTTCCAGCTTCACAAAGCGGACCCATCGATAGAAGGCCGCACCATGCAGGAAGTGGCCGACGAACGCGGATTGGAACCCGTTGACCTCGTGGTCGAGTTACTGCGTGCCGGCGGTGCGTCCTTGGTTTCGTTCAACATGCTGGAAGACGACATCGCGATTCTCATGCGGCAGCCGTGGACGATGACTGGCTCTGACGGCAGCATCACGCTGTTAGGCAGAGGCGTGCCACACCCGCGCTGGTATGGCACGTTCCCCAGAAAGATCCGCAAGTATGTCATTGAAGACGGTGTGATCGACCTTGAGACCGCGATCCGCAGCATGACGTCGTTGTCGGCTGGTGTGATGGGCCTGCCCGACCGTGGGGTGATCAGAGCCGGTGCGGTGGCGGACATCGTAGTGTTCGACCTCGAGCGCGTGCGTGATCTCGCGACTTTCGCAGATCCCCATCACTACTGTGAGGGGATGGCCTTCGTCTTGGTCAATGGGCGGTTGGCGATTGACGGCGGAGAGTTTACCGAGGTGATGAGTGGCAGGGTTCTCTCCAAGAGTGAACAAGGGCGTTAGAAAGAAGCGTACAGAGTGCAGGGTGCAGAGTACAGAGTAGATGCAGCGTACCCTGCCCGTTTGCGTCGCCGGAGCTGAGGAGTGGCAGTCGCAGGGCGTCTCACCTGTGGGGTGTGGGGTGGCTGTCTTGGAGTAAGCCCGAGATGGCCACTCCTCGGCGGAGGCGGACAGCGACATTCAGGTTGCCAGTGGTAGGTCGAGTTTGCTGGAAGGCTGAATGATGAATGTCGAAGTCCGAAGGCTGAACTGAAACGTCTCCCCTATGTCGCCAAACTCCCCACCAACAGATAGGCTGCCGCTACGAAGAGTGCCACGACTACCGCATACGGCAGTTGTGTTCGCGTGTGATCGATGTGATCGCAGGCACTGCCCAACGACGACAGCACAGTAGTGTCTGACAATGGCGAGCAGTGATCGCCAAACACGCCGCCGCCGGCAACGGCGGCAAATGTGGCCATCGAAAGCGGACTCATCACGTCACCGCTGAACTGGACTGCCAGCGGGAGTGCGATAGGCACCATGATTGCGTAAGTGCCCCACGCCGTCCCGGTCGCGAAACTGATGAACCCACTGATAGCGAAGGCCAATACGGGCAGCAGAGCTGGGGCCATCCAGGCCTCCGTCACACTGAGGACGTACTCCGCGGTCTTCATATCCTGGCTGAGAGTGTTGATGCAGTAGGCCAGCGCCAGGATCACCACCGCCACCATCACGCCCTTGATTCCGGTCATGGCCGTCTGCACCAGACCGCGGAGCTTGTCCACCCGCTGGAACCACATGATCACACCCAATGCGACGCAGGCCAGCATGAAGCTCTCCAGAATGGTCGCACTACCGGTGATCGCGAACGTCGCGATGTTCGTGCCGATGATGAGCGCCACGGGCAGCAGGAAGTTCAGCGCTAGGTTGGGGCGTGACGACGTAGTGACCTCCAGCTCGGTCAACTCCTTGCCCATCATCGGGACGGCACCGTCACGCAGGACCTTGCCCGTACGTTGAGCACGGTCTTCGGCGGTCCGCATCGGACCGAAATCGGGTATGATCTTCGCTGCGATCAACGCGACCATTGCGATGGTCATGAAGCCATAGAAGTTGAACGGGATGCTGCGAATGAACAGCTGCAGTGCGGCCTCTATGTCAGCGAGGTCGGTCGCTCCGAGCGCCAGACCACTCAGGTACGCCGCCCACGCCGAGATCGGAATCAGCACGATGACCGCGGCGGACGTGGAGTCGCAGATGTAAGCCAGCTTCTCCCGTGAGATGCGTACGCGATCGGTGATATCCCGCATCACAGGACCCACGAACAGCGGGCTGAAGTAATCGCTAAAGAAAATCAGCAGCCCGAGGCCCCACCCGAGAAGACCGACTTGCTTTCGGGTCCTGACCCGGCGGGACACCCGTGTTCTGAAGAGATCCACCGCCCCTGAGCGCTGCAGGAACGCAATCAACACTCCGATGAATAGCTCAATCGAGCACAGCCAGATGAAATCCGGCGTGCCCAGAGAGCGCATCAGCAGATCAGGGGCAAGACGCGCGAGCCTTGGGGTAACGCGCACGAGGCTTGGGTCAATGCACTCGAGACCAGGGTCAATGCACTCGAGACCAGGGTCAATGCACTCGAGACCAGGGGTAATGCAAACCGGCTCGGCGGGTGGTGGCGCTAGCGCTCACCCGCCACGATCCAGGTCTGGTTTGCCTCGAGCGAGGCGTAGGGGCGGTGGGTCGAGAGCCGGAATGCGTTGCCCCTGGCCAGGAATGTGTTGGGCCTGGCCAGGAGTACGTTGGGCCTGGCCAGGAGTCCGTTAACCCAGGCCAGGAATGCATTGGGCGAGGCCAGGTTTGCGGGATATGAGACGTAGTCGGGGATGGGCGAGCGGGGTGAGTGGTTGTGGGGTTGGTTGTCTTGGAGGGCGTGTAGGGAATTTTGTGTGTGAGCCTCCTCATCGGTCAGTAATGTTGAAGCGTTCGCCGAACAGGATGGCGAACTGGCTTCGGGCTTTTGCCCAGGGCGCTGGTGGTCCT
>JBDGXD010000229.1:0-7241 GCA_039584755.1 Gemmatimonadota bacterium
GAACGGCAGCCGGATCTCTCGATGCCGATTCGCTGCATCTCACGCGACTCGAGGCCTTCGTTTTAGTCGAATCCAAGTAGCATTCGGACAAGCGATTTGGCCCTCTAGGAGTTCGCGCCCGGGGCGCAGTTGCGGCTCTAACCCTCCATCGTGGCCCCCTGCTCCGCTGGATCCCTGCGCTGCTGCGCTCTACCCAGAGCGATCGACAGTGCGCACCAGACCGCAGCGAAGGGTACGGTGGCCGCTGCCAACAATGTCATCGTGCCTAAGGTACTCAACACGCCTTGAATGCCGGCGCCCGCCACGTCTCCGCCACGGTAAAGGAAGACGTCGATGAGCGGCTTCGCTTTGTACTTGTCTGCCGGGGGAACCACGCTGAACAGAGTCTCTCTGGCAGGGCGTGACATGGCGTAGCGCGTCGCCCTGTGTACCGCTTGAAAGAGCGCCATCACACCGTACACCGGCCAGATGGCCAACACTGCGAAACCTGCAACCGTCACCAGTGGCAAAATGGCGAGCGTCCAACCCACGCCCAGGCGTTTGATGACACGGGTCGTAATGAATATCTGGGTGATCAGCGTCGCGCCCTGAGCCAGAGCGTCGAACTGGGCAAAGGCACCTACACGTTGGCTGAAGGAATCCGTGTTATCCAGAATAATATTGGCCTGGGTGAAATAGATCAGCGTGTTGGAGATGGCCATGAAGACGATGAACAGCGCTATGCCGAGGAGATACGGCGACGTTGCCACGGCGGTTGCGCCATCCCAGAAAGTCCCGCCGATGCGCTCACCGGCGCGTGCAGCGGGTGCGGTACTCTCCTTGGTGAGGCGGGAATGTTCCGAACCAACTGCCACGCGATCGAGCACCAGCATGATCACTATCGCCGCTCCGAAAAAACCGGCGCCAGTCAACATCAAACCCACCGGTAGGTAAACCGACTCCGTCATTCCGCTGATGACGTTCGTCGCCCAGCCGCCGACCAATGCTCCCAGGGTGCCGCCTATGCCAACGAAGGCGAACATGCGCTTGCCTTGGTCGACATTGAAAATGTCCACCATGAATGCCCAGAAAAGGCTGTTCACGAACAGGTTGATCGCACTGAGCCAAGAGTAAAACGTATAGCCCACGCCGCGAGCCAGGCCCGTCTCAGCGTCGGTCCCGATCAGACCGCCTCCAGCGCCGGCATCTATGATCAACAGACTCGAGAAACCCAGCAGACAGACTATCACGAACAGGTATCCCACTGGTATGAAGCGCCGTCGGTCGAGGCGACTGACGACACCGCCAAACAGGAGCACGAGAATCAGGGAAATGCTGGACGTCAGCACGAACAGCCAACGCAGCTGGTCCATGCCTCCCGATACCCCCATGGCCTCACGCACCGGGCGCAGGAAGAAATAGCCGCACAGCACACAGAAATAGAAAAGTCCCGCGAGAACTCCCAAGGAAAGTTCGCCGCGCTTGAAATTCAGTGCGCGTGCTACCCAGTCCGTCATTGTCCTTCTCCCCGTTGCTCCGGCCACACCTGAGGCAGGCAAATCAGTCGTGCAATCATCTCAGTCGTGCAATCATCCGGAGGCGGCGTGCCACGCGGCCAGCACCTCGGCCTCTCGTTCAGCCGAGATCCCGGCACGTAGCTCGGCCTGACGTTCGGCCGGTCGCGACTTGTGGTAGTCCAGCGTGTCTTTCGCAGTTACCGCGAGCGGTCTGTACTTGATTCCCATTGCCAGCGGTTTTGACAGGTCGAAGCGTTGGAAGCCCGCTCTGTCCCCGCGCGCCGGCATCCAGAGGGGCATGTCGGAATACGGCCTGACCTCTCTCTCCAGGAGGAAATCGGTATCGACCCAGGTGAACGACACTGGGGATGACGTGACCGCGCGAATGCCATACAACAATTCGGCGAATGACAGAGGAGACTCAGGACCGAGGGCGTTGAGCACACCCAGAGCGCCCTGCTCCAACAGGTGGATGTACCATTCGGCGAGATCCCGCACGTCGATGAACATAGCGAAGTTGTTCGGATCGCCCGGTGCCAGCACTTCACCGCCACGGTCGATGCGGACCGGCCAATAGGTGAACCTGTCGGTGTTGTCGCCCGGTCCCACTATGAGACCCGGGCGCACAATCAGGGTCCTGCCGGGCAGCGCGTCGTTGGCCTCCATCTCGCACAGCACCTTGGCGGGTCCGTAGGGAATACGCTCATCCCCATCGACGAGGGCCCGGTCCACCTCGCGTAACGGCGCCGTCTCTTCAGTCAATCCTATCTGGCTCAGGTCGGAATAGACCGACCGTGTAGAGGTGAACAGGTAGGTGTCGACCGCATCCTTGAGCAGTTGCGCCGACAGCCTCACCCAGCGTGGGTTGCTGGCCGAGTTGTCGATGACCGCATCCCAGGTACGGCCTTTGAGCGACTCGAGGTCGTCGTTGCGGTCGCCAACCAGCTTCTCGACATCGGGGAACAGATGCGTATTGCTTTGGCCGCGGTTGAATATGGTGACCGTGTGTCCGCGCTCTATGGCGTAGCGCACCATGTGCGGTCCGATGAAACCGGTGCCACCGAGCACCAGTATGCGGAGCGACCGCCCCTGTGGTGTGGTGGATGCGAACAGGTTGTCGCTATGCAGGCCGAGGCCAACGGCAGTGCCGGCGGCCAAGTGGAGGAACTCTCTACGGGATGTGTTCATGGTGACTCTTCCTAATACGTGTGGTCGGCGTGATACGTTGTGGCCCTGGTGACCATGGTGTGTGCTAAGCGTCGCCTGAAGATGGGGTATTCGGTTTTCGGGTCGATGGAAGGTGCCGCACGGGTGGGCGCTGAGCAAGTACCAACCTGGTCGCGCGGGGTTAAGACACCGGTGCGAGCCACAGTGGCTGCCGAGTGTATCAGTGCCGTATGCGCGCCGCCGTCCGCGGGGGGCTTCCACCGCAGGATGGCCCAGGTGTCGCCCTCCGAGACGATGGTGATGTCGCGGGTCTCGCCCGGCGGCTGCAACGGGGTGCCGTCGCGCGGCGGCCGCCAGCCGAGCGCGTTGAGCTTTTGTGGCGCGTCACGCACCGCGACCTCGGCGTACCGGAGATCGGCCTTCAACGCGTCCTTTAGCTCCTCCAGGGCCTCGTCCTTCTCCGCGTGCTGATTGCGGAACGAGGTCTGGGCGGCCACGGTTGCCGTATCGGCCGCCTGGAACGCGTCCAGCTTCCCCCGGAGCTCCTCGCAGGAGACCGGTGGCGCGGGGAAGTCCTCCGCCGCGTTGGTGAGTCCGTCGATCACCCGCGCCGCGAGCGTGTTGATGTCGGACTCGCTTCTGGGAAACCGCTTCGCCATAGGAACCTCCGTGTGAAAGTGAATGGGGACCACGTCCAACGGCCGATCGCCCGCGGACAATGGTCGTGGGGCCGCGGACAATAGGCGTGGGGCCACGGACAATAGGCGTGGGGCCACGGACATTCGTCTGTTGTCCCGGACATTCGTCTGTTGTCGACGGACATTCGTCTGTTGTCCACGGACATTCGTGCGTTGTCGACGGACAAATGGTTGAAGTCCACGGACAGATGGGTGATGTCCACGGACAGATGGGTGATGTCCACGGACCAAGGCGCGGGTTTTCACCGTATCACCCTCCCCACCACGATCCCAACGCCCACGGCGCCCAGCACGCCGACGATCGACGGCAGCTTGATGCGGGGCTTCTTGAGTTCGGCGATGTAGCGGCGCGAGAGGTCCTGGTAGTTCGTGGACGCGGCAGTGTAGCCCGTCGCGTAGGCGGCGGCGTTCGCCGCCTCGAGCCGCATGACCGAGTCCTGCAGCGACGCGACGACCGACCGCAGCGAATCCACTTCGACCAGCCTATCCTTCTGCGCGCCACGACGCTGCGTTCGCGTGATCGATGATGAACGTCTCGGCGAACCAGGCGGGGACCAGCAGATACTCGAGACCCAGCGTGTCGCCCTCCTCGAAGGGCAACGTGGCGAGACCCCACCCGGCGCTGCCCAGCTCCGGGAAGGCGGCGCGTAGCCGCGTCTGGAGCGCAACGGCACCAACTGAGGCGCTGCCCAAGGAAGACAAAGAGACCGATGGACCGCACCTCCTCTGGAGACAACATGGAGAGTGTCAACAGCCAGCTGGATAGATGCACGGCGAACTGGAGGCGTTACGCCGACGCCGGTCGGTGTTATGACCCCAAGGTGCCATCGGTCGAGAGCACCGGACACCGACGCATCACCTGTCGATTTCGTGCATCAACGAGACCACCAACCGCCCGTTCTCCATAGCATAAGCCGTTGTTGCGCAACGTGTTGAAGTTTTGTTGAACCTCGGGTAGTACATTGTCGGTCTCACGATCGGGAGGTAGTGATGGCCGCACCCCATCTCAGACTGTTCGGCATCGTCCAGCTCCTGGGACCGCACGGAGAGGAGCTTCGGCTCCGGACCCAGAAGCAGCTTGCCCTGTTGGTGTTCATGGCGCTGGAGGCCCGCGAGTGTCCGGTGCCGCGCGATCGTCTGGCGGATCTCTTCTGGCATGATGTGCCCTATAGGCGAGCGTCTCACTCCCTCTCCCAGGGATTCAGCGCTATCAGGGCGCAGCTGGGCCAGAAGGCGCTGCCACCGTCCGCGGGCAGTGTACAGCTGAGGAGTGATCTAACGACAGACATCGACTCCAGAACGCGCCGCTCGTTTAGCGCCGAGGACCTCAGTCGGCCATTACCTGACTTGGAGACCTGTGCAGGCTCGGCCTTCGCCCTTTGGGTCGAGGAGGTCCGCGGGCGCTGTCTGAGGAACATCAGGTCAGGCCTGTTGTCTGATCTCAAGGCAGCTCGGGCAGCTGGGTTGGTGGACCAGGTTTACCACCTGGCGACCCGGCTGCACACGGTAGACAGCGAGAACGACATCGCCGTGCTGGCCATCGCCGAGCACCTCTGCGCCATTGGCGATTCGGCCGAGGCGACCCGGCTGCTCCGGACACAGGTGACGCTCTACGATGAGCTGGGGCGACAGCCACCCCTCGGAATAACCAGTCTTCTGAACCGGCTCGAGCGCGGGTTGGTCCCAACGATCGACGACCCCGCAGTGGATGATCGCGCGGTCGGCTCCCGACCCATACGCGCCGAGGTCTTTCTGGGCAGAGAGCAGGAACTCATCCGGCTCGAGTCCCTCTGGTCGAGCGCCCGCGAGGGCGGATTGGTGACGAGCTTGGTCACCGGCACGCCCGGGATTGGCAAGAGCACACTGATCCGCCGCTTCGCTACCGGGCTGGCAGCCCGCGGATGGCCCGTATGCCTGGTACGCTGTCAGGAAATGGGCCGCAACATACCGTTTGCCGCGGTCTCGGATCTCACGCTGCAACTAGCCAAGCATCCGGATGCCGGGGCCACCGACTCGGACTGGTTGTCAGATGCCAGCCGGGTGACTCCCCGCCTCAGGACCGTCTACGATGGCGTTTCAGAGCCACAGCCAACCTCGGCTGAAGCTGTCAGACTGCTCGTGGTAGAAGCGCTATTTCAGATGCTCGAGGTGGTCCGGGACGGAGGACCGTTGTTGCTGGCTTTCGACGACGTGCAACACATCGATGTTGCCAGCTGTGAGGTGATGCACCTTATCATCCGCCGACTCGAACGGTCGCCAGTGCTGTTGCTGGCTACCGCGGGGGACAGAGCGTTCAGACGTTTGCCACCGGAGATCTCTGGACTTGTTGAGTGGCAGAACCAGATCCAGTTGGACCCGCTGGACAATGAGTGCACGAGGAAGATGATCGGGGCTCTGGCGAGCGGAGAGATTCAGCTAAGAGAAGATGTGTGCAGCAAGATTGCCGAATTATCTCGAGGCAATCCGTACTTGACCGAGATGCTGGTCTCCGATTGGCGCAACAATGCGCACGACTCGCTTGTCGCCGCAGTGATGAACGAAGCAGATGCTGATGCGTCGTGGCATCCGCCCCAGACGATGCGTAGAGCTTTCTTGCAGCAGTACCAGGGTCTTTCGGGCTTTGCTGAGCGCACGTTGCACATTCTTGCCGTGGCAGGGCGGTCAATTTCCATTCGGGAACTAGAGCATCTCCTGAAATCTGAAGACTCCAGCATTGACCAAGCCGTGTTGGAACTCATCGATCGTGCCATCATCCGTACCTCCAATGGAGCGCTTGGATTCACCAACGAATTGCACCGCGCGTTTGTGTACTTCGAGGTCATGTCCCAAGAGGCACGCACCTTCCATCACGCGCGTCTAGGTGAGTATCTGGGTTTGTGTGCGGACGAGCACGACTTCCAACGCGCCTTGGAAGCGTCACACCACTTCCTCAAGGCGGGGATGATAAACGATGCGGTGAAGGCTGCGTGTGTCGGTGCAGACCTTGCCATCACGAGAGGTGCACCAAAGGAGGCAGAAAAGGCCCTCCAAGGGGTGAGAAGGGAGTGTTCTACTGAGCGTGCACAGGATATTGACCTGCTACTGGCAAGAGCATTCTCTGCACAGCAACGTTTTCAAGAGAGCCTGACTCTTCTCTCTTACTTCAACACCGCAGAGCAAACGGCTGAGGCGCCGCTGATATTGACGCTAAGGGCTGAGGCACTGCATCGAGGAAGGCTCGCGGACACTCAGACCATCCGAGAAGTGGCAAATGAAGCAATCCGCGCATCTCACGAAGCAGGGAACCACCAGTTGACCCTTAAGGCTCAGCAGGTCTTCGCCGAGATTGCCTACGAGAACGGGTGGTGGGAGGAGATCCGTAATGTGGAGGCAATGTCGCAGGAGGTCGCGAGAACTGCGACTAACACAGAAACTCGTGCCCTTGCACTATTCACGTTTGGCTATTGCAGGCTAGCGTCCGGAGACATTTATGCTGCCAGGACGAGCTTCTCGAGTTCGAGCAACGAGTTTGAGCGACTCGGGCATCATCCTGCGTTACACAGAGCGTTGAACGGGCTTGGAATCTGCTATACGAGGTTGGGTGATTGTGAACGTGCTGTCTTAACCCTGAATGACGCCATACAAGTCGCTGAACGTTCCAGTGATCTTGTCGCGAGTGCCAACTCTCACGCCAACCTGGGCGCTGTGCTCAACGAGTCTGGGGCATTCTACAAGGCAGCGGAGGCATTTGCCAAAGCAATGGCGGTACTGTCCGAGACCACCAACCCTCGTGTTCGGGTAGCAGTCTATTGTAACGCTGCAATCCTCTCTATCATGATCGGAAGCTTTGCAGAGGCCGCAGACTTACTCGAATTGGCCGAGGCTGCCGCAAACCGCTCTC
>JBDGXD010000230.1:0-7239 GCA_039584755.1 Gemmatimonadota bacterium
CGCGATGTCGTAGAGCAGCTGGGTAAGGTCACCGCTGGCGTGCGGATGCAATTTCTCCTGTTCGAGGAAGAACCTTTCGATCGTAACAACGGTTGAATCAGGCACCTTAGGGTCTCCGCTATGGTCTTCAGTTCACCCTGATTAACATGAAAATAGCTACCGTCGGTCCGCACCGTTACCGTCCCACCCCGATCGGTGCGAAACAGCCTCACGTTGTGCGACTCGAGGCGGTGGAGCACGGCCTCAGCCGGGTGTCCATAGCGGTTGGAACCAACACTGATCACGGCTACCTGCGGCTGCACGGTGCCCAGGAACGCGAGACCCGTGCTGCCCGCCGATCCGTGGTGGCCAACCTTCAGTAGGTCAGCTGCCCCTACATGCGCTACCAGCAGTGACTCAGCCGGCAGACCGATATCGCCGGTCAATATCGCAGCGAAACACCCGTACGTTATCCTGAGCACAAGCGAGTTTTCATTGGGAATCAAACGCTGTTCCATCCACCCATTTGAGGGGTGGAGCACTTCGAAGGTCACGGAATCAACAGTGAAAGCGTCTCCGGCCCTGGCCGGCCGCCACTCCGTACCCATCGCATCCAGGGTCTCGAGATACTCCAGATACAGGCCGGTTCCCAAGGGTTGACCCGGATCTAGCACCAGTCCGGGAGTGAGGCTGCGGATGATCGCCGGTATTCCTCCGAGATGATCCGCATCTCCGTGAGAAACCACAACCGCGTCCAGTTCCGTAACCCCCAGACGGAGGAAGAATGGCACAACGATCCTCGTACCCGCATCGAAGTCCGAAAAGCGCGGGCCGCCGTCGATCAACATCCACGCACCTCGTGGTGTCTGCACCGCAATCGCGTCACCCTGCCCCACCGCGAGGAAGTGGAGGGCAAGACCATCTGCTGTCTGTCGTGCCTCCAGCGCAGCCAGAAAGAACAAGCCCCACGATCCCAGAGCCACCCCGGTTAGGAGCTTCCGCATGAGTATTCCGATGGACGGCTGTCGACTTCTCATCCATACGGCTGTCACCAGCACCAACAACCAGGGTCCAGCAAATGCCACGCCCGGCGGTCCGGTGATGTGACCTCCGGGAATCCGGGCGCAGACGCTCGCAACGCTCTCGATGGCCGCCAGCACCAGACCGGTTCCCCCGGCTAGAAGGTCCCCGAACAGGAGACTGAAGAACAGACCGGGGACCAGTATGCCCGCCAGAGGTACCGCCACCAGATTGGCGACCACCCCTACCGGGGCCACTGCGCCGAAGACCCACGCGGTTATCGGAGCAGTCGCCACGGTGGCTCCGAGTGACGCGCCGAGCAGTCTGAACCGCGGCACGAGTTCACTACCCGCCCTGGTACCCCACACTGCGGTAGCGGAGAGCCAAGCTCCCACCGATGTGGCCGCCGCCGGGTCCACGGCCAGCACCAACAGAATGGCCACTGCCAGCACTGCGCCGGGAGACGGGTGTCGCTGGCGGGCTCTCGACAGACCAAGTATCGAGATGAACGCCGCGGCCCTGGTCGCCGGCGCCGGGAAACCCAGCATGGCTACATAACACCACACGAAGAAACAAGCGAAAAGCCACGCTCGGTGCCTCGCCCCCAGCAGCCGCGCCACCAGCAAGATCCAGCCGGCCAACACACCCACATGAAGACCCGAAATTGCGAGCAGGTGTGCCAGTCCGGCTGCCGCAAACCTGGTTCGGACCTGAGGTTCGATTCCGTCCTTGCGCCCCAGGACTATTGCCTCAACCAGACCCGCCCGAGTCCCGTAGAGTGAGCCGACCCTGCCGGACACCATGCCTCTCAAGGCAAAACGCCACGACCGACCACCGGAAAGCATGCGAGCGTGAGTGACCCGGAATACGCCAGCGCCACGATGGGTTCCCACGGCGATCAGTCTGCTGCCACCCAGGAGATTCTCTCCAGTGATCCGCAGCCTGAGAAAGCCACCACATCCCTCGCGTGAGTACAGCACCTTGCCTGCTGCAATAGGTCGGGACCCAGGCGCATCCTGTAATTGCAGTAGGACTGCTTGTTGCCCCCGGGGCCACACTGAACCGCACGACTGTGACTCTCGAGCGATCACAACGGCCCCTGTGGCCAATCCCGCAACTGCAACCGCGCACAGCAAGCCCCACCATCCATTGCGCACGGTGAGACTCAGACAGACCACCATCACACAGCAGAAAACCGCGGTAGGTACCAAAAAAACGAGGCCGACCCAGAGGCCGGCCCCAAAAGCTAGTGCCACCCGTACTACAGGCGGCCCAAACACCGCCTCACATATTTCTGGTCCACGAACCCGTCCTATCCATGGTCCTCTCTTGGATCGCCCTTTACGCGCCGGAACCCCTCGAGCAATACGACCGAGATGTCAGCCTTCGGTTGATCCGACCCCATTGATAGCTTGGTCAAGACCTCTCCGGTTGGCTGCGCCACGTAACGCGGTGGCAGTCGATTGAGAGCATAGACCATAACGTCGTCCCGACACAGATTACACCCGCAGAAGTCTGGGACCGTTGACTTGAGTTGCTCGTATTCTCGAGCGACTATGTCTTCCAGCATGTTCGTCACCCCACGATGGCCAACTCCTTTCCGGCGGCTAGAGGCACGCCTGTGAAGGTCGCTCCCGTGGTTCCGGTGAGGCGCACCAACAGATACGAACCGATCCACTCAGTAGGCCCTTCTATCAATACAACTTTGTTGGCACGCGTGCGAGCTTGCAGCATCTCTCCCCTCCGGGCCACTCCTTCAACCAACACCTCTTCGCGCGCACCGATCAGTCCGAGGTTCTTCCTGCAGGCGACTTCACGCACGGTCGCAATTATGCGCTCGAGACGCTCCCCTTTGACAGCTTCCTGCACCTGATCCGGCAACCTGACTGCACCCGTTCCTGCTCGCGGCGAGTACTTGAACGTGAACGCATCGTCGAACTCTAGCTGCATCACCAAATCCTGGGTGGCCAGAAAGTCCTCTTCCGACTCACCGGGGAAACCGACAATTATGTCGGTAGTGATGGCAATGTCTGGGATCGACTGCCTCAATTCTGCGATGCACTTCACATATTCGGCCCTGTCGTACTTGCGACCCATGCGTTTCAGAATGACGGACGACCCGCTTTGCACTGGCAGGTGCACATGCTCGCAGACAGTGGGCACTGATGCCATCGTCTGCAACACACGTTCGCTGAAGTCGTTGGGATGGGGACTCGTGAATCGTACCCGGCGAACACCGTCGACAGTCCCGACCCCATTCAGCAGATCGGCGAAGTCGTGCTGCCCATCGTTGTAACTATTTACTGTCTGACCCAACAGGGTAAACTCGCTGACACCATCAGCAACGAGTGTCTCGACCTCAGCCACCACGTCAGCAAGTTTACGACTTCTTTCCCTTCCTCTCGTCATCGGAACTATGCAGAAAGTGCACCTATAATCGCAACCACGCTGAACAGTTACAAACGCCTTGGGGCCATCGGGTCGCTGGGCAGTTATGTCTTCGTAGTGCTCCGAGAGCTTGTACTCGACCTCAACGGAACGGTCACCTCTGGCAGCGCCTTCGATTAGTTCCGGCAAGGCCCGATATCCATCGGGGCCTATCACCATATCCACGTAGGGCACATCGTCCAGCAGCTGCTGCCCCAACCGTTGCGCCATACATCCCACCGCACCAAGCACAACGCCGGGACGTTTGTGTCGCTTGAGCTCGCCCAAACGTCCGATTACCCTCTGTTCGGCGTTGTCACGAACCGCGCAGGTGTTGACCAACAACACATCAGCCTGAGAGGGATCCTCGGTCGGGCTGTACCCCAAGCGACCAAGCACACCGGATATCAGTTCGGTGTCGGCAACGTTCATCTGACAGCCGTATGTCTCCATGTACAGGCGCTTCACCGAGAGCTCCCGAGAGGATTGGCCCACACCGCATCGTCGCGCACCGCGAGTCGAGCCTGGCATCTCGGGGGCGGGACCTGGTCGGCCGACAGATATACCGTCAAGTAGTCGCCGGTGAGCCCTTCAAACCTCGCCGCGTTGCGCCGAAGCAGGATGACGTCAGCCAGCTCTCCCTCGCGCGACCTGCTGTAGTGGTGCCCCTTTCGCTCAGCCAGCTCCCGTAGCTCGACCGACCTGCGGTGACATATCGGGGGCGCCACCGGTGGGCCCAAAATCTGGGCCGGAACGGCTGGCCGCTCGGAATAGGGGAACACGTGGAGATATGTGAAGGGGAGGTCTTCGACGAGAGCCACGGTTTCCGCATGATCGTCATCCGACTCCGCAGGGAATCCGACCATGATGTCTGCACCCAGCCCAAATCGCGGGAGCCGCACAGCGAGTTGTTCAATCCGTTGGCGGTAACTGCTTGATGTGTACCAGTGACGCCCCATTCGCTTCAACACTCGATCGCTGCCCGACTGCAGCGGGGCATGTACGTGCGGCGCCAGGCACTCCGGATCGCTGATCATGACGTCTGCGAGCCTCTCGTCGATCTCGGTAGCTTCAACGGAGGAGAGCCTAAAGCGGACACCGGGGACCTGTGAGACCAATGCCTCCACCAACGACCCCAACGAAGCCCCGTCTGCGCGATCCGCTCCGTAAGAGCCGATGTGCACTCCTGTCAGCACTATCTCCTGATGCCGTTCGGCAAGGGCCTCAGCTTCCGTCAGAATCTCGGTCAAGTCACGCGATCGATTGTCCCCTCGGGCCCGGGTCGTGGCACAAAACGTACAGTGTTCATCGCAGCCATCCTGGATCTTGAGCCAAGCCCGCGCACCGCGGTCAAACCTCCTCAATACCGGATCGACTCGCTCGCCGGTGAGCCCAGCTGCGTGTAGCACTGCTACAGGGTCCGCACCTCCCACGACGTCAGTCACTCCCGGAAGGTCCGCTAGCGCCCCGTCATCCAGCTCGGCGGCGCATCCGATAACGACTGTGCGAATCTGTCTGTTCTTGCGGGAGATGCGCCGAACCAGACCGCGCATCTTGGCTTCACTAACATGTGTCACCGTGCAGGAGTTGACGATCGCGATATCTGCCGCTGACGGGTCCTCGACCGAAGTGACGCCACTCGTTTCGAGCGCCTGTCTCACGACCTCGGTATCGTATTGGTTCGCCTTACAGCCAAAGGTGTGGAGGTAGACTCGGGTCACGGACGCACTGTGACGGAAAAGGTGAGATACCAGGCTTTTTCGTCAGCCCCGGCCCCCTTTCGAGAGATCCTTTCAGCCGAGAACTCGATCATGGCACGGTCCGACGCAAACCTGATCCCTGATCCAAGAGAAGCAGCCAGCTCTCGCGGTTGATCGTCGCTGGGGCTGAACGGCAACTGAGCATAGCGGAAACCCAGGCGCAACGGGATCTTCGAGACGCCGGACCCACCGATCTCGATGCCGGAGCTGACCTCCCATGTGTCAAACGCTCTGACTGTGCTTATCGCAGCAAGATCACCGGCTGCGTCGGACCAAGTCTGATAGGTGACAGTGGTCGCCCATTGCAGCACCCGGTGCGGGAACATCGTCACACCGGCCGTGACCGTCTTCGGCAGTTCTATCCGGGAGATCCTAACTGAATCAGCGATGGTCTCCAAACGCGAGTCGATACGGAACGCAGCCGCAAACGTAAGTCGTGGACTTGGGACTACCAGGACGCCTACTGATAACCCCGCGCCGCTGAACCCCAGCCGCACTTGCTCGGCCGCGGGAAGGTAGGCTGCATTGCTGAATTGTCGGAGCGCGCCAGCCTTGGCCGATCCCGTCAAGAGATGGAGTCCAACCCCGACCCCGATCCAGGAACCGATCCTGGCTGCAAGTGACCCGCGAACGTCGGCGACAGCGCCATCGGAGAATATCCGATCCGACACTTCCATCTCGTCACCTCCAATGGAAATCGTGTCCAGTGTCACCAGGTTGTATGTGCGGTCGGCGTACGTACTGTAGCTGAGGGCAAAAGAAACTGGAGTGCCACGAATCCAGCCGGCCAACTGTGCATACGGTGCCCTGGTTTCTTTGAGTCCTTCGGCAGTTGCACCGAGCGCCGTGTAACTTCGCAACGTCGTGCCTATGCTGCCCGTAACCGACACGCTGCGATACGCGGCGATGGCCGCCGGGTTCACCGCCGACCCTTGGTCGACGGCCCCCAGTCCACCGGCTGTCCCCCTAGCTTTGGTACCGAGGGGTCGGCCGACGAAACCGATGCCAAGAACACCGTAGACTGAGTTCTGTGCGTGGGACAGCGATGGGACAGACACAGCCAAGACAAGCACCAGAATCGCGGCTGTGCGCATTATTGCCCCCCCTCGAACTGCAGTACCACCGGTGGAACGAAGCTCACCTGCAGAACCGGTACTCCGACAGTACTCCTCGACGAGTGAAACCGAGCCTCGATCGCCGAGCCACCTTCGTTGAACGCACGCAGTGACAAGGTGCGTGGTAGGTCAGCCGTGACCTTCCAAGCACGCACCAGCTCGGTAACCTCGATACGAATTGTGTCCGTCTGACCCGCCGCTACATACCCGACACTTGCAACGGTCAACCCTGGGGGTAGTCCAATAACGGGTGACTTCGCACCGACGTCGGCCGACAACGCATCCACATAAATCAGGATAGAATCGCCCGTTACCCCCAGAACCGGCTCACTGGGCACGAGTAGCAGTGTTGCCCGCACAACGCTGGACGAATCGACTATCCGACTGGGCAGATTGGTCCTGAGCAGCGTTCTAATGGAAGGAGAACTCCCCACCATCAACGTAGTCGGGTCGGCAACGGTGGCCTGCGGAAATACGAAGCTGTCATAGAGCACGAGTACCGTATCGGCAGCCGGTACCTGGACTCCGGATTCGGAAGAGTCGATCTGCACGTATCGAATCAGGATCGTAGCGATGAACGAGCTATCGCTCGTTATCAGATCAACGAAACCCGGCTGCGCAGATCGATACGCTAGGCCCACAGCCGTCACACTACTGTCTTCCTCTAACGCGGGGAAGGCGTCACCGGGCAGGATCACCGAAACGCTGTCGGCCTCCAGTGAATCGGGGAGCAGAACCGCCCCTATCTCGGTGCTGTCTTCGAAGTACGGCTGGAGATCGTCATAGGTCCATGTGGCATCAATATCTGCCGGCAACCGGTGAACGACGATCTCAGTGGAGTCCGTCGCCCGAGACCGCCGGGCGATGTCAAACTGCAGTCGAAACGAATCCACTGCGACCACCGGTCCGGATGCGGGTGGACCGTCGATCTCGTCGAT
>JBDGXD010000231.1:0-7199 GCA_039584755.1 Gemmatimonadota bacterium
CATCCTGGATGCCGGCGGGCTCGTGTAGGGAGAGATCGCAATGGACGGATTTGCCAAACTCGAAGCACTCCAACTCGACGCGCTGAAGGAAGTGGCCAATATAGGAGCTGGCCACGCGGCGACCGCGCTTTCCCAGCTGACTGACCGGCGCATCATGATTAGCGTGCCCGAGATCTCAGTGACGGGTCTGGAGGATCTCTCCGAGATTCTGATCGATCCCAACGAAGTCGTCGCGGCAGTGCTGATGCACATGCTGGGTGACCTCACGGGAAGGACCCTGCTGATGCTTCCGGAACAGAATGCGAAGCTACTGTGCGACCTCTTGCTTCGGCGTGAGCCGGGAGCGACCCAGGCGTTTGACGATCTCGAAAAGTCAGGCCTCAAGGAGGCCGGAAACATCCTGGGAGGCGCATACATGAATGCGCTCTCGGACTTCATGGGCATGATGCTGCTGCCTTCTGTTCCCAGCCTCGAGATAGATGTTGCCGCAGCGGTTATCACTAGTGCACAGCTGGGGTTCGGTCGCGATTGGGATCGCGTGTTCTGCGTGGAAACTGATTTTCACTTTGAGGAAGCGGGACGCGAATTGAAGGGACACTTCCTCCTGCTTCCCGATCTGGCGTCGCTCAAGGCAATCCTCGACGCGATACAGCTTACTTGAGGGTATGGCACTCACTGAACAGGACTTTGAGGTCCTCCGTTCACTAGCGCGACGGATAGATCCGTCCGACGCAGGCGCGCATAACAACCTCGGTGTCCTCTACTACATGAAGGGCCTCACCGACGAGGCCGTCGACGAGTTCACCCGCGCGCTCGAACTAGATCCGAAGATGCAGGTCGCTCAGCACAACGTGGAGCTGGCACACCAGCGTTCGGGTTATTACGACCGTCGTGTGACAGAACTGCGCGATGAACTGCGCTCGGATCCGGAAGCACGCGAAGCTCGCTGGGAACTCGGACGGGCCTATTCGTCGCTCGCTCGGTTCGACGAAGCAGTGAGCGAATTCCAGACATTGTTGGCCCGAGATCACTCCGACGTCGCGGCCATGGTTCAGCTCTCGTTGGCTGAGAAGAGTCGCGGTCAGCTGGAGTCAGCGACGGAATGGCTCGAACAGGCCTGCGAGCTCGATCCCGACAGCAGTGTCATTCATTTCTACCTGGGCGAGGTGCTTTACAATAGGGGCCTCAACCAGGAAGCACTCGAGGCGCTGCGCCAGGCGTTTGACCTGGCTCCGGATTACGCAGACGCCCAATACCTCATGGCCTTTGTCCTAGGTGATATGGGTCAACATGAGGAGGCTCGTTCCGCAACGAAGCGTGCCATTCAGCTGAACCCGACTTACGGTCGGGCCCAGACGAACCTTGCCATCGAACGCATGACGGGGAATCGCAAGACTGCTCCATTTGAAGCCCCGACGAGTGAACCGACGGACAAAGCTCAGGATGCGCATCTCAATCTCGGGCTGGCGTTTCGGCGGCAGGGATACTACCGAGAGGCACTGCGCGAGTATCGCCTGGCGCTCGAGTTAGGCGAAGATCGCATGCTTGTCCGCAATGCCATGGCTGAGGTTCACCTGCTGTTGCGAGATCACGCAGCAGCACTCACCCTGTACGATTCTCTGATAAAGGAAACACCGGAATCTCCCAAGTTGTGGAATGAACGCGGCGTCGTGCTGCATCAGCTGGGGCGGTTTCCCGACGCGATTGAGTCATATCGCCGCGCTCTCGGGCACTCACCCGACTACGCGCTCGCCCTCAACAATCTGGCGATCGCACTCGCCCAGGAAGGACACCACGACCGTGCCTCCTCGACCTTTGCGGAGTCGGTGAGACGAGAACCAAATCTGGCCACCCCGCAGTTGAATCTCGGCTTGCTACTCCTCAAGCTGAAACGCCTGCAGTTGGCATTGGAGGCGTACCGCAAGGTCCTCGAGACAGACGCGGAAAATGCACCGGCGTGGAATGGGGTGGGCCTCGTGCTGAACGAGCTAGGCCGGCCCGGTGATGCACGCAACGCGTTTGCCAGAGCGGTGGAAGCCGATCCCGAGCTGGCTGAAGCGCACTACAATCTCAGCTTTGCCCTCTCCAGTCTGGGTGACTACGACGGAGCACTGCGTGCTGTGAGTCGTGCTCAGACTATCGATCCCTACTACGTGCCGCAGAGGTTCAGGCTCGCCATCGACCTCCAATACGAGGACCCGTCGATCTCCGTTGTCCCCGAGATCTCGGCCGACGTGACCGCGGAACAAGCGAAGGGAATCAGTTTTGACCAGGGTCTGATAGACGATTTGTTCGCCGAGCTGGATAAGAAGCCGTCGCAACAGTCGGAGGATTCTCTGGGCGATCCGCTCGCCGTCGCCCGAGACTATCTCAACAAAGGGCTGCTCGACTTGGCTGCTGCAGAGATCGATCGGGCAGCTTCTCGAGGAGCAGACCAGGTAGAGACCCTGGTTCTGCTGGCGGACATCTTTGCGCGTCGAGGTCTGCACGGGGAGGCGTTGGAGCGATACCGTGTTGTCCGAGAACTTGCGTCCGACAGGAACGATGCCCGGCTGGGAGAACTGCGGCAACTGTTGGCCCTTGGCCGGGGGGCTGAGGCTGTGCAGGACGCAGCTGCGTTTGTGGCGGAGAACCCGGCTGACGTCGAAGTGCTGGTGGTGTTGGCTGAGTGTCGTCTAGCCGCCGGTGATCCGGCGCTGGCGCTGGAATCGCTCAAAGTGGCGCGGGGACGGGCCCCACAACGCGCCGACCTGCTCAAACTGGAGGGGGACATCGCGGTGGGCATGGGAGATCTGGATAGCGCACAGCGTGCCTATCAGGGTGCGCTGGCGCTGGATCCACGCTTTGCTCAGGTCCAGGCCGATCTCGGGAGGGTTCACGAAGCCCGCGAGGACTGGAACGCTGCTGAATCAGCCTACCGCGCGGCCCTCGATTCGCTGCCCACATTCTCCGAGGCAGCCTTGGCACTGGGGCGCGTTTACCGCAAGGCAGGTATGCCCCGGGTCGCCGTGAATCTGCTTGTCGAAGTGCTGAGCAACGATCCGTCGGACCTGGACGCACTGTTGGGACTGGGACACTCGCTGCTGGATGACGCAAGGTTGGACCGGGCGCTGGAGGCTTTCGAGCGCATTCTAGCCCACGATGACAAGCACGTTGGCGCACATTTCTTTGCCGGTGTGGTCCTGGCACGGCTGCGACGATACTCCGAGGCGGTGAGGGAATGGGACGAAGTCATTTCGTTGGAACCGGACGGACCCTTTGCTCGAGAAGCACGTAAGCATGCGCGGTCTTCACTTGATCTCAAGCATATCTTCAAGACCGGGGTGGCGTAGCGATGGCGATCGAGGGACCGCTCAAAGAGCTTGGGATCCACGATATCTTCCAGTTGCTGGACCTGAATCGTAAGACTGGCAAGTTGACGGCGACATCCAAGCTGCGGCACAACAGTGGCAGCGTTTACTTCGACAAGGGCGCAGTCGTGTACGCCGAGATCGAGAGCAATCCACACATACTGGGTGGACTGCTGGTTAGTTCTGGCAAGATCACCGAAGTCGACCTGAATCGGGCAAGGGAGATGCAAGAGGGCGGTGACGAACGTCGCTTGGGTGAAATCCTGGTCGCCATTGGCTCATTGACGCAAAAGGACCTCGAGCGTCAGGTACGGTTCCAGATAGAGGAGGTCGTGTTCGAACTCGTAGGTTGGCGAGAAGGGTACTTCTCGTTCGAGGAGGTCGAGTTGCCCGCTTCACTACCTGCCGAGGCAAACGTGAGGATCTCGACCGAGTCCGTCTTGATGGAGGGCGCGCGCCGTATCGACGAGTGGTCGCGGATCGAGCGGAAGATCCCCCACCTTGGAGTCGTTCCGAGTTTCGCGGTCTATGAAGCCGACGAAGAACATCATGGATACTTGGACCTGCTGCCGTCGGAGTGGGAAGTCTTGACTGCAGTTGACTGCGAACGGGATGTACGCGGGGTGGCAGCCAGTCTCGGTCGCTCCGAGTTCGAAGTTGCCAAGACGATTTTCGGTCTGGAGAGTGCGAACATACTCACACTTCACGAACCGGCTGCGGAGGTGTGCGAGCCGCAGGGGAGCGAGGAGGATCTGGACCGCCTGATCAGCAGGGCGAATCAGGCTCTGGATGAGGGGGACTTGGTAGGGGCACGCGGTTGGGCTGAAGTTGCTCGGTCCACCAGTCCTCACGATCCGTTGGTGCATCTCACCCTGGGACAGGTCGAACTAGGAGCACGGCAGGCGGAAGCAGCAGAAGAGAACCTGCGTAGGGCATTGAGAATAGACCCCATGCTGGTTAGTGCGCACCGTTTGTTGGGGAACAGTCTTGCATTGCAGGGTCGTTACGCCGAGGCCGTAGAGTGGTGGCAGCGATGGCTGACACTGGGGGAGCATTCGCAAGAGGATGAAGCAGAGATCGAGCAGGTGAAGGAAGCACTAGGAGCCGTCGAGAAACTCGACACTATACTGGGGCAGGCAAGTGAGTAGTGACATCCGCTCATTGAGCGCCGAATTGGCTCGCGATCCGGACAGCCTGGTGTTTCTCGAATTGGGAGAAGCGCTGCGGCGCAGAGGACAGCTGTATGCGGCTGCCAAGGCTGCTGTGGCCGGTCTGGAACGGCATCCTCGACTTGCCGACTCCCACGATCTCTACGCCAGGGTGTTGGTGGATATGGGGCACTTGCAGCAGGCGTATGAGGAATGGCAGTCAACCGTTGAGTTGGACACGCGTCATCTGGGAGCACACAAAGGGTTGGGATTCCTCTGTTATCGCTGGGGTGATCTCGACGGAGCGCTCGAGCATCTGGAATCGGCGCTAGCCGCCGATCCCATGGATCCGAGTGTCGTACAGGCGCTCCGCATGGTGCGCGATGCGGCGGCCGATCTGACTGATGCTGGTGAGAGTGCACCGCAATCCATGTTTGAGGGTTTGGAGGGAGCCCGCCATGGGCTCCTGCTGTTCGATACCAGGGGTCGGGTACTGGGTGGGGGAATGAGCACTGAATTGGGTGAGGACGTGTCGGGAGACGTCGCGGCGTACGTGGCTGGCGGTTCTCACGAAGCAGACCGAAGCTCACGCATTCTGGAGCTGGGTGATTGGGAGTGGATGATCGTCGAGGGTCCGGGTGGAAGTATGCACGTGAGTCGTTCTGGTGGCGATACACTGTTGTTGGTTGCTCGTGATGGGAGCGTGCCGTCGGGTCGACTTGCCATTCTGGCTGATCGTGCCTCAACGGTCGCCCGAGATTGGCTGGAGGCACAACAGCCGTGAGCGAGCGATTCAGACAGGCCCTGGACGGGATCACGCGGGTTCGAGGTGTGCGTGGAGCTCTCCTGGTCACCGATGACGACGGATTGGTCATCGCCGATTCTGTCATGGAAGATGTTCGTGGCGGCGCTGTTGCCGCTTTAGCTGCCAGCCTCGCAACACGCATGGGGAAGGCGGCTATCGGAGCGAGAATCGGCGAATCACACTTTCTCCACCTGCAGGCTGAGAGCGGCGCCTTGCTCGTGATGCCGGCACCCAACGGGGTGCTTGTCGTGGTACTGGCGGAACGGAATGTGAACGTGGGCCTGGCACGATTGGAAATGCTGCGGGCAGTAGAGGTGGTCAAGTGACACCAACACGGGCAATCGAGCCTTGGATAGAAGGCCCGCTCGTGCAGTTCGTCACCGAAGCCGGGGCGCGGCTCACCCTGATCATGACGCCGGCGGGTCAGGTGTTGGCCCAACACGGCTTCACCAGGGCCGTGGACGTAATGTCGGCCGCTGCGCTGGGTGCGGCCATTGTCTCCTCGACGCGGGAGATTGCCAGTACGATTGGTGAAGAAGCGTTTACCGCGTTGAACCACCAGGGAATTCACCACGGGATCTTTCTGGCCGAAATGACCACACCTCGAGGTCCGCTGCTCGCTCTGGTCGTGTATGGATCGGAGTCGTCGGTCGGATTGGTGCAACTCTTCTATGAAGACTTGGTGCGGGAACTCTTTGCGGCTTGTCCTGAAGTGGAGCAGCGGAAGCCGGTTATTGCCGCAGATTTCGAACGTGATCTCAACAAGAGCCTTGCCTCTCTCTTTGGGCGGTGATCAATGTCATTAGTGAACTTCACCACCCGCGAGATAACCTGTAAGATCGTCTACTATGGGCCGGGGAGGTCCGGTAAGACGACCAATCTGCAATACATCTACGGGTGCGTGCCTGCTGGCCGCCGCGGCAAGATGGTTTCGCTTGCGACGCGGACGGACCGGACTCTCTTCTTCGACTTCCTGCCGTTAGAACTGGGCTCGATCTCCGGGTTCACGACCCGGTTTCAACTGTATACGGTGCCCGGACAGGTCTATTACAATGCAACCCGCAAGTTGGTGCTCCAGGGTGCCGACGGAGTGGTGTTCGTGGGTGATAGTCAGGCACGGCAGCTCGATGAGAACGTGGCGAGCTTGCAGAATCTGCAAGTCAATCTTCTCGAGCAAGGGGTGGATGTCCGCACCGTGCCGCTGGTGCTGCAGTACAACAAGCAAGATCTACCGGCGGATCTGATTCTGTCCCCGACAGAATTGGATGCAGCCCTCAATTTCCGTGGCGATCGCAGTTATCCGGCGGATGCGTTGACCGGCGTTGGAGTGTTCGAGCCCCTCAAGGGTATTTCGGAGATGGTGTTGAAGAAGCTGTCTGAGGAATCGCCTAGATGACTGGTGAGCTGAATCCACGCTTTGACTTTGAGAACTTCAAGATCGGGGTCGGCAATGAGTTGGCGCTCACCGCTTCGAGGGCAGTAGCGGAGCGTCCGGGTAGCGTATACAACCCGCTCTACATCCACGGGGGCAACGGGCTTGGGAAGACCCACCTTCTGATGGCAATTGGGAGGTCTGCCCAACAGCGAGCGGAACCGGTGACGGTCGAGTACGTGACACCAGATCGACTTGCCGAGGAGTTTCAAGCCGTAGCCTCGGCGGGACAAAGCGATGCCTTGCGGAATCGCCTGGCCGATTTGGACGTGCTGCTGATAGATGACGTGCACATGGTCGCCGAACGGACCGAGCTACACACAGAACTGCTGCGGCTGCTGCCGGAACTGCAAGCGACCTCCAAGCAGATAGTGCTCGCGGGTATCTGCCTGCCCGGACAGATACCAGGTCTCGACGAACGCATCGTGGGGATACTGGCAGGTGGATTGGTGGTCGAAATAAAT
>JBDGXD010000232.1:0-12109 GCA_039584755.1 Gemmatimonadota bacterium
CGTCGCGTCCCCGCTCAGTCTCCATGGCGAACACGTGGTTGCATCACTCGAGCGCGGCCTTCACGGGTATGGTGAGAAAGCGATGGGCTTCACCGTGGCCGATTGCAACGCCATCGTCCGGGCGACGCAGGAGAGTGGGCGCCGGTTCCAGACCGGACTGCAATACCGCTACGCACCCTGGTACCGCGAGGCGATCGATCGCATCCGCAACGGAGAGATAGGACGTGTGACGCACGTCTACGGATACTGGCATCGCAACTACAACTGGCGGCGGCCGGTGCCCGATCCATCACTCGAGCGTCTCATCAACTGGAGACTGTACAAGGAATACTCGGGTGGGCTGCTTGCGGAACTTGGCTCGCATCAGATCGACGTTGCGAATTGGATCTTTGATGAGATGCCCACGAGCGTGATAGGTACGGGCGGGATCACGTTCTACCACGACGGTCGGGAGACCTTCGACAACGTCCAGGCTGTGTTCAGCTACCCCAACGGCGGCACCCACGTCTTCAGCTCGATCATCGGGAACCACAACGTGGGCTACCAGGTCAACATCTACGGGACCGGAGGCTCGATCAAGCTGACCCTCGAGGACGGGGCCTTCTACTATGAGCCGGGTCGCGCCAACTCCGCCGTGCCGCAGGAGCTGATCGAACGAGGGGTGCACACCAGTGCGACCCTGAGCACACGTGGGGACATGCCATATCGCGGGCCCGGTCTCCCGATCGAAATACCGGAGGACGAGGTAGGCAACCCGAACTTCCTCGCCGCGGCGTCGTTCATAGAGAGCGTGCGCAACGATACGCGCCTCTTTGCGGACGAACAGGTCGGGTGGAAGTCCGCTGTGGCTGTCGCACTCGGCAACGAAGCAATCCGCGGCAAGCACTACGTGGAATTCAGCGACCATCTTGAGGACAAGGGGTGAGTACAGTGAAGATCGTTCGCTTGACGCTGGTGATGATGCTGGCGTGCGTGGCCTGCCAGGCCCAAGAGAGGCGACCAGAACCGGAAGACTGGATCACCCTGTTTGACGGTGAGTCGTTCGCGGGGTGGCGTGGCATTGGCCGGGACTCCGTGCCTGCGGAACACTGGATCGTCGAAGATGGAGCCATCCGCAAGGTGGCGAGTGGCGACGTGGCGACGGCCGCCGACGGCCAGCCGCTCGAGGGCGGCGACATCATGACGGTGGACACGTACAGTGATTTCGAGCTGGTGCTCGAGTGGAAGGTGAGCGCCGGGGCCAACAGTGGGATCAAGTACAACGTTTCCGAGGATATGTCGACGGGCTCGCCACCGGAACATGCGGCGCTCGGCTTCGAGTACCAGATCCTCGATGATGAGTTGCATCCCGACGCCCAGAACGGACCCAACCGGACGGCCGGTGCGCTGTACGATATCGCAGCACCATCAGCTGAGAAAGCCCTGAGACCAGTAGGGTCGTTCAACGAGACACGCATCGTGTTCAACAACGGACACGGCGAACACTGGCTGAACGGCGTCAAGGTCGTTGAGTTCGACTTGGGGAGCGCTGCGTTCGACTCTGCCTTTGCCGTCAGCAAGTACACGCCAATCGTAGGCTTCGCCGAGCAACGCGAGGGTCACATCGTGCTGCAGGACCACGGTGACGACGTGTGGTTCCGCAACATCAAGATTCGGGAGATCACACCATGACCGATTCGATCGACCGCAGGAGCTTCATGTTGCATGCGAGTACCGCGGCACTGGGACTCAGCACGCTAGGCAAGTTCTCTCCCTTCCGCGGCACGGTCCAGGCAAGCGACCGGATCACGGCCGCCGTGATGGGTGTGAACAGCAGGGGGAACGAGTTGGCTAGAGCATTCGTGCGGACCGGTGCCGACGTCCGGTACATCTGCGACGTTGACATGCGCGCGGTTGAGCAAACCGTGGAAGACGTGGCTGCGGTGCAGGAGCGGAGTCCGGAAGGTGTCACCGACTTTCGCCGGGCGCTCGACGATCCGTCGCTCGATGCGCTCGTCATCGCCGCGCCAGATCACTGGCATGCACCGGCAACCATGCTCGCGCTCAATGCGGGCAAGCACGTGTATGTTGAGAAACCATGCGGTCACAATCCACGCGAAGGTGAACTGCTCGTCGAAGCCCAGCGGCGCTACGGCCGTGTGCTGCAGATGGGCAACCAGCAACGCTCTGCCCCGGAATCCATCGACGTCATCCAGCAGATCCGTGACGGGGTCATCGGGCGGCCGTATTACGGGCGCGCGTGGTACGGCAACACGCGCGGGAGCATCGGCCACGGGGTTCCTGCGGCGGTTCCCGATTGGCTAGACTACGAGCTGTGGCAGGGACCGGCGCCGCGCACTCCGTACCGAGACAACGTCGTCCACTACAATTGGCACTGGTTCTGGATTTGGGGTACGGGGGAGATCTGCAACAACGGTACGCACGAGATCGACGTGTGCCGCTGGGCGCTCGGCGTGGACTTCCCTACGAAGGTGACGTCCGCCGGTGGCCGTTACCACTTTGACGATGATTGGGAGTGCCCCGATACCCAGATCGCATCCTTCGAGTTCGAGGACGGCGCAACCATCACATGGGAGGGTCGGAGCTGCAATGGGCGCCCGATCGAGAACCGCGGTCGCGGCGCCTCGATCCACGGAACGGACGGCACCGCTATCATCGACCGGTCAGGTTACGTCATCTATGACGACCAGAACAACGAGATCGCGCGCCGCATCCGCGGTGAGACGGTGGATGCCCTCGATACGCGTGGCGCTGGGAGTCTCACCGACCTGCACATCGCCAACTTCCTCGATTCGATTCGGGGCGACGCGAGCCCGACCGCGCCAATCGACGATGGGCACAAGAGCCAATTGCTCTGCCACCTCGGCAACATCGCGCAGCGCACTGAGGGTGCACTGACATGTGATCCGCGAAACGGGCGGATTGTCGCGAATGCCGCTGCGGAGAAACTCTGGAGCCGGGACTACGAGCCGGGCTGGGAGCCCAAGGTGTAGTCTGGACCATTCTGTGCACGCATGCTACGCATGCGCCGCACGCCACGCATGCGACGCATGCCATGCACGCGACGGAGGCACTCATGCGAGAGGACAAACATTCGGTCTCGCGCAGGGACTTCATCAAGACGAGCAGCGGCGCAGTTGCCGCCTCGATGCTGGCACAACCATCCAACATAGCCGAGTCCCTCTCGACTCGATCGCGGGGCAATGCCAAGATGCGGTACGCCATCGTCGGCACCGGCATCCGGGGGATCACCATGTGGGGCCGCAGCGTCGCCCAGGAATACCGCGACTATGTGGACATAGTCGGGTTGTGCGACATTAACCCGGGGCGTCTGGCGTTCGCGAAGGACTACATCGGCGTCGACTGCCCGACGTTTACTGACCTCCCGGAGATGATTCGCCAGACAGGTCCCGACACGTTGTGCGTTACGACGGTCGACAGCACGCACGATCAGTTCATCGTCAAGGGCATGGAAATGGGCTGCGACATCGTGACCGAAAAACCGATGACCACCGACGAGAGCAAGTGCCAGGCCATCCTCGACGCGCAGGCTCGCACACGGAAGGACATTGCTGTCACGTTCAACTACCGTTACTCCCCCCATCGCGTGAAGCTGAAGGAATTGCTCATGGAGGGGCGGATCGGTCGCCTCACCTCTGTGGACTTTCACTGGTATCTGGACATCTACCACGGCGCCTCGTACTTCCGCCGCTGGCACGGCAAGGAGCGGTACGGAGGCACTCTATTCGTCCATAAGGCCACGCATCATTTCGATCTGCTCAACTGGTGGGTGGAATCGGAGCCGGAGGAGGTATTCGCAAACGGGGGGCTGGAGTACTATGGGCACAACCATCCATTCAGACACACCAACTGCCGGGGTTGTCCGCACAGCAGTCAATGCCGGCACTACTGGGACATTACCGAAGATCGGTTTTTGACGAACCTGTACGTCGATCACGAGCACCACGACGGCTACCTGCGGGACGGGTGCGTCTGGTCGACTGATATCGACATCTTCGACAAGATGGCGGCTCAGATCAGGTACGTGAACGGGGTGCAGGTGAGCTACTCGTGTACGACGTACTCCCCCTACGAGGGCTACCGCATCGCATTCAACGGTACAAGCGGACGGATCGAGGCCTGGATAAAGGAGCGGCAACCGTGGCAGGCCGAAGACTACGACGAGATCCGAGTTACCGACAACTTCGGTGAAACGGAGCTGATTCAGATTCCGCACTCAAGTGGTGGCCACGGTGGTGGTGATACGCGGCTCAGGGACCGCATCTTCAAGGACCCAACCGCACCAGACCCATACCGGCTGGCTGCGGGCGCCCGCGACGGAGCAATGTCTATCCTGATCGGCATCGGCGCCCGAACGAGCGTCAAGGCGGGGAACCCTGTCAAGATCGCGTCCTTGACCACCTTGAAGCCCCGCCTGGCGCGGCCGTGAGAAACAAGAGGAGAGTCCATGACTGACAACGCCAGAAGCAGACGGCAGTTCGTCAAGACGGCAGCGCTGGGCACTGCGGCGCTGGCGCTTCCGGTCTCGGTGGATGCCCGTGCGACCGGCGGACCGTCCAGCGTAGCAACGAAGCTGAGACTCGGTGTCGCGAGCTACTCGCTCCGCGAATTGCCCCGCACTGATGCAATTGCCGCGATCTTGGCACTTCGATCGCAGTACGTCAGCATCAAATCGTTTCATCTGCCGTACGAAAGCACTCCAGAGGAGCTGGCTGCCGGCCGCAAGGAGTTCGAGGACGCAGGCCTTACAATCGTGGGCGGCGGTGTAATAACGCTGCAGCAGGACGACGATGCCGACATCCGTACCTACTTCGAGTACGCGAAGGCGGCCGGTATGCCGCTCATGGTTATCGCTCCCACACCTACAACCCTGCCGCGGATCGAGCGCTTCGTGCGCGAGTACGATATCAAGGTCGCGATTCACAATCACGGACCGGAAGACCAGTACTTCCCAGGGCCACGCGAGGCGCTCCCGATCATCGGCGATATGGATCCGCGTGTTGGACTGTGCGTAGATCTCGGCCACACCACACGAACCGGCGTCGACATCGTGGAGGCGCTCGCGGAAGCCGGTGATCGCGTGTTGGAAATGCATCGTCGGGGAAGGGGCCATGCCGATGCCGGACATCTTCCGTCAGCTGGCGGCGATGGACTACTCGGGGTACGTGAACCTTGAGTACGAGATCGATGCGAAGAACCCGCTGCCAGGGATGCTACAGTCCTTTGCCTATATGAGGGGTGTATTGGCGGGCTTGGGGATAGCGGAGCGCTAGTCTTAGCGGCGCTATCAGTGCGTCACGCCGGTCTTCCAGATAGCGATGTCCCGATAACCGTGACGCTCGTTGTTGGTCTGTTTGCGACCGGTAGCGACATCGAGCAGCAGCTCGAACAGGCCTGCTTCCAACTCACCGATCTCAGTGGAGCCGTCCAACAGCGATCCTGCATTGAAATCGATCCACTGCGGTTTCTTCGCGTAGACTGCGGTGTTTGACGAGACCTTGATCGTCGGTACCGGAGAACCCAAGGGAGTGCCGCGGCCCGTGGTGAAGAGTAGCACGGTGGCTCCGGCTGCAACCATTGCCGTCGATGACACTGCGTCGTTCCCAGGGGTCTCGAGCAAAGAGAGTCCTGGGACCATCTTTCGCTCGCCATAGCGCAGCACTTCCACCACTCTAGCATCACCGCCCTTCCTGATTGCGCCGAGTGACTTTTCCTCCAGCGTGGTCAATCCGCCCTCGATGTTGCCCGGCGACGGGTTCTCGTAAATGGGACGACCGTGTTCTTGGAAGTGTTGCTTGAAATCGTTCACCAGACGTTCAATGTCGCAAAACACCATCTCCGTTACCGCCCGGTTCATCAACGTCTGCTCGGCGCCGAACATCTCCGGCACCTCACTGAGAAGGGCGCCGCCTCCCTGTGTCGTGATCCGGTCGGCAACTCGCCCCACCAGCGGATTGGCTGTGACACCGCTCAACCCGTCCGAGCCGCCGCATTCGAGGCCCACGACCAGGTCGGAAAGAGGGTGTCTGCTGCGGCGGTCCTGTTGCATCACACCGACTATCTCGCGCACTAGTGTCACACCGTGCTCCACCTCGTCAGCCACATCCTGAGAGTTGAAGTAGCGTAACCGCGCCGGATCGATGTCGCCGGCAACACACAGCAGACGATCGATCTGATTGTCCTCGCACCCTAAGCCCAGGAGCAGCACACCTCCGGCATTGGGGTGTCCCATCAGGCCGGCGACTATTTGCCGTGTATTGTCCAGGTCGTCGCCCGATTGGCTGCAGCCGTGCGGGTGTGTAAAGGAGTGGACGCCGTCAATGTGCTCGCCGAACTCTTCGCTGCATATCTGAGCTATACGATCTGCGGCGCGGCTGACACAGCCAACGGTGTTCAGAATCCACACTTCGTTGCGTGTTCCCACGGCCCCGTTCGACCGGCGATAACCGTCGAACGTCCCGCCCACTCCCGTGGCCTGGGGCCGTCCGGTGACCGGCACATAGCGATAGTCTACCGCCCCTTCCAGGTTGGTCTTCATGTTGTGCGAGTGGAGCCACGAGCCTTGCTTCACGGACCGAGTAACCTGTCCAATCGGCTCTCCGTACTTCAGCACTGTGGCCCCAGCGGGCAGATCGGTCAGCGCGATCTTGTGGCCAACCGGTATGCTCTCCCGCACCAAGAGTGACCGACCGGCAATCGACACCTCTGTCTCCGCATCGAGTTGAGTCAGGGACACTGCTACGTCGTCCGCTGGATGCAGCCTGAGTGCGTGTGATCTCATTCTCTTCCCTCAGTCTTCCACGAGTGTCGCTCAGCAGGCCTGGCAGAGCAGAGGCATTTCGCATAATATAGCGCCCACCGGTCCGCCGGCTCTGAGGCATAGCGTGAAGCACTACACATTCTTGTCAGACACAATCTGAGTCTCTCCGAGGTTCTGTGCATGGGCCATGATTCTCTGGATCTCACCGGACGCACGGCAGTGGTGATTGGCGGAGCGTCCGGGATTGGACGCGCCATATCCCATGGGCTAGCCAAAGCGGGGGCGAACGTCGTGGCCAGCTCACGTCGCCTGGATCTGGTGACATCGATGGCCGATGAAATCGAAGCGCTCGGCCGGCGAACCCTGCGGATCTCCACCGACGTGACCGACTCCGAATCACTGAACCTCCTCTTGAACGCGTGCGTCGCTGAATTCGACGGAGTTGATGCGCTGGTAAACTGCGCCGGAACGACCAAGAAGGTCGCCACTCTAGAGATGGACATGAGTGACTGGGACAGAATCATCGACGTCAACCTGACCGGGACGCTACGAGCGTGTTTGATATTCGGAAGTCACATGCTCGGACGCGGCTGGGGCCGCATCATCAACATCGCCTCGCTGGCTTCCTTCGTTGGCCTCCACCAGGTAACGGCTTATGGGGCAAGCAAAGCGGGCGTCGTTGCCTTGACCAAGTCACTCGCCGTGGAGTGGGCTCCCCGAGGTGTGTGCGTGAATGCGATAGCCCCTGGTGTGTTTCCCACCGATCTGAACCGAGCGCTACTGGATGGTACGGAGCGGGGAAAGGAGCTCGCGATGCGGACGCCCATGAAGCGATTCGGTGAAGTGGATGAGATTGCCGGTGCAGCCGTGTTTCTGGCTTCCGAGGCAGCGAGTTTCGTAACCGGACCAGTTGTCGTGGTAGACGGTGGATTCCTGGCCAGCGGAGTCAACCAGTGAGTCGCCCGACCGCTCGTGACCATTCGGAGTTGTCCGACACGCTCTTCAGAGTGCCTCGCCAGAACGGCCTCCATGTCGTGCAGACTCGCGACGAACGTGGAGCTCGCGAACTGAGCAGCTGGCGGCTCAGACTCGGTCCCGAAGAAAGCGCTGCGTTCCGAGCGCAACACGAGGAAGCGGTGCTGATACTCCAAGAAGGCCAAGGCCTACTCGCGGCCTTGGAAAACGCATGGAAGGTGAGCCGCGCTGGGGTATTCGATGAGCCCGCCACAGCACTTTACCTCCCGCCTGGCGTGAACCTCACGATAACCGCGCACACTCCTCTCGAAGCAATCATCATCGCCGCTCCGGCGGAGCCTGTTGGCAAACCTGTCTTGGTGGGTCCCAACCAGATCCGGATACAACAGCGGGGTACGGGAAGCTATCGCCGCGAAGTGCACGACATTCTCGTGGACGACCCGTTCGCGCAGCGGTTGCTGGTGGGGGAGACATTCAATCCAGCAGGCAATTGGAGCAGCTATCCGCCTCACAAGCACGATGGCAAGGATGGGGAACCACGGCTGGAAGAGGTATATCACTACCGCGTAGAGCCACCACAGGGATTCGGCCACCAGTCGCTGTACACGGCTGACGGCGAATCGGTTACCCATATGGTGCGCGACGGCGATGCGGTCGTGATCCCGTACGGATACCATCCGGTCTGTACACCGCCGGGATATAGGCTCTACTATCTCTGGGCCTTGGTGGGAGAGCAGCGGGCCCTAGCAGTTCATGAGGACCCGCTTCACAGCTGGATCACCGCTCCGTGAACGGGCCGTACGACACCATACCGAAAGTGAATCTGGCATGAAGATCGTGGATGGACGCGTCATCGTCTGCTGCCCCGGTCGCAACTTCGTCACGCTCAAACTGATTACTGACGATGGAACGTACGGTCTTGGCGACGCGACACTGAACGGACGCGAGCTTGCTGTAGCAAGCTACCTGAGTGATCACGTGCTGCCACTTCTCATCGGGCGGGATCCGCGCCGCATCGAAGATACGTGGCAGTACCTGTACAAAGGTGCTTACTGGCGGCGTGGTCCGGTGACGATGGCTGCCATCGCGGCAGTCGACACAGCGTTGTGGGACATACTGGGTAAGACACTCGGCGTTCCCGTTTATCATCTGCTGGGAGGAGCGTCGCGTGACAGGATACTGGTCTACGGACACGCGAATGGAACCGATATCGACGATACTCTCCGCGCGATAGAGCGCTATCGTGAACTCGGCTACGACGCGATACGTGTGCAGTCGGGAGTTCCGGGATTAGAGGGCACATATGGTGTTGGACGAGGAGATCTGTACTATGAGCCGGCCGAACCCGGACTTCCACCGGAACAGCGCTGGAGTACTGAGCGGTATCTGGACTTGGTACCGGAGCTGTTCGCACGTGTCCGCTCCGAGTTCGGTCCCCAACCAATGTTTCTCCACGACGTGCATCACCGCCTTACCCCAATAGAGGCGGCGCAGCTTGGAAAGAGCCTCGAACGGCATCGCCTGTTCTGGTTGGAGGATCCGGTCCCAGCGGAACTCCAAGCTGGTTTCCGGCTCATCCGGCAGCACACCACTACACCGCTCGCCGTCGGCGAGGTGTTCAACAGTATCCACGACTGCCAGCAACTGATACAGGAACAGCTCATCGATTACATTCGGACCACGGTCGTCCATGCCGGTGGCCTGAGCCACCTGCGCAAGATCGCGAGCCTCGCCGAACTGTATCACGTGCGAACCGGCTGTCACGGTGCCACAGACCTGAGCCCGGTCTGCATGGCCGCGGCTCTCCACTTTGACTTGAGCGTGCACAACTTCGGAATCCAGGAATACATGAGGCACAGTGAAGAAACTGACCGTGTCTTCCCCCACCAATACGTCTTCGAGCGTGGAACGATGCATCCGGGTAACGCGCCGGGACTAGGTGTCGACATCGACGAGGAGATGGCTGCTGAGTATCCGTATCAGCGGGCGTACTTGCCGATCAATCGAAAGCTCGACGGCACCATGCACAGTTGGTAGAACGGCAGTCCCGGCTCATGAACCGCGGCGCGAAGCTCGCACTGGCTCTTTCCCTGCTAGCGGCGGCCTGTGGCTCACAGAGTGAGACCACCGTCATCAAGCTGGCGCACGGTCTCGACCCGACTCACCCGGTTCATCATGCCATGCAGTTCTTAGCCGAACGGGTAGGTGAAGAGTCGGGCGGGACGATGCGCATCGATATCTATCCGAGCGAACAGCTCGGCACGGAACGGCAGGCCCTGGAGCTGTTGCAGATCGGGAGCCTGGGAATGACAAAGGTGTCCGCAGCCGTGCTCGAGAACTTCGCAGCGCCGTTCAAGGTGTTGAGTCTGCCCTACATCTTCCAGAACGAGGCCCATCAATGGACGGTGCTGCAAGGTCCCATCGGACGGGAAATGCTGGATATGGCGGCACGTTTCCGCCTGCGGGGCCTCTGTTTCTACGACGCTGGGAGCAGGAGCTTTTACACGAAAGACCGTCCCATTCTGGCCCCGTCGGATCTCGCAGGACTCAAGATCCGAACCCAGGAGAGTGCCACCGCAACGAGAATGGTGAGCCTACTCGGCGGCTCCGCCACTCCGATCGCCTGGGGTGAGCTGTATACCGCGCTGCAGCAGGGCGTGGTAGACGGTGCCGAGAACAACCCCCCGTCCTTTCATTTGTCCCGCCATTACGAGGTTGCCCGCTACTACTCGCTCAACGAACACACCGGCGTGCCGGACGTACTACTGGTCAGCACTGTCGTATGGAACGACCTGACCTCGCAGCAACAGGATTGGCTTCAGCAGGCCGCGAACGAGTCGGCCCAGCGTCAAAGGCTGCTATGGCAACGGGCAACGGAGGAGGCACTGCGTGTCGTACAGGCCGACGGCGTGCAGGTTCTCCGGCCGGACAAGACTCCGTTTGCCGACCTACTCGCGCAGATGTACGAAGACTATCGCGATGAGCCGGCCGTGTACGCTCTGATACAACGCATAAGAGCAGCGGCTGAAGTCGCTGGCGACCGACCTTGAGTTCCGTCTCGTCTAAGGTTCGCCCCATCACGGCTGTCGACCGCGTGCTCGGCTGGGTGCTCGTTGTACTCATGGGTGTCGCCGTGGCGAATGTCCTATGGCAGGTGTTCACGCGGTTCGTGCTGGCGGATCCTAGTTCGTTCACCGACGAGCTGGCACGATATCTCCTGATATGGATCGGACTGCTGGGCGCGAGCTATGCAGCGGGAATGCGGATGCACCTCGCCATCGACCTGCTTCCGGCCAAGCTCACTGGGCGTTCTCGGTTCTATGTGGGCGTATTGACAGAGGCCTGCGTCTTCCTGTTCGCGCTATCGGTGCTGGTGATCGGTGGAACCCATCTCGTCACGCTGACACTCACTCTCGGCCAGACCTCCGCCGCACTCCACGTTCCCCTCGGATACGTATACTTGGTACTGCCGTTGAGCGGACTGCTGATGATGTTCTATTCGGTGCGCGCCGCATTGGCACACCGCACGGAGCTAGAGCAATGGGAAGCCAGCGATGATCTGGGTGGGGAGGCGCACTGATGGAATGGCTGGATGTGCTCGTGCTGGGAGGTTCTTTTGGCATCCTACTGGCCCTGGGTGTGCCGGTGGCATTCTCGATCGGCATTTCCACCGTGCTCACCATGCTGCTCAGCATCGAGACCGGGCCCGCCCTCACCACTGAGGCTCAGCGGATTGCCACGGGACTCGACTCGTTCACGCTCTTGGCAATCCCATTCTTCATACTTGCCGGTCAGCTAATGAATCGTGGGGGGATCGCCCGCCGACTGATCGAATTCGCCAAGGCGATGCTGGGTGCTCTCCCCGGCGGGCTCGCACACGTCAACATACTGGCGGCCATGTTGTTTGCCGCGATATCGGGATCGTCGGTGGCCACGGCGTCGGCTGTTGGCAGCATAATGGGTCCCCGCATGGAGGAAGAAGGTTACGAGCGGAGCTTCGGGGCCGCGGTGAACATCACGTCCGCTACCACTGGCCTTATCATTCCGCCGAGTAACATCCTCATCGTGTTCTCGTTGGCGAGCGGTGGGGTGTCCATCACGGCGCTGTTTCTTGCCGGATACCTGCCCGGTATGCTCGTGGGCCTCTCGCTGATGCTGGTGGCCGGCCTGTTGGCTGTTAGAAGGAGATACCCGGTGACGCCTCGCACCAGCTGGTGGGACACAGGCAAGCGATTCCTGGCTGCGTTGCCAAGCCTGCTGATGCTTGTGATAGTCATGGGCGGTATCGTGTCCGGGATCTTCACCGCCACTGAAGCGGCCGCCGTCGCCGTGCTCTATGCCCTGATCCTCGCG
>JBDGXD010000233.1:0-7045 GCA_039584755.1 Gemmatimonadota bacterium
CCCACCGATCTTGATCTCTCCTCGATCGGGTTCTTCGAGTCCTGCGATTATTCGTAACACCGTGGTCTTACCACAGCCTGACGGTCCCAACAACACTACAAACTCGCCTGCCCCGATATCCAAGTCGAACGACCGCACGGCAGATACGCTTCCGAACGACTTGTCGATCGCGTCCAGGGTCACGCCACTCGTCGTTGCAGAGTCAGTCATACGGGATCTCGAGTGGTTGTCCAACCACGGTGCGGTGCCTCGTACCGCCCATGGCAACCGTGACTTCCCGACCCTCCCGGTGCACGTCGATAGAGTGGCCTTGCACACTTGCTCCGGTCAGAGCTGCACGGTCCAAATCCAGGGGGAGGGGGTCGACAAGGATCCCGTTGCCGCGAGGTTCCAACCCGATCGCCCCTCTGATGATCAGGTCGAGGACCCATGAATGCTGGTAGTCGTCGATCCCACGGTATACTGAAGCATGGCCTGTGATCGGATTGTAGTGTTCGTAGCAGTTCGGTCGCGAGACATCGCCTCCGTGAAACATCATTTGCACGAAGCGCGTCAGGATGTGGCTCGCTAGTCGTCCGATCTGCCTCCGGCCACGGTGCCACTGTCTCAGCAATCCCTCGATGATGTGACTGTTGACCATTGGCCAAGTGCGGCCATTCCGGGGACAGTTGTGGCGTTTGCCCTTCCACTCAGCACTTGCGCTGAAGAGAGGGTCATCCAGTTGCAGTTCGTTTCCATCCTGACCTACTAGAGCCACCGTAAAGAGTGGTGCGATAGGATGGTAGTATACCAACGCCTCGTCCAGTACCCTGGTAAGTGGAGTGCGGAGGGGAAGGGAGGAGCCCACAGGATGCCGTCACCACACGAGAGGAACCACTCGTCATCCCGCTGCAGTGAGCTCAGCCGATCCAGGGAGGACGGGTTATTCACATGTTGAGGTCAGTTGGTCGGCACCAAGTCGATGAAGCGGTGGCCCTGTATTTCGACCGTCTCACCCAATTCGAATGGAACTGCTCGAAGAAACTCAGGGCCATCGTGCACGAAACTGTGGTATTCACCGTTTTCACCGCATGGATCCAGATCGTCGGTGCATCCTAACTCAGTGACGAGGTCGGCATCGAACTCGCGGCCGAGAAACTCACTCGCGCCCTGCATCGTGTCCACGCTGACCACCAACGCTTGATAGCCCCTTTCAACCACCTCCCAGGCCAACTCGATGGTCGGTTCTCCCCAAATCGGTTCGACGTGCTCGAGGCCACTGTCCCGTACGCGTTCTTCATACCACCATCTCACATCAGACAACTGGACGTTTCCGAAGATCACTCCGACCACGTCGAGATCATTCAGTTGGTGCAGGGTTTGCAGGAAGACCGCCTCGAACTCATCTGGCGCGGCCTCCGCGATGAGTGGTTCCAGTCCCAACGCTTTGGCCTGTTGATCGATCAACTCTCGACGGACACCGTGAAAGCGTACTCTCTGCGACGATGCATCGTAGATGTTGACGTAGTATTTGACATCGAACGCCTGGCGTCGTGCTCGGTCCAACGCCAACGTCGAATCCTTGCCGCCACTGCTCATTAGAGCGTAGGTCATGCGCAAAAAGTAGCGCTTGAGGAAGGGTGGTAGCTAGAGGTAGGTGGTGAGAGGTGAGTGGACCGGTCTCAGTGCGACGACTGCTGATGTTCTGCGGCAAAGATCTCCCAGGACGGCACGCAATTCCCAGGTCGCCGTTCGATCTGATTATGTAAGTGCTTAGATATCATATGCTTGCTAGTATTGACCCCCGGCATGTTGCTTGCACTGTGGAATCTATGCAGGTCGATGACGAGGATCTTGGGGAACTCGAAAACCAATGACGATGGCTAATTGCCGACGTTGAGTTTACCACGGGTCGACTCGAGCAAGTCGCATTTGGACTGCGAGCAATCGTCGAGAGAGAGATCATATGGTCAGAGGCATCAGGCTGGTTCTGATAACATCAGCGCTGGTGAGTGCCGCCGTGAGTTTGGCTCTGCAGCGTCGCGGGGATGGGCTGTCGTTGCCCGATCGTGCAAGACGTTGTGGGGCGACATGATCTGGCAGCGCGGTACTGCACTACCACGCTTGGCCGTCACAGCGCGTTCACTAGCTGCCTGGCGCTCGATGTTGATATAGGTAGCCGAACAGTCCCTGTACGGCGGTGACCGACTCAAGGCAGAACTCGGTCTCGATAACCAGGACGGGCTCTGCATGCTTGGTTAGCTCTGGCGATCGACTGAATAACAGGTCGTCAGACTCGAGGAACAGACCCGGGCGCCGCCGCACAACCTGCTGCAACGCTCTTCGTTCTCTCTGACCAACGATGTTTACGCTACCCGCGGCCAGGCCTACGCAACTCGCCAACAATACCAGATCGCGAGCCCAGCACCACAGGTCCTTCGGTGGCTGCACGTGCACAACGCTGCTGAGGTAGGATTCGACACGCTCGAGGAAATCACCTTCCATGTCATCGAGGCTTTGCGGCAAACCATAGTCACGGTGCAGGGTCCTGCAGAACACCGCAAGCCTTGCCTTTAGTATGCCCACCAGCAGCACCACGAAGGAGTAACACTGGAGACGTGAAACCAGGTCTCCGAATAGTACGGCCTGAGTGTGGTGTTCCCTCGACTCCGTGAGGACAAGGGCATCGTCCTCCCTGGCAGCGTCACGTTGATCGTCAAAGGTTGCCACGAAGGATCTGAGTCCGTCGAGGAAATTGCGAGTCGTTGCTTTGTCTAGGTTGGCTGACATGAGAAAGGCTCCTAAGCGCGGCTGTGCAACGGCAGCCGGGCTGAATCGTGATGTCTCTGCACGAAGTCAGTCATCGGTCTTTTCAGGTGCTGTGTCCCCGAAGTCCAGCGTTTCAAATCCAGCGATGTTCGTCGCCATTGGCGTCTCTTCCAGTGTGGTGATCTTGTCAACCTCCCTTGCCATCCGCAGGGCCGATTCACTCAGGCTGACGAGTGACTCCCGTTGGTCCTCGTTGAGATTGTCACTTTCTGAAGCAAGGAACTGACTTTCCGTGATGACTGTAGTGAGCGCGTTGTTCAAGGAGTGTTTTATGGCCAATGCCATCTGACCTATGGCGGCCATTCTCTCTCGATCTATTGCTGATCGGTAGTGGTTGTGCAGTTCTTCCGAGAGCCAGCCTACCGATATGGCCAGGGTGCCGTACGCGACGAAGGTCGGAACAGTGATGCGCCAGTCATCGGGTGTGAAGTTCAGAGCGAGAACCAGTTGCACCACTATGAACAGTGCCGTACCCATGAGCAATGCGGCGAAAGCACCCCGCAACCCATAATGCAGTGACAGCAAGAAGGCGGGAGCCAAAGTGATTAGCCAGACGAGTTCGTCAGTTAGCGCCGGGTCTTGCGGGAACACGACCTGCGCGACTACCGGAATAAGGTAGGCCACCGCCGCGTACAGCCAATAGCGCGCCGGAAGTTCGGGGCGATGTGACATGGTCTCGAAACCAGTGACTCTGAGAATCCGGCGTCGTATGGACATAGTGCCCTTCCCGAAACGCTTTAGTTTTGTGACGGGGGAAACATGTCACGCAAGGCTGGGATTTGAAAGAGTGAGCCGTAGTTTGAGCAGACGGCTAGATTGAGGCATAATGAGATCCCGTCCTTTTTTGTGCAGTGTTCTGCGGAGACCGGCATGGGTAGTGACGCCAACACAATAGAGCAACTGAAGGTTGAACTACAGGCGTTACGCCAGCAGCTCACTATTCTCGAGCGGGCCCAGGTGGAACAGTTGCAGGTCAAAGAACGGCTACGGCGGTTCGAGACTGCAGCAGAGAACATGCAGATCGGGCTCACGATCACCGACAACGGTGGCAAGATCCTGTACACCAATCCGGCAGAAGCCGATATGCACGGTTATGAGGTTGGTGAGTTGTTGGGGAGGGATGTGAGGATGCTGGCACCACAGGAATTGCACAGACCACTGAAATCGGGGCGCCGCAGCGAAGTGTCGAGTTGGGAACGCGAGAGCGTCAATATCCGTAGAGACGGAACCCGTTTTGCCGTTCACTTGACCTCGGACGCCGTGAGAGATGCGGCTGGAAATACCGTCGGCTTCGTCACGACGTGCGTTGACATCACCGAGCGAAAACAGGTCGAACTTGAGCTGCGTAACTCGGAGGCTCGCTACCGGGCTATCGTTGAGAACGCAACCCATGGCATCTACCGTACCGACAGTGAGGACAGGTTCGTGTCAGCCAACCCGTCGCTGGTAAAGATGCTGGGATATGACTCAGCAGAAGAGGTGTTGCGGCTCAATTCAAGCGTGGATGTATACCAGGACCCGGCCGAACGATCCTGGGTTTCCGAACAGTATCGCGACAAGGATCGGATCGACGGAATCGTCGTACACTGGAAGCGCAAGGATGGAGCCGCGATCACGGTTCGTGTCAACGGTCGGCGGCTGAGAGATGAGGGCGGTGAGATCGTGGGTTCTGAAGTGTTTGCGGAAGACATAACTCTGCAGCAACAGCTGGAGCAACAGGTAATCCACTCTCAGAAAATCGAGGCGGTCGGTCAGCTAACGGGAGGTATTGCGCACGATTTCAACAACCTACTCACCGTGATCTTGGCCAGTGCAAGCATGATCGAAACCGCACTCTTACCTGAGCACAAGGTGCTGCAGAACGACCTGCATGATCTGCAGACGGCAGCTCGCCGAGGATCGGCGCTAGTGAGACGACTCCTCAGCTTCAGTCGTAGAGCCATACTTTCGCTACAACCGCTCGATCTCACGCAGGCGGTAAGCAGCTTCATGGCGACAATGCAACGGCTATTGCCGGAGACGATCGAGGTCGAGGTGACCGGCGAGCGTCACCTCCCTTCTGTTTCGGCAGATCCCAACGCCGTGGAGCAGATAGTGAGCAATCTGGTAAACAATGCGCGTGACGCGATGCCCAAAGGGGGACGGCTGCATGTGGATACCAGAGTGGAGAAGATGGATGCAGCACATCGGGCGGTGAGTGGGTGGGGAGATCCCGGAGATTACGTGTGCCTTTCTGTTGCTGATACTGGAGTTGGAATGGACCAGGATACCAGATCCAGGGTCTTCGAACCGTTCTTCACCACCAAGGAACAGGGCTTTGGAACCGGACTGGGTATGTCGACCGTATACGGTTTGATCAAGCAACACCGCGGGTTCGTTGAAGTGTCCAGTGAGGTCGGGAAGGGTACAACCGTCAAGGTCTATTTCAGGCCAGCCGGAAGCCCGGCGGCCCCGTATACGACACCACGGCAAGCGATAGAACCCGAGGGGGGAACCGAGACGGTTCTAGTCGTCGAGGACGAGGCGGCGATTCGGCGCGCAGCGAAGCGCGTGTTGGAACAATCCGGCTATCGGGTCACCACCGTTGCCGACGGCGAAGTGGCGCTAGAGATGTTGGAGAGCCGGGGGCATGAGTTGGATCTGGTGATCTCCGACGTCGTGATGCCTAAGATGAGTGGAACCGAGCTTCATCAGGCAATGCAGAATCTGGGTCTCCGCAAGAAATTCATACTGATGAGTGGATACAGTGCGCGCGACGTGAGGGCAAACGTCGGATTGGACGATGAGGTGCCGTTTCTGCAGAAGCCCTGGACCCCGAACGAGTTGCTGTCATTGGTGAGGGATGTATTGGATGACGCGATCTGAATAGGGGGTCCGTTCCCAACTGCCAAGTCTGATTTGGCAGGCTAATAACACACTGTGGAATAGAATGGTACGACCTTTCCCGCGGTCTCAGGATACAATGGTACGGTCCACCGCGGAAAGGACTGGGCCAGCTTGCTTGCACGGGTACGTTCAGCTGCAGTGCTTGGGATCGATGCCTACCTGGTCGATGTGGAGACAGACATCACCAATGGTTTGCCTTCCTTCACCACGGTGGGTCTGCCTCAAGGAGCCGTGAAAGAGGGTAGGGAGCGGGTAGGTGCATCGATCGCTAATTCCGATTTCCTGTTCCCGCTCAAACGGATCACGGTCAACCTCGCCCCGGCGGACGTCAGAAAAGACGGGTCTGCATTCGATCTTCCGATAGCCCTTGGGATATTGGCCGCGACAGGTCAGCTGGATCAAAGGCCTGCTACCCGAACCAGCCGCGGAGGTTCGGTTCCCGAAATCACTGACTATGTGATTGTCGGGGAACTTGGGCTCGAGGGACAGCTGAGGCCTGTGCGTGGTGTGTTGCCGATCGCGCTGGGAGCCAAGGCAGCCGGATTGAAGGGAATCATTGTTCCGCAGCCAAATCTGGCAGAAGCCGGTGTGGTGCGTGACGTGGAAATACTGGGGGCCAACTCCTTGGCAGACGTAGCGGAGTTCTTCGCCGTGGGGAAGCATCTGACGTGCGCAGCTGTGGACAGAAACGCGCTACTCGTTCGTAGAGCCAGGGACGATGCGGACTTCGCTGAGGTCAAGGGGCAAGAGCACACCAAGCGGGCTCTGGAGATTGCTGCGGCAGGGTCTCACAATGTCATGATGATCGGCCCGCCAGGCTCGGGCAAGACGATGCTGGCGCGGCGGCTGCCAACGATTCTGCCGCAGATGGGACTGGAGGAAGCCCTCGAGACCACAAAGATCCACAGCGTAGCCGGTTTGCTGCGCCCAGGCTCCTCTTTGGTTACCACCCGCCCGTTCCGAGCGCCGCACCATACCATCAGCGATGCCGGTCTCATCGGCGGTGGGTCGTATCCTCGACCTGGTGAGGCGAGCCTGGCTCACGGTGGTGTTCTCTTTCTCGATGAACTGCCGGAGTTCCGCAAGAACGTGCTCGAGGTGCTCCGTCAGCCCATGGAAGATGGCTGCGTCACAATCGCAAGGGCCGCGACCTCACTGTGTTACCCAGCGCGCTTCATGTTGGCGGCCGCCATGAATCCCTGTCCTTGCGGCTATCACGGAGATTTGGGGAGGAGTTGCACCTGCGGGTCATTGGGTGTGGAACGATACCTCTCTAGAATATCGGGTCCCCTGTTGGATCGGATCGACCTCCATGTCGAAGTACCTGCAGTACCCTATCGAGACCTCTCCG
>JBDGXD010000234.1:0-7003 GCA_039584755.1 Gemmatimonadota bacterium
CCACGCTGCTCTCAACGCGGCGTTAAAGCCAGAACTGTTTGTGCCATTCGTGCAACTTCCGCTGTCGGAGATGCACATAGTGGTTCATACAGATGCCGATAAGAGTGTTGTTGCTGCAGCTGTCAGAGAGGAGACACGCCGAATCGACTCGCAGCTGCCGCTGACCGATGTGTCCAGCATGGACGAACTGCTGTCGGCCTCTGTTGCAACCCCGCGCTTCAACATGGTTCTGTTGGCCGCTCTCGCAATCTGTGCCGTGGTCCTCGCCGTAGTAGGCATCTATGGCACCATCTCGTATTCGGTGGCGCAACGTACCCGCGATATCGGGGTGAGGATGGCGCTCGGTGCAGACAGCGGAGACACGGTGTGGCTGATCGTGAGCCAGGTACTGCGGGTGCTAGCGATCGGTATTGCGATAGGAGTGCTCGGATCCCTGGGGCTGTCGCGTGTCATGACCGGGTTGCTCTATGGTGTGGCGCCGACAGACCCCGCGACCTATCTCGTGGTGGGTTGCGTCATCGTGCTTGTCGGGGTAGCCGCGTCGGTGATTCCAGCAATGCGAGCTACACGAGTCGACCCGGTAGACGCGTTGCGACGGGAGTGATTGCGACACAGAGTCAAATCCATCTTGTCCCGCGTCTATCAGCGGCGCTCCACCACGGTTGGCGCCACCGGCGTACCGACGCTGAGTTTCTGCAGTCCGCCCACTACCACCTGTTCTCCTACTTCCAATCCGCTTCTGATTTCGACGAAGCCCGGTCTGCGTACTCCGGTCTCAACCTGACGCCGGTCGGCAACACCGTCAGTCACCACCCAGACGTACGTTACCCCCTCGAGTGGCAGGATGGCGTCTTCGGGGATGACCAAGGCGTCTGCCCGGACGTCTGTGGCAAGCCGAGCTTCGATGAACATGCCGGGCTTGAGCAGCCGTTGGCGATTCCCGACTCTGGCTTTGACTAGTATGGTTCGTGCGGGCACCCGGACCACCGGGTCGACAAAGTCGACCCAACCGGTGAACTCTCTATCAACTGCGGCTACGCGGAACGTCACCTGCTGACCGACGCTGAGTCTCTCGGCGTAACGCTCTGGCACCTGAAAGGCGGCTCGCTGCGGGTCCACCGTCTGTAACGTCGTGAGCCGGGTCGACGAGTTCACATAATCCCCAACGCTGACAAACCGCTCACCCACAACTCCCGCGAAGGGGGCTCTCACGACCGTGCGATCGAGTCGCACTTCCTGTAACTCGAGCTGCGCCTCCTGACTGCGCGCGTTTGCCTCCGACTCCTCCAAGTCCGCTTCGGACGAGGCATTTTGCTCTATCAACTCTCGCGTACGCTTCAACGCGCTAACAGCCCGATCCCGTTCGGCCCGCAGTTGTGCCACTTGGGCCGTCAGTTCGGCGTCGTCTACCTTGAACAGAGGAGCGCCGGACTCAACCTCGGTACCCTCTCGAGCCAAGATCTCCTTGAGCCTGCCCTGTACCTCGGGCCGCAGTTCTATCGACTGCACTGCTTCAATCGCTCCGGTGGCCAATATTGCGTCTACCACCGTGTCCGCCGTCGCTATCGCAACCTCAACTGGCAGGCCGGGTGGTCCACCCGAACCCGAGGGCCCACCACCTGCTCCGTTTCCCTCTCCTCCGCCACCACCACATGCAGCGCCGGCAGCAGCCACTACTGCTAGGAATGTGTTTCGGTTCACTAGATCCTTCTCACTGTTGAAACAAACGGCGACCCAAGATTGCCTCGAGTCCCGACAGAGCCAGCCGAGTGGAGTGACGAGCCTGTACCAGTCCGGCGTCGGCTTCAGATAAGCTGACTTGAGACGTGATCAGGTCAATGATCGTCGTTGCCCCGGCCCTGTATCGTTCTTGTTGTACCCGTAGATTCTCGGTTGCCACTACAACCGCCGTTGCAGCCAGATCAGCCGTCGCACGCGCTGCTTCATATGCCTCGTATGCCTCTACCACATCGCGGCGCAACGCCAGCTCGATATCCTTTCTCACTGCTCGCGCGACTTCGCGAGCTGTTGTGGCTCTCGAAACCGTGATTTCACGCAGAGCGTTGTTCCACAATGGCCAAGAAAAACTGACACCAAACACCGATCTGCTGATTGCTGACGGAAAGAAGTCCTCGTCCGTTGCGCTGTACTGGCCAAAGAGATCGACACTCGGCAAGTAGGCTCCGCGGGCTGACCGAACTCCCGCTTCCGTGGCACGCTCGTCGGCTCGCGCCGAAATCGCAGCGGGACTCGACGCCACCGCCTCGGTGACAGCCGCTTGCTCCGTGACCGGCAAGGCCGGTGCTGGCAGGGTGTCCAGTGCAACGGCGTCCACCGGTCCCGGGAATCCCACGCGCCTACCCAGTTGATGGCGCGCGACCTTGAGTCGCGCCCCCTGACGCAGCAACTCGACTTGGGCCTCCGTGAGCTCAAGCAGGAGCTGCAGCGAGTCTGTCTGCACAGCGGCACCCGAGATTACCCTCGCACGAGCGACAGCCAGTTGTTCTTCCGCACGCCGCACGCGATCCGTTGCCACCCGAGTGAGTTCCCGCTGCGCCAGCACGTCGTAGTAGTCCGACTCGGTAAACAGGGCAGACTCGAATCGAGCTCCCAGCTCGTCGGCCCTAGCGCCTTGTACTTCCGCCTGTGACCGACTCAAGTCGTTGAACGTCGCCAGGCCACTGAACAGGTTGAGTCTCGCGTCGATGGTTGCGTCACCGATCCGGGAAGCAGGCTCACCCGTACCGATGTTGAAGAACTCCGAGGAGAACTTTCTGGCATTGAGTTGTGCTGATATTGCCGGTATCAAGAACACCGACCAAGCGGACCGTCTGGTCCACTCGGCGTCAGCCACCTGGCGCATCGCCGCCACGTAGTTGGGATCGAGTTCCGTCGCTCGGAGCAGCGCCTCCTCGAGAGTCATGGCGGGGAGACTGTCGTTCTGTGCCAACGGGGCCAGCGGCGCAACAGCGGCGGTCACCTGCAACGCCGTCACTAGCGTGAGCATCACGACGCCTCCGCGGTTTCGAGTAGCGGGGCCCGCTTGCCTATCCTCAAGCGCGCGGTGAGCGCATCCAACGACACGTACACCACTGGTACTAGAAACAGGGTCAGCAGCGTGGAAAACGACAGCCCACCCACGATGGCGTATCCCAGCGGTCTACGGCTGGTCGATCCCGCACCGAGCCCTAACGCAATGGGCATCGCCCCCATGATCGTTGCCACCGACGTCATCACGATTGGTCGCAGCCGGATCTTGCCCGACTCCAGCATTGCCTCGACACTGCTGAGGCCCCTTTTCTTCAGTTGGTTGGCGTACTCCACCAAGAGGATCGAGTTCTTGGTCACCAGACCGATCAGCAGGATCATGCCGATCTGACTGTAGAGGTTGAGCGTGGACCCGGTAATGAGCAGTGCGAGCAAGGCCCCGGTCACCGCGAGTGGAACCGCGAGGATGACGGTGAAGGGGTGGATCAAGGATTCGAACTGCGCCGCCAGAACCATGAACACTACCACCAACGCCAACATGAAGGCGAAATACAGCGCGTTGCCACTTTCCACCAACTCACGTGACTCCCCTGCCAACGCGGTACTGCTACCAGGTGGCAACAGTTCGGCGGCGGTTGCGGTCAGCGAATCGAGCGCCTCACCCAACGTGAAGCCCGGGGCGAGATTGGCAGTCAGAGTGGCCGACCGCACACGACTGAAATGGCTCAGCTGTTGGGGCCCGACACCCTCTGATATCTGCGCAACCGCGTCGAGTTGCACCAAGGCTCCATCTCGCCCTCTCACGTAGATGCCGGTCATGTCACTCGGAGTGGCGCGTTCAACCGCTTCGAGCTGAGCAATTACGTCGTACAGCTTGTTGTTGCGGGTGAAGGTGCTGATACGCTGCCCACCGAGCAGCGTTTGCAGTGTGCTGGACACATCCAGGATCGGCACGCCGAGGTCTTCCGCCCGGTCGCGGTCGTAGACCACAGTGAGTTCCGGCTTGTTAACCCGCAGATCGGTATCCACGTTGATCAACCCGTTGATGCCCCGCGCCCGAGCTATCAGCGACTCCATGCCGACTGCAAGTGAGTCGAAATCCGGATGTCGCACCACGAACTGCACGGGGTTGCCAAAACCACCGAATGCCGGGGGGTTGTTGGCGAACGCAAATATCCCGGGGATGGCGAAGTATTGTGGCTGGACTTCACCGATGATGTCCTGGACCGAACGATTCCGTTCGGACCAATCGGTGAGTCGTGCAAATACGATCCCGCCACTCACACGGCCACCGAAACCTACGATGCTGAAATAGGCCTCTATGTCGTCGGTTCGAGCTAGGATCTCCTCCACGCGCCGCTGGTATCCGTCAGTGTAGTCCAGTGACGCTCCTTCGGGGGCAACGGTGATCGTAAGGAATATCCCTCTATCCTCAGGTGGCACGAACTCACGTTTGAGGCTCTGAAACACCACGACAGCCACCAACAGAGTTGCCACACCACCGCTGACGACAACCCAACTATGCCGTAACGACCAACCCAGAGCACTCTCGTACCACGCCGTGATCGTCTCAAAGGTCCGCTCAAACAGATTGAAGATCTTGCCATGGCTGTGAGGGACTCGCAGGATCTTGGCACACAACATCGGTGTCAGGGTCAGCGCCACGAAGCTCGAAATGACGACCGCTCCGGCCATGGCAAGAGCGAACTCATTGAAGAGCCTGCCGGTGGTTCCTCCCAGGAAGGTGAGTGGCGAGAACACCGCTACCAAAGCGATCGTTGTCGCGATGACAGCAAAGGCGATCTCGCTCGTTCCCTTCATCGCCGCCTCGGTGGGATCTCGCCCCAACTTTTCCTGATGGCGATAGGCGTTCTCCATCACGATAATGGCATCGTCCACCACAATGCCGATGGACAAGATCAACGCCAGCAGCGTGAGGTTGTTGATCGTGAACCCCAGGAAGTAGAGCAGACCAAACGCCGCGACAATCGATGTCGGAATCGCCAGGCCCGGTATGATGGTGCCCGGGAGGTTCCGCAAGAAGACGAAGATGATGAGGATGACCAGCAGGCCGGCTAGCAGCAGTGTTTCTTCCGCCTCTCTGATGGAACGGCGTACAAACACAGCCCCGTCGTACGCCGCCGCGATTGTGACACCCGGGGGCAACGCCTGCTGGATCAGTGGCAGCTCGGCTCGAATCGCGTCGGACACCTCGATCAAGTTGGCCTTGGATTGACGCACAATTCCGATGGCGACAGAGGGAATCCCGTTGAACCGGAGAGTTGCCCGATCGTTTTCCGGCCCAAGCTCGACCCGCGACAGATCACGCAGTCTTATCAGCTGTCCGTCTTGATTCGCAACAGTGAGGTTTTGAAACTCTTCCGGTGTCTTGAGTTCGCCCATCGACCTGACGGTGAACTCCCGCCGGTCAGATTCGATGCGGCCGGCAGGGATCTCGACGTTGCGGCTCCTGACCGCGTTTTGAACGTCCTGAACGGTGAGTCCCCGCGAAGCCAACTCGTCAGAGTCGAGCCAGATCCGCATGGAGTAACGGCGTTCTCCGAAGATCTGCGCACGACCCACACCCGAGAGAGACTGCAGCCTGGTCTTCACCTCGCGATCACCTATGTCGGAAAGCTGAAGCAGATCGTAGTTCTCACCCGACAAGGCCAGCCAGAAGAACGGACTGGCATCAGCATCCTGTTTGCTGACCACCGGCTCCAGGATCTCCTGGGGTAGTCTGCCTCGCACCCGTGATACCTTGTCGCGTACGTCCTGTGCAGCCTCCTCGAGATCTCTGTCGAGCGTGAACTCCAGATTGATGTTGCTGGACTGCTCCGAACTGGCACTGGTAAGCGTTCGCAATCCGGGAATCGTGCTCAGTTCCTCTTCCAGGATGTCGGTGACGGCGGACTCCATCACCCGGGGGTTCGCCCCTCTGAGAAAGGTGGACACCGAAACGACGGGAGAATCCACATCGGGATACTCCCGCACCGGCAGACGGAGGAAAGCGATGGAGCCGAAGAGCACGAGAGCAATGCTCACCATGCTGGTCAGCACCGGGCGGCGGATCGCAGTGTCCGATAGCTTCAAGCCATTACACCTGTGTTAAGGAGCAAATTGCGAAGCCCGCATTATAACCACAACGACACACACCGATGAAACCGGGACCCGGTTTCACGGATCCTGATCACCGCTTACAATCCGACTCGGCTCCGTAACCTCTTGTGAAATAACGAATTGCGTGCCATCAGCCAGTCCCAGAAACACGGGCGGCTCGAGCGATGACGGGGCAATCGAACGTCTTCATAGGTGATACCTCTTCCAAAGCCTGGTCGGCGGGGACGTTATGTCTAATGTGTGCCTAATTACAGCAATGTGATAAATGGACAAACAATCTACAAGCCTCCCTGCATGCTGGCTTGCCCGTCTTCTGCCCGGCTGCGGCAGCAGAATCCGATCAGGGACTGCGGCAGGCGCCGGTCGTCTCTAGTTTTCCGGGACCGCCGATCCCACAGAAACGGCGGATGAACGCAGAGCAGCAGATCACACAAACTCGAGCAGATGTCGCTACCCAAGGCTGGTAGACGAAGAACGTGCTGCACATGAAGGCAAGATCGGCCCTCATTCTCTTGTTCCTGAGTACTGCAGCCACCCTGCACGTCCGGGGAGCTGCGGCACAGCAGGAGGATCTGATCCGAGCCGGAGCCCGCATCCGGCTGTGGTCCGTCCTGGCAAAAGAGAGATTCTTGACGGGTCGTCTGCTCGACTTGAAAGAAGACGCAATAACGGTAATTCCCACCGGTGATACCGTGCTGACCCTACCGCTCGATTCGATTCGTCGGCTGGAGCTGAGCATTGGCCGCAACAAAGGGATCGTCGCTCTGAGTGTTGCGGCCGGAGCTGCACTTGGTGCTCTGATCGTGCCCGCTTTGATTACCGATCCGGCCGTCTGTGAACTCGGCTACGAGAATGAGTCAGCGTGTACCACCGAAGTACCGTACGTGATACTCGG
>JBDGXD010000235.1:0-6970 GCA_039584755.1 Gemmatimonadota bacterium
ACCGACCCTCGAGGTTTACCAGTACGACAGCGTGCCTGAGAGACCCGAGATCAGACCTAACACACCTGGATTCTCGCACATTGCTTTCAGGGTAGACGACGTTCAGAGCGTGGCCAACGACGTGCTGTCCAACGGCGGGGGCAAAGTCGGAGAGATCGAGCAGGTAAACATCGCCGGAGTAGGTGTGCTGCAGTTCCAATACGTAGCCGATCCGGAAGGCAATATCATCGAGATTCAGCACTTGAGTTGAGTCGAAACTTGTCCGCTAACACAATCACTTCCACACGGTTTGTCCCTTGAAACACATGACACTACACCGTGTTGCTGCAACGGTGCTTCTTGCAGTCTGCTGCACTGCTGCAACCGATATCGGCGCTTGGCACAAGCATATCCGCGAGACTTATTCCGGCGAGCGGGCCAAGGACATGGTAGTCTGGTTGGATCAACACTGGCGTTTGACCGGTAACGAAGCATTCGACGCGTCCATCCACTACGTCGCCCAAGCTCTAGAGGCAGCGGGATACGTTCCTGAAGGCCAGGCCGAACCAGACGCTGCCCTCACCTATCGTTTGGAACGCCGCCCAATGGAGCGACACGCGTGGGAACCGGTTGATGGTGCGCTCGACATCGTACTGCAAACTGGCACGGAAGAAGTACTGCGGTTTGCCACCAATCGCAGCATGATTGCGATCAACTCCTACTCGACTCCCAGCGAAGGAGTCGAGGCCGAAGTGGTCCACGTCGGCAACGCTGACGACGAGCATTTCCGAGGGATCGATGTGAGGGACAAGATCGTGCTCGGTGAGACAAGGGTGAGTCGCCTGTTTCGCGCGGCAGTGCAGGATCGTGGTGCGCTTGGCGTACTGTCGTATGACCCGTGGGACCTGAATCGACCGGAAGAAAACCGACACTCAATTCAGTTCACGTCGATTCCGCATGACTCGGTTGCTCGTTCATGGGGTGTGCTGTTGTCTTCCGCCAGTCACCGACAGCTGTCACGCGCACTCGATCGCGGCGCTGTACGGGTCAGAGTCACGGTCGACACACGGTTCACCCAGGGTGACGAGTTGACGTTGGTGGCTAACGTGCGCGGTAACACCGAGCCCAATGAGCGCTTCGTCTTCAGTGCCCACCTCGACGAACCGGGCGCAAACGACAACGCTTCCGGGGTCGCTGCACTAGCAGAGGGTGCGCGCGTACTCGCCGAACTAGTACTGAGTGGCCGCATTGCACCGGCACGGACGATCACCATGCTGTGGGGCAGCGAGATCAGAAGTACAGGTCGTTACCTGTCCGAAGACTCAATCCGCGCTGGCGGTGTCAGATGGGGCGTGAGTCTCGACATGGTGGGAGAAGACACGAAGCAGACCGGGGGAACATTTCTGATCGAGAAGATGCCCGACCCGTCGGCGGTGTGGACTCGTGGTACGCACAAGCATTCGGAGTGGGGAGATCGTCCGCTGTCAGTGGAAGACCTCACACCACACTACCTCAATGACTTCGTACTCGAGAGATGCAACGAGGAGGCGGTGGGGACCGATTGGGTTGTAAACACCAATCCCTACGAGGGCGGTAGTGATCACGTACCGTTTCTCCGTGCCGGGAAGCCAGGCCTGCTCCTCTGGCACTTCACCGACGTGTTCTATCACACCGACGGCGACCGACCCGACAAAGTGTCGCCAGAGACCCTAGCCCACGTTGGTACCTGTGCGCTGCTCTCGGCGGTAACGCTGACGTCGGCGGATGGTGCGACCGCTCGACTGGTAGTCGCAGAATTGCTGCACGCAGCGTTGTCGCGGCTCGAAGCCGAGTACGAACTCAGCCGGGTTGAACTAGAGGGCGGAACTGAGCCGGCCGAGCAGACACGGATTGTACGTACTTGGATGGAGTGGTATGTCGACGCGATCAAATCGGCGACAGACATCGAGGTGGGTGGATCTTCCGTTGACACGCGGTCTGTCATCGAGGCTGCCGTGCTCGAGGTCTCACATGCTGGGGAAGCCTACCTGAACCGGCTACTCGCAGAAGGTGGCCAGCGCTGACATGACCTCACGCTGAAACACACCGCCGGTCGGGCGGTTGAGCAGCACACCGTTCACCACTAGAGTGGATGAGCCTCCGCCATCCAAGTTGAGTGCATCGACCGCTCCGACGTCACGCATCATTGCTGCGAGTTCCTGTAGACTGACCCCGCGACTCACCGGCTGGCGGCCATCCACTACCATGACTATCAGTGCGCCGTTGCTGGTACGTCCGGCAGCCGTGCGGGGATGCACCTCGGGTATGGAAGTCCCGAAGAATACCTCCTGATCAGAGGTCACCTGAACTCGGCCGTCGACAACCAGGGCCGGGCCAGCAGCCAGCGCATAGAGGATATCCCACGTCTGCGCGTGGTCATAGTCGAGTGGACGAGCGGGCTGTCCGGGTGAGTGGGATGGTGGGTCCGGCCACGAGTAAACGGTGTCGTTGCGTGAGCTGGCCCAGGCGATCTCGATCTCGCCCAGTTCCGTAAAACCGATAGCAGCGCGCGTAGTTTCGTATGAAACCGAATCACGCAACACCGACCTCGTTGCTGGCCACACGACGGCGCCACCAGTGACCACCAGGCCAACGTGACTGGCCGGTTTCCGGTCCATCCTGAAGTAGCCACCGTTCACCACGACGCACGCGCCGAGGTCATGTGCGAAACTCGAGACCGTCTCTCTATTGTCCTCGACGTCGTCCGAGAGTACCACTCGCGTGCTAATATGTGGAGCCGGCTCGTCTATCCGAACGTACCAAGCCTGGAGCGGAAGATTTTCGTTGTGCCCAGTGTAGATGCGCACCCCCTGGGGCAACGACTCGTTTAACCCTATGGCGGGCTCCCAAATGACGGGCATGGTGGTGCCGTCCGGCCGGTCCGTTTCGCACGCCGCCATACTGGCGATCGCAGTGAACAACGCGGTGGCGTTTCCAATCCGTTTGCAGCATTCCATTGCGAGCACAATCAACAATAACCTGATAGTCAATAGATGTGTCGGGCGTGGAACCACGACACCGGATCAGGGTTTTACAATGCGTAGCGTACTACAAGACATGCCACCGTAAGAGAGGCACCGAAACGAGCCATGAAGCGGTTCATAGCAATCGCATTGCTGTTCGGCCTGCTCGGCTGCGAGGACGCGAATGCGCCGCAGCCAACCGAGCGAATCAGTGCTGACGCACTGCTCGCCCACCTGGGTTTTCTGGCCGGTGACAGCCTGTATGGACGCGGTGCAGGATCTCCGCACGAACTCATCGCTGCCGAGTACATCCGAGATGCGTTCGTTGATGCCGGGCTCGACCCTGGTATCCCCGGCTATCTGCAAACATTCAGCTTCGTCAACGGCTCCTTCGATGTTGCAGCTCACACCCTGGCTCCACAAGAGTCAGGCGATCGCGCAACAGCCACCGCTGTTCTAGCCGACACATTGATATCGCAGAATGTCCTTGCGGTTTTGCCGGGCCGTGGAGATCTCGCAGGACAATGGGTGATCCTGGGTGCCCACTACGATCACTTGGGTTGGCATCAGGTCACTGAGGACTCCATCGTCATCTACAACGGAGCGGATGACAACGCTTCAGGTACAGCTCTGATGCTGGAGATCGCACGCTACTTGACCGATTACCTCACATTCGGAGCTGGCGAAACCTTCGACCACCGCTCCATCATGTTCCAAGCATACGGTGCTGAGGAACTGGGGCTGATAGGATCGAGCTACTTCACGGCCAATCCGACGGTCCCCATGGATAGCATCGTTGCCATGATCAATCTCGACATGGTGGGGCGACTGCGAGACGACAAGCTGATCATGGGTGGGGCCCTCACGTCAGGTCGTTGGAACGTCTTGTTGGTCGAGCTGAATGAGGATAGCCTCAATCTCGAATACAACGATGACGGACTCGCCAGGAGCGACCAGTATCCGTTCTTCCAATCGCGTAAGCCGGTCCTGTTCTTCCACACCGGGCTGCATTCCGACTATCACCGAGCTAGCGACGACACGGAGTTCGTCTATCTGGATGGGATGGTTGAGGTGGGTAGACTCGCGTTGTCGGTACTGTTCAACGTCGCGATTGGCACCGAGCCACCGGCGTTCCAGGGTGGGTCGGGGCCTACTGCGCGCGTCCTTCAGGGCGAGTCGCGTTGTGCCAAGTGGTTGTGTTCCCCAGACTGAAGCCTGGGGTTAGGCGTTTTCCCCTGCCCCGTCCCACCCGAACAGGAGGGGAAGAAGATGAGGAAGGGGTTTGCACGTTGCACGATGAACGATGAACGATGAGTCCTACATTCTACATTCTGCCTTCTACATTCTGCCTTCTGCAATCTGCATTCTACTCCGCCCCCATGAAACTCTGCAGCAGAACCCCGACGATCACTGCATTGACGAGTAGCACAAAGAACAGCACTGCAAGATTCCACAGCCACTTCTTGTCTTTAGCCATCGGACTGTCTCGGCTGCGGCTTGCGGGTGGCGGTTCTCAGGTCTTGCAGGGCGATCTCGAAGGTTCGCATAGGGCAGAAGAAGTTACACCATGGTGTGCTGATCAGTAGTGATGCGACCAGAACCAGGAAGAGCAGAATCCACTGCAACGTCGTTCCGTTGAGGCTGAACAGGGCTGCAAACGGTTCGTAGCTCGCCAACGCAGGTTGTAGCGTCAGGAAGGCCATGAAGATGGCGGCAAACACGATCAGGTGGCGCATTCGTTCCAACAGGTGAACCGACCACTGCGGCAGCTTGATGCTCCTACCACCGATCAAGCCAACCAAGCGCTGCGCTGCCCCAAAAGGACATGCATACAGGCAGTAGATGTTCCTACCCCAGAAGAAGGACGTGACCAGGAATCCTGCGATCAACAGATACAACGCGAGGCTGGTCTTCACTGAAGGGAAGAACCCGGACATCAGGGCGACCAGCTTGGCAAGCGTTATCGGTGAACCCTTCCAGAATCCGAGAATCAGCAGTCCGGCAAGCTGGGCCGCCCAGCGAATTCGCTGTCGCGATTTGCCTCGCACTCCCTGCGCTCCAATGCCAACTGCAAAGAGAATCAGGACCGTGATCTCGAGCAGGCCGAACTCGAACGCTCGTTTCCGCACCGGCAGGTCTGTGCCGAATGCTTCTGCCGCCACATCGGTTACAGCCGCCCGTACGCTCGCGATCATCGCTTCCGACGACAATGTGGCACCGGTTATTCCATCAACCCGACCCTGATCGAAGTCGATCTGATCGAAGCTCTTGCCCGAGAACGAACCCAACAGATCGTTCGGTCGCGCCATGCGCCAGAAGATCGGGGTCTCGCGCTGTTCGACTACCCGCGCGCCCACTATTTGTCCAAGCGTGTCGATGCCTGTGACAATGAGCATCGGCCCACCGTAGCCGCTTGCTTGACCGGAGCCCGCCCAGCCGACTACCCGACCACTGTCGACGTAGATGGCGAACAAACCGCGCTCCGGCACAATGGAGTCCGCTCGAGGAAAGATTTCGCGAATCGGGATCGTAAGGTCTGGAGCAGCGCGCGTCCAGCCGTATCGCAGCGCGAGTGCTAGCGCCACGACTACGGCCAGGTATACTGCCAGTCTTATCTTAGGATTCCGCGTGCTTCTCACCTGGGCCGGCACCGATCATCCACAAACGCCATACTCCAACACCCGACAACACCGCTACGATGCCAAACATGATGCCACCCTGAACGGCGGCGGTCGGTTCGCCTTCACCCAGACTCGTGCCTACAAATGCGACAGCAAATCCGGTGAACAGACCCCAGGCCCCGAGAACGGGCCACTTCCACCACAGCATCGGTATCGACCGATCCAACGACCATGTTCTGATGCCGAGCACCACGATGCAAAAGAGAATCCCCTCGACGAACCAGAAGAAACCGCTGTTAAACATCTGCATCATCGGCCTCCACTGATTCGAGTTCGATGAAATCTTCTGTCCTCAGCCACCAAGGTGGTTCGCGGTATGACGCGTTCTCACCGCCAAGAGATGGCATGTAATAGGCCTCCGGGTCCGGTCCGTCGTAGAACCGCTTCTGCAAGCCGGTCAGCACCCTTTCAGACATTCCCGTTGGGTCATTTGCCGACACCTGCAACGCAGTCTTGTGCAGCCAGTTCGCTTTTCTGGTGTAGGGACAGACACTGACACAGAGTCGGCAACCCATGTTACCCAGATTCGAGTTCCAGAAATTGTTGCAGCTGGCTGCATTGACCTTGTAACGGCGGTATCCTCGTACCTCCTCTTTGTCACCCAACGGGATCGAGCCACTGGGGCAGACCTCCGCACACACCTTACAGTGTGCACAGAAATCCTGCACTCCGAAGTCGATGGCCTTGTCAGTAGCCATGGGAATGTCGGTGGTAACAATCGCCGGCCTTATGTTGCAGCCCAGTTCGGGCGTGATCATGATTCCGTTGCGGCCCTGTTCGCCCAATCCGGCATCGATCGCTATTGGCGGAACCATGAGATCGTAACTGTTGCCGGGAGTGTGCGTCCGCGCCGGATACCCCAGTGCTTTGATGAACGCGGCGACACGTGTCGCGATTATGCGAGAGCGCGAGTAGGCGTCGTTGGACGTGCCGTAGTTCGGATTGGCATACATGGGGTCCCACGACATCGGAGTGCCCACCACCACGGCATACTTCCAGTGATCCGGAATCTCCAACGGCTCGTTCACGTCCTCGAATCCCCTGCCCCGCAGTGGATAACCGTATACCCAATCGGGATTGAGTTCGGTGATACCCACCAGAGTGGAGCCGAACTCGTGCGCGACCTTCTTGATGAGATCTGCCGTCTTTGCTGGGTCTTTCAGCTTCACAGGTTCACTGGCGTCCTCGCCACCCATTCCACCCATCATTCCACCGCCTCTGGCACGAGGGAAATCCGCCTCCTCGGGTGGTCCGGATGTCGCGCGCGGTGAAACGGCACCCATTGCACTGGACCAGGCCATCGCAAGC
>JBDGXD010000236.1:0-6970 GCA_039584755.1 Gemmatimonadota bacterium
CGGAGTCAGGTCGCGGCGAGTCGATCCCCCGCTACACCCCCCCGCAGGCTCCGCGCAACCGGTCGAGCGCGCCGGCCAGACCGTCCAGCGAAAACGCGTCGGTCAGGGTCTCACCATCCACAGGGTCTGTGGCGCGCAACATCACCCTTGCACCGCTACCCGCTGCCTCTTCGATCAACCTTGCCGCAGCGGCCGGCATGCTGGCGGATGTTGCACCACCACCGAACATATCGTCCACCGCATCGCTGGCACCATAAACCATGATTGCCCAGCTCTCTACGGGCGAAACCGGATCGTCTCCTATGCGATAGCGAACCTGTATCTGTCCGTCCTGTCCCAGGAGAAAGGTGTCGTAGCGGTAGACAGCCTGGACACTCCCGGCGACACATGCCCACACCAATGCCGGGTCTCGCTGGAGAAAGACGATTCCACTCTCGTCTATGCTGCTGACCACACCGCCTTCCGACATGACAAACACATAGACACCCGATACCATCCCGTCATCGAACCGCACGAATGCCGCGTTGCCATACCTCTCAAACTCGGCCTGCGCTTGCATTCCGTTTGGCGCTGCCAGAACGATCGCCCCGACCAACGCGAATCTCGCCCAAGTCATGTGTTCCTCCTTTACCTACCGCCTGCCTCTACGGTTGTGAACACTTCGGCCTTCGACACTCAGCCCAACCACCAGCCCGTACCGGGATCAGAAGGGGAAGGATGGGAAGGAGAACCACCCCGCACCCTCATTCTACATTCTACATTCCGCATTCTACATTCTGCATTCTACATTCTACATTCTACATTCCGACCCTCTGCCTCTCCTGCCCCCTTTCGATCAGGAGGGAAGAAGGGGAAGGAGAGACCCGACTGCGTCACAGCAGAGCCGGAGGCTACTGCGAACCGAGTGGGAACTGGTATCCCGCCATGACGTAGAGATTCCGGTTCTTGACGCTGCCCTCAGCACTCGTGGAGTTGATGTTGGTCAACCCCAGGTCGTAGGCAACGTCGACGATCACTGAACCCGGTCCAGCCAGGATATCGAGACCCACGAGCGCCATGACACCGACATCCACGCTCTTTAGGTCGAGACCGAGATCGGCACAGTCAAATGAGACCGACGTCCCGTCCTGCTCACCACCGACCTTGCAGCTGACCTTGAGACCGACGGCTGGACCGGCGGCAAGATGCACCGACACCTTTCCGGGCTCACTCGTTGGCACCACGAACTGAGCTAGTAGCGGGAAATCGATATAGTTGATGTTGAATCCGACGTCGACCCCCTGTTCTGTGGTTTTCATGCCTTTCTGGGAGTACAGCGCTCCCAGAATCACACCGAAGCTGGGAGAGAAGGTGGCGTTGAGCCGTGCTCCGAAGTTGAGGCCAAGCTTCGAATTGATATCGATTCCCTCACTGTCTTCGATGGAGAGAGTTGCCATATTGACGCCACCAACCACGCCCAACGAAGTACCCTGAGCCTGTGCGGTCGTGCCGACCACGAACAGCAGCACTGTGCAGACGATCATAGCTGCTACGGTTCTCATCGCGTTCTCTTTCACCAGAACTCCCTTGTCCGAGAAATGGCTGCGGTCGCTTGTTCCCGCTTCGCGCGACCTCGAGGGCCGTTGTCGACATCCCTCTGCGGCGGGCCGCGAGGCCAACGGCAACGGTATCCAGCACTTAAGAATAACTCGGTGCGGTCAATTACGGGCGCAGATCTACGCAGAAACTTGCGGATGAACACTGATCTACCCGGTACCCTGTACTCTGCCCTGTATTCTCCATTCTCCCCCTCTGCTTGACGGGCCGGCGAAACTGGAGCTACGTTCGGCCACGCCATCTCGATTCGTTCCCGTGTGATGCGGACATGACTACCATACGGATGAATCCAACAACTTCCCTGGTGGCAAACGCCAGATTTCAGTCGGGCGCCGTTGAATAGCACCATACTTACCGGCCAAACGGATCAACATCTGTGCTCGGCAACTGACGCCGAGTTGCTGGGCGCCCGCGTGCACAGTGAGGTCGTGCGCCCGTTCCTCCAGTTGAAAGACGCAGCTCGACTGGCGGGTTTCGATCTCGCGATTCTGAGCGGCTTTCGCGACTTCGAGCGACAGTTGTCGATTTGGAACCGCAAGGCCACTGGACAACAGCCGGCGTTGGACAGCAACTCCGTACCGCTCAACATCGAGCAGCTGAGCCAGAAGGAATTGGCCTTTGCCATATTACGTTGGTCAGCGCTGCCCGGCGCATCGCGCCATCACTGGGGGACGGACCTCGACGTTTTTGACACAGCGGCAAAACCGGACGATTACGAGATCGAGCTGCTACCGGAAGAGGTCGACTCGGGGGGAATGTTTGGTCCGCTGCACGACTGGTTGGACCGCAGAATCGCGGCGGATACCGCGTTCGGTTTCTTCCGACCGTACGACCAGGACCGCAACGGCGTCGCACCCGAACGGTGGCACCTGAGCTATGCCCCGGTCGCGAGTCGCTACGAGACGCTACTCTCGATAGACGTCGTGCGAGACACCATCCACAATGGAGCCATGGAGTTGAAGGAGACGGTGCTGTCACATCTGGACGAGATCTACCAGCGCTTTGTGATCAACATCGCCAGGCCTGTCACATGAAGTTCAGGTCACGCCAGGAAACCGGCACGCTCCCCCTGAGGCCGAGCACCTACGGGCATTCACAGCAGGGCATCCCGCTGGAAGTGTGGCGGCCGCGCGACCGCTGTACGCTTCTCATACACGCTGGTATTCACGGTGAAGAACCGGAGACGACATTTGCGCTGTCCCGCGCGCTGCGCCTGCTGCCCGAACGATCTGCCCACTGTGCCGTGGTCCTGGCAGCAAATCCCGACGGCCTGATCCGTGGCACACGGGGCAATGCCCGTGGCGTAGACCTGAACCGCAATTTCCCGACTCGCGACTGGCAGCCGGACTCCGTGAAGCACCGCTCTACTCTCGACGAACCCAGGGACGTCGTGCTGAGTCCTGGCTCCGCTCCGGGTTCCGAGGCAGAAACACGCGCCCTGATCGGTCTCGTCGAAGAGTTGCAGCTCGATACGGTAATCGCCCTTCACGCGCCACTCGCCTGCATCGATGATCCGAACCAGGGACCAGTGGCTCGGTGGTTGGCCGAGCAGACGGGCTTGCCATTGGTGCCAGACGTCGGGTACGCGACACCCGGCTCGTTCGGCACGTGGGGTGGCGAACACGGTTTGGCAGTAGTCACCTATGAGTTTCCGCTCACAACAGTGGACGCATTGGTCCGCGACCACGTACCGCTGTTGGCGCAGCTCATTGCGGGCGAGGTGTCATGGTCCTGAACTACATCTGGATTGCGTTCTTCCTGATCTCACTGGCCGTGGGATTCGTCAAGCTGATCTTCTTCCACGACACCGAGGTCTTCACGGACATGGTGAACAGCACGTTCGAGATGGCCGGCGTCAGTGTCGAAATCTGTCTCGGCTTGATTGGAGTGCTAACTCTGTGGCTCGGGTTAATGAAGGTCGGGGAGAAGGGTGGTGCGGTTAACATACTGGCGAGAGTGGTGCGCCCGTTCTTCCACAAGTTGTTTCCCCAAGTCCCCAAGGATCATCCGGTTCACGGGTCGATCGTGATGAACTTCGCCGCCAACATGCTTGGGCTCGACAACGCGGCAACTCCATTGGGCCTCAAAGCCATGCAGGAACTGCAGGACCTCAATCCCGACAAGGACACGGCTTCCAACGCCCAGATCATGTTTCTCGTGCTCAACACCTCGGGCCTGACGGTCATTCCCATCAGCATCATGGTCTATCGCGCCCAGCAAGGTGCAGCCAATCCGTCCGATGTGTTTCTTCCGATCCTACTGACCACCTTCTTTTCGACGCTTGCCGGGTTGATCGCGGTAGCCGTCATTCAGAGGATCAATCTGTTCGACAGAACTGTTCTCGCGTATCTCGTGGTGCTCACCGGCCTCGTTGGAGGAACCATTTTCTACTTCTCGCGGATGCCTCAAGAGCAGGTCGAGACGGTTTCCAATGTGGTAGCTAACGTGATTCTCTTCGGTGTCATCGCCGGCTTCATCTCTCTGGCTCTGATTCGGAGGGTCAACGTATACGATGCGTTCATCGAAGGAGCCAAGGGCGGGTTCCCGGTCGTCATCACGATCATTCCCTATCTCGTGGCGATCTTGGTTGCCATTGGCGTGTTTCGCGCATCCGGGGCCATGGAAATTGTGGTGGCGGGGATCGAGTGGGTCTTTGTCGCGCTCGGCATCAACACGGATTTCATAGAAGCGTTGCCCACTGCGTTGATGAAACCGCTCAGCGGTAGCGGCGCGAGAGGAATGATGCTCGACGCCATGCAGACTCACGGGGCTGACTCGTTCGTCGGCAGGTTGGCCTCCACCTTCCAGGGTGCGACCGACACGACGTTCTACGCCATAGCACTGTATTTCGGGTCTGTCGGTGTGCGAAATACCCGGTATGCCGTGCCCTGCGGCTTGATCGCGGATCTAGCCGCGATCGTTGCCGGCATATTCATCGCGTACTTGTTCTTCCACTAGCACCGCGGATTGCGCGGAAACAGGCGAATGAAAGCGGATCTACCCTGCACTCTGCACTCTGCACTCTGCACCCTATCTCCCCGTCTCCCCCACCAACCGTACAATCCTGCCTCGTACGTCTTCGATCTTGGGCTGCAGACCTGCGTCGGCGGGGAAGGAGGGGAAGAAGAACACTTCGGCCTTCGATATTCGGCCTTCGACATTCAGCCTTCCAGTGGTACTTCGAGATCCGCTAGAAGGCTGAATGATGAATGTCGAAGCCTGAAGGCTGAAGTGAGACTACGGGATCCTATCCCTTGGGCCTGACGAACTCCTCGAACGGTTGGTAACCGTGTAGTGGCTCGAGGTCCATGTCCCTATGGAGGAATAACGTGAACATGCGGCCTCGCGCATAGGCGTCACGCAGCAGCGTCATTGCGCGGTCCAGGTCGCCCAGTTGGGCGGCGATGCACGCCTGCCAGTAGAGGTCGTGTCCGAAGTCGTAGGGGTCGGTCATACCTTCGAGTTGGTCACTGATCCGCAGCGCCTCCTCTCGGTCCCCCTGCCTGGCGGCCAGGACACCGAGGTGTCCGCGGAACGTCGCGTCGGTTGGCAGCGCCTGCGCCAACTCGCGAAACAATGCGTGCGCCTCGTCCCAGCGTTCCGCCAGGTACAGGTTGAGGGCCAAGCCGACCTTGTGACGAACCGTCGCCGCCTCCTCGGGCGGACGGGAGCGCAACCAACGCAACGCTCGCTGCGCCACTTTGAGCGAAGCCTCGCGGAATCCATGCGCGCGAAGCTCGGCCCCGATCTCCCCCATGACGGCAACTCCCACCACGCTTTCCTCCGCTGGCAACAGCAGGCTCTCTTCGATGCCTCGGTCTACTTCGTCGAGTCTGCCGAGTGCCGCCAGTGCACGCAGCTCGTTGCGGAGCATCAGTAGCCGATAGGGAAAAGCCTCGCGGGCGCGTCGCGCCTGGATCAGCTCACTCGAGTAGTCACCCACCATGTGGAGCGCTTCCATGAAAGTGTGCCACTGGAAGTAGAGCGCCCCCCAGTCTTGCACGTCCGAGAGGATCTCGATTGCCTCGTTGGGTCGGTTCGACCGCAGCGCCTCGACTGCAATATCGGGCAGCGCCCCGCGCGCCCGAGCGGCCCGCAGTGCTTGGACACGATCGCCACGCAGTCCGGCTATCAGCCAGTCGAGAAAGGCACGCTGGTAGGGGCTGAAGCGCGACCGAAAAGGAACAAGCAGCTGCGCGTTGGAATCGGCTGCGGCAGACTCACCCAGGTTGAAGTGCGCCATGACGATGAAGAAACGGGGATCGGCAAACGCTGAGTCCAGTGCCACCGCCCGATACATGAATTCGAGCACCTCGCGCATCCGTTGGGGGCCAGGTTGGTAGAAGGTGCGATGTCCCTCGAGGTACGCGCGGTAGGCCTCCAGCGACGGCGGGGGGCTGACCGCGGTGGAGGTCATGAGGCGGTAATCGAGCACCGCCGCGACGGTGGTCACCACGCGACGGCGCAGCGAGTCCAAGATCGTGCCCGACGCCGAGACGGACCCGGTCACCGGTGCCACGGCGCGCAACATGCGCTCCTCTCGCGCATCGATCACCTGGACCTGGAACTCGAGGGAATCACCCCGGCGATAGTAGGCGCCCGCCACGACTGTTCCTGCTCCGGTTGCCTCACCCGCCGGTCGTGCGGCACTCGGCTCGGACAATCCGGCAATGCCGGCGACGTCGGGACCGGGGTTGATCGCGGTCACCGTTGGCACGACATCGATCACGTCGATCTGCTGCAGTCCCTGCGCGATCCAGTCGGCTGCCAGGTTCCCCAGCAGAGCGAACGCCGTGTCGCCGGTTCGGTTCTCGAGCGGCACTACCACCACCCGGTTCAACTCGAGGTCGGGTGTCGGTTCACTGCGATCTTGGCTCAATCCGATGATGATGGCGGCTATGACGATGAGCGATGCTGCTGCGACCTGCAGCGCGACCTTGCGGCGCAACCGGAACGGGCCGCCCCCGCGCCGCGCGCCGTCACCCACAAGAGCCTCGGCAAAGCCCGTGGCGGTGCCGAACCGATCGGCCGGCTGTTTCGCCAGAGCCCGCGCGATGGCCGCCGACACGTTGTCCGGCACGGTCGGTCGCAGGTCGGTGATCGGACGTGGCTCTGTGTTCGCGTGCTGTCTCGCAATGGCGTCAACCGTCGCTCCCGTAAAGGGCGGCTCCCCACCAAGCATCTCGAACAAAACGCACCCGAGACTGTACACATCAGTGCGAGCGTCGAGTTCGCCGCTCCCGGCACTCTGCTCCGGGCTCATGTACTGCGGCGTACCCATGGCCATGCCGAACCCGGTCAAGCGAGTTGTGCCCGCGGCCGACAGGGCACGGGCAATACCGAAGTCCGCAACCAGCGCATGGCCGCCTGACAG
>JBDGXD010000237.1:0-6960 GCA_039584755.1 Gemmatimonadota bacterium
AGCCGAAGATCAGGCATCACCCCTGACAATCTCGTTGACCGATGTGACTAGGCTCGAAGTGAGCCAAGGCAGGAAGTCGCACGCCATTAAGGGACTGGTCCTCGGGTCCGTCAGCGGTGCGGGGGTGGGCGCAGTCCTTGGCCTTCTAGCGTCGGACGACCCGAATGGAGAGAGGTTATGACCCCGGCCTGAAGCGGAATGTGTGGCCATAGGTGCTTTGGCGTTCGGCGCTGCCGGTGGGTTAGTGGGTCTTGGAATAGGGGCCCTTGCCAAATCCGAACGCTGGGAGGAAGTCTCGCTCGACCGGTTGCAGGTGAGAATAGTGTCGCTACGCGACGGCAGGTTCGCGCTCGGGTTGTCGGTCAGGTTCTGACTGGCAGTGCGCATACCGACCTCGGGACGAGCCCGAAGATAGTCACTGATTCCCGTTGTACGTCTCGGAGTTTGTCAGGTTGCGGTTTGCCTGCCAGCATGCAGAGCCGTCATGCGCCGATGTTGTTTTGCGCGTGTGACGGAGCATACAAGCGCCACGTGCTGCGTAATTCTGGTTAGCTGATTCGCATCGAGCGGCTCATGCTGGAAGTCCATGTCCAGCACCGCCCCGCTCGAGCAGCGCGCTCCCGGATTGCCGGACGCTGAAGCCGTGCTGCAACACGTGTGGGGCTACCCTCGTTTCCGCTATCACCAGAGAAGGGCGGTGCTCGCCGCACTCACAGGCCGAGACTGCCTGGCGGTGCTGCCAACCGGGGGCGGGAAGTCACTCTGTTTCCAGGTGCCGGCGCTGCTGTCACCGGGCCTGACCCTCGTGGTGTCGCCACTCATTTCCCTCATGCAGGATCAGGTGGCGGCACTGCGCAAGCGAGGAGTGGCGGCGGCGTACCTCTCCAGCACACAGAAGAAACCGGTGCAGCACACGGTGACGCAGCTGTTGGCGGCTGGCAGGCTGAAACTGCTGTACGTGGCACCCGAGCGATTGAAGCGGCTGGTGCAGGATCTCGCGGGTCTCGAGCTATCACTGATCGCAGTCGACGAAGCTCATTGCATCAGTGAATGGGGCCACGACTTCAGACCACAGTTTCGCTCGATCGGCAGATATCGGCGCAGTCTGGGCTCGCCACCCACGATTGCAGTAACGGCAACGGCGACACCCGAAACACTGAGGGACATCGTACAGGTACTTCGGTTGAGACGACCGGTTCGGATTGCCCAGTCGTTCGACCGCCCCAATCTCTTCTTCGCAGCACGGCACTGGGACGATGAAGCGAAGCGGGTCATTGAGGCGGCGCGCCTGTTACGAACGCACGACGGTACCGCAATTGTGTACGTTCAGACGCGCGATCGCACCGACGGCGTTGCCGCAGTGCTGCGCCGCTGGGGTTTCAAGGCAGCGCCATATCATGCCGGTCTGCCGCCAACGGCGCGGCGAGCACTACTAAGACGCTTTGTGGACGGCGACATCCGTGTCATGGTTGCAACCAATGCCTTTGGCATGGGCATCGACAAGGCGGATGTACGCCTGGTGGTTCACCTAGGCGTGCCCGCAAGGCCCGAAGCGTACTTTCAAGAGGCGGGACGGGCGGGACGTGACGGTCTCCCATCACACTGTCACATGCTGTGGCGCAAAGGCGATCTGCACCTGGCTGCACAGATGGCCAGAGCAAGGGTGACGGGACAAACCGAGTCTGTTGCCGCACGCGCTGCCAAGGAGCGGGGACTCGAAACCATGCGGCGCTACGTTCGAACCAGGAGCTGCCGCCGCCGACTGTTGCTCGACTACCTGGGCGAACACCTGGCGCGCTGCTCCGGGTGCGATCGCTGTAACGGCCGAGCGAGGAATGATTGAGGTAGAAATGGGGATGACCAAAGCCTTTCAAGACTACTATGACGTTGCTACCAGCCACTGCTACGGCTGCGGCACACTCAACGAACAGGGCCTGCACGTGAGGAGCCAATGGGAAGGAGATGAATCGGTCTGCCATTTCAGGCCACGGCCGTACCACACCGCGATCCCGGGCTATGTCTACGGCGGCTTGATCGCTTCGCTCATCGACTGTCACGGCACGGGAACGGCTGCCGCCGCAGGATACAAGGCAGATGGTAGGGAAATGGGTACCGACCCGCCACTGCGCTACGTCACCGCGGCACTGCGCGTCGACTACCTGAAACCGACGCCGATCGACTGCGTTCTAGAGCTGCGCGGCAAGGTCATTGAGGTCACGGCTCGGAAGGTGACGGTGCAGGTGTCGCTGACAGCCGAGGGGGTGGAGTGCGCCCGCGGTGAAGTGATCGCGGTAAGGATGAGCGATAGCTGGGTTGAGCCAACCAGAGGTGGCTGAGCGTCCACTTTTGTGAACGATTTGTGCCCCAGAACAGTCATTCTGCAAGACCACCGTCGCGCGGTCACTCTTGATAAGTTGTTACAAATGAATGACTTGCGCCCCAGAGGTTGGCTGGCACGGAACTTCCATATTGAGGGATTCCAGAAAAGACAACTGCGGTGCGATGAACGCCTTGCTGCCCAGCAAGCTATCTCGTCGGGAGGGGACGAGCGGGACCACGCCAAGCCCGGTTCAACGCACCGCAGATCTTTTTTTGCGGCTATGTAAACGCTTCGTAAAGATAAACTTGCCAGCGCCACCCGCAATAGCAAACACCCGTTGTCCCGGTGATCCGATAGCCCGGTCACACCATGATTCTCGATACCGCAACCAGGGAACAACGCTCTGCATCAAAGTCTTAGAGGAGTTGCGGGGTGGGGTATCGGGAGACCGGGCCACCGGGTCGCTGGGTCATTCCCCTCCTGCACCTGTATCAATAGACTTATCTTCATAGAAGCAGCTAACCCTGGAGGCGTCGTGAACCGTTGGTCTCTAATCCTAGCCGTCGCCTACCTGGCTATCCCGACTTCGGCCGCCTGGGCACAACAACCACCCGGCGGCACAAGCATGGTGTCTCAGACTCCGGTCTACCGCATAGTGGTGAGCGGAACCATCGAACTGGGCCTGGCTCCCTATGTTCGCCGGGGCGTGACCGAGGCAAACGAGATCGGTGCGCTAGCAGTTGTGCTGGACATCGACACGTTTGGCGGTCGGGTGGACGCAGCTCAGAGGATCGTCACTGCACTAATCGATAGTGAGATCCCCGTCTACGCCTACGTGCGACACAACGCGTGGAGCGCCGGAGCCATGATCGCGCTGGCCGCGGACTCGATCTTCATGACACCGGGTTCGTCTATCGGTGCGGCCACTCCGGTGAGCGGTGCCGGCGAGAAGACGTCAGAGAAAATCGTGAGTGCCATGCGTAGCGAGTTCCGTGCGCTGGCGGAACGCCGGGGGCTGGATCCCCGCATTGCCGAGTCGATGGTCGACGAGTCGATCGAGATCGAGGGGGTCATCGAAGAAGGGAAGCTGCTCACGCTAACGTCCTTGGAGGCGGTGGAGTTGAACGTTGCCGCGGCCGAGGTGGCCGACATGGATGCGCTGCTGGAGCAGCTCAATCTGGATACTGCAACCTTAGAGACGATTTCGGTCAACTGGGCTGAGGGGTTGGTGCGCTTCCTGTCGAACCCCATGGTTGCACCGATCCTGCTCTCCATCGGGACGCTGGGGATCATCATCGAGATCAAGACGCCGAGTTTCGGCCTTGCCGGGTTGACCGGAATAGCGGCACTCGGCGCGTTCTTCGGTAGTCACCTGATCGTGGGGCTGGCAGGTATGGAGGAGTTCATCCTGCTGGGTGTGGGAATGGTGGCCCTGGTTATCGAAGTCTTCGTGGTGCCGGGCTTCGGCGTCGCAGGTATCGTCGCGATCCTGTGCATCGGGACGGCCACGTTCATGGCCCTGATTGGAGTGTTGCCCACCTGGGGTGACGTGACCCGTGCCTCCGGAATCATGATTGCCGCCGCGGCGATAGTCGCAGGTGTGGTGTTTGCCATCGTGCGACAATTGCCAACCAGCCGGAGGTGGCACGGGGTTCTTCTCCGAGCGGCCACGGACCGGGAGTCGGGTTACGTGTCCGAGCCAGTCCGGGATGAGCTGATCGGCTTGATCGGGGTTGCAGTAACGGATCTCAGACCGTCGGGCACGATACAGGTCGGCGAGGAGCGGTTGGACGTCGTCTCCGACGTGGGTTTCGTCGCGAAGGGTTCGCGCGTTCGCATCATCAGGTGGGAGGGCTATCAACACGTGGTCGAAGCAGCGGATGAAGCTCTGCCTGCCTGAGGATATCAAAAGAGAAAGGGACTCCTGATGGACCAATTGATCAGCGCCGCACCGTGGCTTCTGCCGGTCCTGCTCATCCTGATCATCATCTTGTTCGGCTCACTGCTCTCGTTCATTCCCGTGCGATTGTGGATAGAGGCGATCTTCTCGGGAGTGCGGGTTGGATTGGGTAGCCTCGTGGGCATGCGGCTCAGGAAAGTGAGTCCGCCTGCGGTGATTCGACCGCAGATCGCTGCAACCAAAGCCGGACTTGTACTGCGTACCAATGAGTTGGAGGCACACTACCTGGCGGGCGGCAATGTCGACCGTGTGGTTCGTGCGCTGATCTCGGCGGACAAGGCGGGGATCGAACTGCCGTTTCAGAAGGCGGCGGCGATTGACCTGGCGGGCCGCGACGTGCATGAGGCCGTTCAGGTGTCCGTCAATCCCAAGGTGATCCAGACACCCAAAGTGGCCGCGATGGCAAAGGACGGGATCCAGCTCATAGCCATAGCGCGGGTCACCGTTCGTGCCAACATCAATCGCCTGGTTGGTGGAGCCGGGGAGGAGACGATCCTGGCGCGGGTCGGCGAAGGAATTGTCTCGACGATCGGCTCATCCGAGACCCACAAGGCGGTGCTCGAGAATCCAGACAAGATCTCGAAGACGGTTCTGTCGAAGGGATTGGATGCGGGGACGGCTTATGAAATCCTGTCTATCGACATTGCAGATGTGGACGTCGGCAAGAATATCGGCGCCGAGTTGCAGACCGATCAGGCCGAAGCGGACAAGCGTATCGCTCAGGCGCAAGCCGAGAAGCGACGCGCGATGGCAGTAGCACAGGAACAGGAAATGGTTGCGCGAGTGCAGGAGATGCGTGCTCACGTGGTCGAAGCCGAGGCACAGGTGCCGTTGGCACTGGCGGAGGCGTTCCGTAACGGCAACCTGGGTGTCATGGATTACGTCCGCTACCGCAACGTAGAGAGTGATACGGCCATGCGCAGCAGCATAGCCAAGGGGCAGCAGGAAGAGAGCAAGTAGTTGTGGAAGACCTAATCCAACTGCTGTTCTTCGCCGCCTTGATCATGTTCGGTCTGCTCGCCCGGAAGAAGAAGAAACCGCCGATTGTGCAGAAACCACGGCCGCGTCAGGTGCAACCGCGTCCGAGACCTGAGCGGAGTGTCGCGGACGCGGCACCGGTCGCTGAGTCGAGAGCCGAGAGTGAACCGGCCAGGCAGCGTGGCCTGGCCGAGGAACTGTTCAAGATGTTGCAGCAGCAGGTCGAGCCTGTAGAGCGCGAGATGCCACCGGCACCTCCGGAACCCGCCTTCTTCGAAAGAGAACCCGAGACGCTCGAGACCTTGGAGCCTGCCGGCACGACGAGCCACGACCGGTTCCATGAGTTGTACGTAGAAGAGCTGCCTGATGAATCCCCGCCCCAACCACACGATGAATCCCCACCCCAACCACACGTAGAACCGTATAGCGATCGGGCTGAACGCAAGGAACGATTGGCACTCACACACAAGAAGCTGCAGAATGCCTTTATCATGAAAGAGATCCTTGGGCCACCGAAAGGAATCGAATAGATGGCTCAGCCCACCATGCTGACCGAACTCCATGTTTGAGCTTCCCTATTTCACAACAGATCATATTCAAGTCCGCGACCTCGTAAGAGAGTTCGCAGAAGCAGAAATAAGACCCGTCGCCCGCGAGCTCGATCTCCAAAGCAAATTCCCTTGGGAAAACGTCAAGAAGATGGCAGAGCTGGGTCTGCTGGGGTCACCCTGGTCAATGGACCTGGGTGGAGCGGGTATGGATTACATCTCGTATATCACCATCGTCGAGGAACTGGCGCGGGTAGATGCCAGCCACTCGATCACCTGTTCGGCACACACGACGTTGGGTACTTCGCCGATCGTCCAGTTCGGCAATGACGAGCAGAAACAACAGTACGTGCCACTGCTGGCGTCGGGTAAGGTTCTGGGTGGGTTCGGACTCACTGAACCGGCAGCCGGATCTGACGCGGGTGGGACTGAGACGTATGCGGAAGACAAAGGCGATCATTTCGTGATTAACGGCTCCAAGATATTCATCACACACGCTGGCGTGGGTGAAATCTTCGTGGTCACTGCACGTACGGAACGGAAGCCCGCGAAACGCACCGGTGGGATAACCTCGTTCATCGTTACCAAGGACACCACCGATCTTGAGGTCACCGAGCAGGTGGGTGTGGGTCACGATCCCAATCTCGCCAAGACTCCCGGAGTGCGGGCAGGCAAGAAAGAAGACAAGCTGGGATGGCGCGCGTCGGACACGCGGGAGCTGATCCTGGAAGACGCGGTTGTCCCCAAGGAGAACGTGCTGGGCGAACCGGGTAAGGGATTCATCAACTTTCTCAAGACGCTCGATTCGGGTCGCATCGGGGTTGGGGCCATAGCGCTCGGACTGGCGCGAGGAGCGCTCGAGGAGTGTCTCAAGTATACCAGTGAGAGAAAACAGTTTGGCAGGACAATCGCCTCGTTTCAAAACACTCAATTCACGCTGGCTGACATGGCGACGGAGATCGCGGCTGCCCGCCATCTCGTATATCATGCCGCCTGGCTCTACGGCAACGGAAAACCGCATTCGCAAGAGGCAGCGATGGCCAAGCTATATGCATCGGAAGCGTGCATGAGGGCCACTACCAAAGCGGTGCAGCTCCACGGTGGCTATGGATACACGACCGAGTACCCTGTGGAGCGGATGATGCGTGACGCCA
>JBDGXD010000238.1:0-6940 GCA_039584755.1 Gemmatimonadota bacterium
GAATTTGTCCCATTGAACCCTGTCCGATGGGGATACGCGCTTCGCCATCAGTCCCGACACCGATCGTGTAGATCCTCATCCCCAGCTTGCCTGCAGCCTCTGCAGCGGTGCGCGGGTCAACAGTACCTCTGTTGTTCTCACCATCGGTTAGCAACACAACGACCTTGCTTGTTCCAGGTGCCCTCCTGAGCCGGTTGGCAGCAGTCGCAATGGCAGTACCGATTGCGGTACCATCCTCCAATTCACCTACCCGTAGTTCGCTCACGGCTTGCGTCAATACTGCGTAGTCGACAGTGATCGGGATTCGGGTCATCGCTTCTGCGGCGAATAGTACGAGACCGATCCGATCGAAGTCTCGACCATGAATGAACGAGATTGACTGTTCTTTGGCGACATCGAGTCGATTCGAGGGAGCAAAGTCCTCGGCAAGCATGCTGCTCGATACGTCGACCGCCAACACAATAGCAATTCCCTCGCTGGTTACCTCGGTCCTGCCGACCCCCGGTTGGGGCCCTGCCGCCGCTACAATCCAACAAGTCAAGGCGAACACTCGCAATGCAACCGGAACCTCGGCAATCCATCTTCGCGCAAGCCCGGCTCGCGACAGCGGTTTCACGTCGCTGTATCGAGCCACCGGACCCGGCCGCCTCCGTCGCCACCACAGCCACAGCGGTATGAACAAGAGCAGCAGCAGAACCGCGGGCCTCGCGAACATCAAGGTGCCGAATCCTCCATCACACTCCGTTTGATGGATATGGCCAGCTCGTCGGCCCGTTCGACTAAGTCCATGATGTCGGCCGGAACGGCCGGGGCGAACCTAGCGCGATCGAGTGACTGCAAGACACTGGCGATCTCGAGTGCCGGCCACAATGGGCGTTCACCGTCAATCACGCCTAGACACTCCTGGGTCGATAGTTGCCGGCTAGCTTCGGGTAGGGCAGCCTCAATGCTCTCTCGCAGCCGATCAGTCACCGCAGATACCACCGCACGCGACTCGCCAGCTTCTAGCCAGATGACTACCGGAGCGTCGACACGTTTCCCGATTCCGGAACGCCAGGCCGGTCTTTCCCGTACTCTCCTACGCACGAGCGCCCAAACCAACGTCGCGCCCAGGGCACTCGCCATGAAGAAGACAGGCAAGTCCGGTCGCATCGGCCCTCGAGCAAATGGGCCGATAGACGGTTTTGGAGGCGGACTGTCTTCCCCGGCAGGCAGGATTGGAACGACGTCGACCCACGCAGTGTCACCGGGAACGCCTTGTATCGAACCGTCCTCGTGCACCAATTGCATCTCTGGCATTGCCACACCGCGGTAACCCGGCTCAAATACCGCCACCCGGTACTCCACGATCACGCCACCACTCACGTGCCGCACCAAGGGCACGCTCAGGGACTCTACGTCGCTGCCTGACACCATGGGCTCAGCGTGGACGCTGACCCGCGGCTCAGTCACCAGACGTAGCGAGATCGTGACCGTATCGCCTATGGTCACCGAATCCGGCGATACGCTCCATACCGATACCTGTGCGATCACCAACGCGAGTGCGCAAAGACTCACCGCCGCAACCGCCTGGCTCGTTCGGCAAACGCCCGGTGCAGTGGCTCCGCATAAGGCTGATCGGTTCGCAATGCCACATGATCGACACCGGCCTGCTTTAGAGCTCTCATCCTGGCCAAGCGCGCTTCCTCGGCAGCCATCTGTAACGCCAGGCGAGTCTCACGGCTCGACGTATCCACTGTCATCTTTGTACCGGATTCGGCGTCCTCGAGCTCTATCCAACCTGCGTCCGGCAGCCGAGTCTCTCGGATATCATCTATCGTTATGGCGACCACTTCATGGCGGGAAGCGATGTTGCGGAGCTGATCCTCCCAATCGTGCGCCCTGAAATCGGACAAGACTACCACTATCGACCGGTGGTGCAGCAGTCGGGAGACATAGGCCAGGGCTGCTCTGATGTTGGTGCCACGATCCTTTGGAGCGAAAGTCAGCAGATCGCGTATGACGCGCAGTGCGTGTCGTCGTCCCTTGCCCGGGGGTACCACATGATCGATTCCGGTCGAGAACACCACTGCACCCACCCGATCGTTCTGGCGAGCCGCAGCTAGTGCCAAGACGGCTGCAACTTCGACCGCCACCTCGGCTTTCGTGCAAGGACGTCCAAACTCCTCCGAGCCCGATCGATCGACCACCAGCAACAAGGTCAACTCGCGTTCTTCTTCGAATGTCTTGACGAAGGGGGAGCCCATTCGGGCAGTAACATTCCAATCGATCGACCGGAAGTCGTCGCCGTGCTGGTAGTCGCGCACCTCGGCGAATTCGATTCCCTGTCCGCGAAATACGGAGCGGTATTCGCCGGAGAAGAGGGTGTTGACCAGCCGGCGTGTGCGGAGCTCGATTCGCTTTACCTGGCGCAACACCTCGGCTCCGATGACACGGGCCGAGGATGTCACGGAACTTCCACCGCCTCCAGGATCTTGGCGATCACTTTGTCTGGGCTCACGTCCTCAGCCTCTGCCTCAAACGTCAGAAGCACCCTGTGGCGTAACACGTCTGGGGCAACGGCCTTTCCGTCCTCTGGCACGACGTATGCCCTTCCCCGGATAAAAGCATGTGCGCGAGCTGCCTGAGCCAAGTATATCGAAGCTCTAGGACTTGCACCGAACGCAATAAGTGGGCGGACCTCATGAAGTCCGATGGACTGGGGTTCGCGCGTAGCCCGAACGAGATCCACAATGTAGTCCACCAGTTTCTGGTCCATGTAGAGTTCTGCAATTGTGTGTCGCAACGCGAGCAAGTCACGTGGTTCGGCAACGCACTGCAGCGCTATCGGCCGACCGCTCGACATCCGCCATAGAATCTCCTTTTCTTCGTCGCGCGACGGATAACCCACGTGGATCTTCAACATGAAACGATCGAGCTGGGCCTCTGGCAACGGGTACGTACCTTCCTGCTCGATCGGGTTCTGAGTCGCTAGGACGAGGAAGGGATCATCCAGTTTGTGAGTCTCTCCTCCAATCGTCACTTGAGTCTCCTGCATCGCTTCCAGGAGAGCTGCTTGTACCTTTGCCGGAGCCCGGTTGATCTCATCCGCAAGCACGATGTTCGCAAACAGAGGACCACGCTTGGCATAGAAATCATTGGTCCTTTGATCAAAGACCATCGTTCCAACGATGTCAGCGGGAAGCAGATCGGGAGTGAATTGGATTCTCTGAAAGGATGTGTGAATCACTTCCGCCAACGATCGCACGGCCAGAGTCTTCGCGAGACCCGGAACACCCTCGAGCAGGATGTGACCACCTGTCAGCAACCCGATGAGCATGCGCTCCACCATCGCATCCTGACCCACTACTCGCTTGCCCACCTCCTGCGTGACTGCAGCAAGCAGGTTCGTATCGGTAGCCGACAATGGTCGCGAGGTCATCGAACGCATTCCCCTCGGTGGTTGTAGGATATTTGCTGTCTCGTACCGTCAGTCTTCAACACACCTCCCGATTCTGCTGTGTAGCTGCTTCACCGTTTGATGCGCTCCCCGCCATCCTCGCGACTGAAGATCCAAGCGGCAAGTCGCGACGGCGAGATTTCGTCATTGGCCTGCATTGCCTCCCAATCGATGTCGCTTCCGGTACCCCGCGCACTCGTCTCGTGCAGCTCGATAATCCGCCGGGCACGGTCTATCCACAATTGGCAGTTGTCACTACGGAGGTCGACCCACCCCCGGGACACAGTCTTATCCAAACCTCCCGTCCCCTCGAACGGTACCACAACCCTGCTTCCCCTATAAACTTTCCCCTCCGGCATGATGACCGGAAGACCCACGGAAATGATCCGCATCCGGAGATCTCTGTCATCTGCCAGTAGGCGGACCGCCTCATTCGAAATCTCCCTGGCTTCGCTCTGTGCCAGGTCCGCGATCGACTGCTTGATATGGGCTAGTATGTGCGCCTCGTAGAGGATCTTGGAAAGACGCGGAGGACCAAGCATCTCGAATGCCACTGCACGAACACCGTGTTCGTGCTCCAACTCCTTCATCCGGCCAATTGCCGCAGCGCGCAGGACTCCGGCCCTATAGGTCGGGCCGGCGGTAGCCCCATCAAGCGCTGCGATGATGTCCTTTCCCGTTGGACGTCCCTGCAGCTCCATAATGACATACTCTGCCACTTCTTCCGGTGTTATGAACTCCATTTGGCCCAATGCAGTGACCGTCTCGAATTCGTCTCGCGAGAATAGACCATTCTCTCCCGTGTTCACGTAGACCGCCTCCAACGGTGCCTTGACGTCTATCCACCCGCTCGCAGTCGCCGCAAACGCCGTATCGATTGAGAGCGGTTCTGGGCAGTCAAACAGCGGAATGGGATCGGAGTGCTTGCCCACGGGACCGTATGCTATGTCTCGCCACGCTATGGCGGTGGTCGGTTTGACTTCGACGGTTGCCGGCTCACCTGGCGTCCGCCCGACGAGGAATAGCAACAGCGAGTGCGCACCGGCCACAGCAGACTTACTCAACAGGGTTCTGGACGGACGTTCCTCTGAGTGCGTGTAGGGAATGTTCAATCCCATGCCACCGGTACCACTGGTGCCCACCTTGACGTACGCCTCTGCTCCTGCCGCGCGCAGTGACTCCACCATTATCTGGATGTGCCGAATCAATTGCGGCATCGTCAGAGTGAGGACATGCTCTTCCACTTGGCGCCCCGATATCTCTCCTCTGCGGGCAGAATCGAGAAGGGCTCGCGCACTGTGAAAGATGTCCTGATACGCGTATGCTGTTGCCGTGTTGACGCAGTCAACCACCGCAGCAGGCCGGTATCGTTGGAACAACTGATAAAGAAAGCTGCGCTGTAAGACCTCACTCGTCAGATCACCGAGCAAGTCGCCTATCACCAGATTGCGGAGCCGTTCGTTGTCCAGCATTGAGTCGCGATCGACTCTGGCGGCATCAGAGGGTAGAAAGATGTTGCCCCAAGCTGTCTCCAACTGTGTCGTGCCGGCTCCCGCGGCAAGATCGTTGCATGCTTCCTCTACCTCCGCTTCGCCCAGCGCCACCAAGACGATCTTGGCAGGGCCGAAGGACAACAGCCGGCGGGCCACGGCCCGGCCGACCAATCCGCTTCCTCCCAGGATCAATATCGTCTTGTTCTTCAGTTCCATTTTGGAATCCTATGAATCATGCTGCGCGCGGTCCGCGCACCACTCGTAGTTCGTGTTCCGTAAGATACCGCCACTTTCCTTCCGGCAATCCGCCCAGTGCGATGGGCCCGTGGCTGATTCGCGTGAGCCGATCCACACTGACACCTATGCAGTCACATAAGCGACGGACTATACGGTATCGACCTTCCGCCAGTACGAGGGTGATCTCACTGAGATCTCGTCCCAATGAGCGGACCCGGGACCGCACTATTGCCACCCTTCTCTCCTCTATGACGATCGGTCGTCCGAGAGCCTGACGAATCTCACTCGTCTCCCTGCCACGAACCCTGATACGGTACTCTCTCTCAACACCGAACCGGGGGTGGGTGAGACGGTGTGCATTCTGGCCATCTGTAGTCAGCAGCAAGAGCCCAGAGGTTAGAACATCAAGTCTGCCCACATAGGTGAGTCCTGGGATCGGCGGTACGAGGTCAAACACTGTTTGCCGCCCGCGAGGATCCTTTTTTGTAACCAAGTATCCGACCGGTTTGTGCAACGCTATCCATACCGGAGCGACCGGCTTTATCTGTTTGCGATCAACAGAAATCACGTCCTCGTTCGGATCGACACGCATACCGATCGTTGCCGTTTCTCCGTTTACCTCCACCCGTCCGACCCTGATGAGGTCCTCTGCGCGCCGCCGCGACGCCACGCCCGCACGGGCGAGGACCTGCTGCAGCTTGACTGTGTTCACTCACCGGCCTCAATTGCTTCCGGCTGAGTACGGAGCGCAACCGAGAGTTCCTCTATTCTGGGCAAGTTGTCCAGACCGGCCAAACCCAGCAGCTCGAGGAACCCCGCGGTTGTGCCGTATAGCAAGGGCCGCCCCATCCCCTCTGAACGCCCCACCACGTCAATGAGCCCCCTGTCCTGCAGCGACCGCAGTACGCCATCGACAGACACACCTCGGATCTCCTCCACCTCGGCCCGGCCCACGGGTTGACGGTACGCAATAATCGCAAGCGTCTCGAGCGCAGCAGCAGAAAGCCTGCGGGGACGGGTCACCAAATGTGCCTGCGCAATTGCCTCGGCGAACTCACGGCGTGTGAGTAGCTGGTATCCTTCCGCCAGCTCAGTGAGTTCAATCCCATGGCCCGCACTTTTGTACACGGAGCGCAGTTCATCTAGTGCCGCCCGGATGTGCTCCTTCGTTGCATCACGGTCAAGCAGAGATAGCTCGCTCAGTGACAACGGAGTGTCTGCAGCGAAGAGAGCGGCTTCAATCAGCTGGGTCAGTCGATTCACCTGTTATGGCCACCGATCCGAATGGTTGACGTTGTGCGAATCGGATCCGGCCCACCCGTGCCAACTCGAGCAATGCCACCAAAGCTGATAGCACGTCGGCAACTGTCGGTTCCGGTCCGATGACGTCTGTAAAATCGAAATCTCGCTTTTCCTCCAACATGTCCAAGATCCGGCGAGTGGCGCCCTCCACATCCAACGGCCTTGGCACCACGCGGTGTAGCACCGGTTGCGGAATTGACTCGAGCACTCGCTCGACGGCCCCCAGGATCTGGGACAGGTCCAGTACCAATGGAGGTGGCTCACTCTCCGGCGGTACTGGCATCCATCCTCGCGGGAATTGACCCGAACGCAGATCAGCCCGGTCCTCCAGCCACCTGGCCAATTCCCGCACTTGCTCGTACTCCAACAGCCGACGCACCAACTCGGCACGCGGGTCCTCCCAACTCTCCTCGTCAAACGGCCGGGGAAGCAACATTTGGATCTTGATTCGCAACAGCCAGGCTGCCAT
>JBDGXD010000239.1:0-6938 GCA_039584755.1 Gemmatimonadota bacterium
GAGTTACTTGCCCGCGCGACGAGCGACGAAGGTGGATCCGGTTCAAGCCCTTCGTGCAGATTAGGAGGGGAAGAAGGGCCGCGGATTGACGCCGAAACTGGCAGACCATCGCGGATCAACTCTGCACTCTGTACCCCTGTACTCTGTACTCTGCACTCTGTACTCTGCACTCTGCACTCTGCACTCCAGCGAAAAGGGACCCGGCTCACCGCCGGATCCCCTTATCGCACGTCTCCTTCCCTTCTTCCCCTTCTTCCTCCTACATCGCCTAGAGCTTCGCAGGCTCCACGATCGCCCCATGCTTCGCCTTCAGCTCCGCTAGCCCCTCACTCCACCTATCGTAGACTTCAAAGAGTTTCCCAGGCAGATCCTTCTCCTTGCCAAACGCTTCGCGCTGCAAGTCGATGCGCGCCTGGATCTTGTCGACGTAGATGGCGAACTGCTTGTCGTACAACTCGCGCTGGTATTCCTTGCCGATGATCGAAGAGAACAGCGCCTTCAGATCTTCGTACTTGGGAATGAACCCGATCGGGGTCTCGATCGCATCCACCTGGCCGTTGGCACGCTTGCACAGCCAGGTGAGCCACACCTTAACGTCGCGCTTTTCACCCAGCAGCTTGGTGCCTTCTCCGCCACGGGCTTCGTGCGTCAGGAAGTAATTCAGGCCGGCCAGGATCGGGCGACCCGCGTCACTGAAGTCGGCGTGGTTGAAGAAGTCGAACTGGACTTTCATGTAGTCGGCCAATGGCCCGGGAATGAACGGTGCGTTGGCCCACGGCTGACGCTTTACACCAGAGGCACCCACCTCGGTGGCGGTCGCGGCCGACACGATCGAGGCTCCGATCACGACGCCGTCGTCCGGAGTCTTGCTGACCCACACCGGGGGCATCGTGTCGGCGTCACGACCGGAGTAAGTGATCACCTTGATCGGTGCACCGGCCGGGTCTTCAGCCAGGGTGTTATTGAAGTTGTCGATCGCCCTACCTAGCAGGGTGCAGCGGGCGTTGGGGTGTGAGATGGGGATCTCTTTACCGTTATCGTCCTTCTTGCCCTTGAACCAGTCGCCCTGGAAGTTGAAGCCCTTGTCGGGGTGCTCCTCGCCATTACCCGTCCAGTGCGGCACGCCCTGGTCGTCGATCAACACATTGGACCAGATCACCTCGGTGCCCGGCTCGCGTAGGCACTCCATCAGGTGGGGATCGCCCTCGCGGTTCACGTCGGCCACGATGCCGAAGAGACCTCGTTCCGGATTGATCGCGCGCATGGTGCCGTCGTCGGCGATCCACATCTGGGCAAGATCGTCGCCGATGAAATCGGTTCCGGCCATCGCCGTCGTGGTCTTGCCGCAACCACTCGGCGCGGCGCCCGCGATCCACGTGGTTTCACCGGCCGGGTTCTTCACGCCTGTGATGAACATGTGCTCCGATAGCTCCTTGCCGCCGCCGTAGTAGTTGGCCAGGTCGACCGCCATGCGGTGGTTGCCCTTTTTGAGCAGCAAGGTGTTGCCGGCATAGGTGCAGAACATCGAGAAAGTGGTAAGCCAGCTCCGGTCCATGAAGACCCTCGCGTTCGGCAGGTCCTCGGGCCGGTTCGGGCCTTCACTGTGCACGTTGGTCAGAAACAGACCGGACAGCTTCACCTGATCGTCGAACTTGTCGTACACGTTGCGATACAGTAGATCGCCGCTGTGCAGGACGTAGGTCGATGACGAGATCTGGATCGCGGGGAACGCCAGCTTGGCCCCCGCCGGGCCGCGGCTGAAGAATCCGACGAACATCGTCTTGCCCTTCATGATCCCGGTCATGTGCTGCTTCACATAGGCCCAAGCCTCGTCGCGCGGCATGGTCTTGGCCAGGACGCTGGTCTCCACGCCTTCGTTCACGATATAGAACGTGCGGTCAACGATGCGGCCCTGCTCCTGCGGCAGGTCGTAGTGGATCGTGTGCCCGTCCATCGCGAGCGGCTTCTCCTCACCCTTCTCCAAGCTCATCTTCCTGATGGCCGCCCCATCTTCGGGGGAACCGGTCGTGATGAACACCGAGTCCGGCTGACAGAACGCGATCGCATTGGCGATCTTGATCAGCGCCTCTTCAGTCTTGATCTTGTCAAGCTTCGCGAGACTTGCGGCGTCCAGTTTCTGCTGGAATATCTTCTTTGCCTCGGCGATGGAGTTGATTCCTCCAACCTCGGCCAGGATGTCAGCGCCTGCCTTCAGCTTGAGCATCTATGTCTCCCTGTGGACGCGTAAGAGGGACACGCATCCGGATTTGTGGCGCGGTGCCAAGGTGGTTTAGAGTCCTCCGAGCCGCGTGGTCGGCACCATTCTCGAGCGGAATCGGTCTGAAGACTGCGCCCAGGAGCGGATTGGGCAAATCGAGCAAATCCGGAGCCAGCGATCCGCCCCGTCTGGGTAGGAAAAATAGTCAGGCACTGCCGGATTAGAAGGGGAAGGAGGGGCAGAGCGAGCAGAGGGGGCAGAGGGGACAGAGATTGCAGATCGGCGATTTGCGGAGCCGTGGCCTGGGAGGAGAATGGGAGGAACAGCAGGATGGTCCAACACGGCCTGAGACGAACCAAGATGGTGGTGTTGGGCGGCCGTCCTAACCGTCTTGGCTTGGAACCGGGTACCAATAGACCCGCCATCCATCTATCATCCGTGAACCCCAAAATCGGACCGGAGCCCCAATGAAGCGTCTCGCCCTTAGCACAGCAGCAATCTTGGTTCTTGCCTCTATAGCCATACCCCAAGTCGCCAGATCCCAAATCGCCCGCGGCACAGACCTCTACGACCTGATGGGCACCGAGCGTCTGACCCAGACCGATGGCAGCGCGAACCTAAGCTGGCTCCCGGGTGCGCGAGGGTACTACTCGCGGAGCAACATGGGGTTTGTCCGCATCGACCCCGCAAACGGTCGGGAGTCCAGCTTGTTCGGTCCCGACGTCGAGGCATCGATCCAGATGCAGTACGCGCAGTTGACTGGTGAGCAGACCGACCGGCTGCCGTTCACCCGGTTCCAGTTCGTGGCCGACGGCACCAGGATGACCTTCAACTCGGATGGCAAATACTTCCTGTTCGACTTCGGCTCCAGCGAGCTGCGCCAGTTGTTGCGGCCCGAGATCGAGCCGCAGCCCTACTCGCAGGATCTCATGCGCGGCATGGCGGGCAGTCAGCTGTGGAACGGGACCTTCTCGCCCGACTACTCGCAGTTCGCCTATGTGAAGGGGTACGACCTCTACACCACCAACACCGCAACTGGTGAAGAGAAGCAACTCACGTTTGACGGGAGCCTCGACACCTTCAACGGCCGGCCGAACTGGGTCTACCCCGAGGAGTTCAGTCAGCGCGACGCCTATTGGTGGTCACCTGACAGCCAGAAGTTGGCGTACTACCGCTCCGACGAAAGCGCGGTTCACAAGTATCCCATCGTGCATGACCTGGAGCCCGAGGCCGAGCTCGAGTTGCAGAGCTACCCGAAGGCGGGTGAACCCAACCCGATCGTGGTGTTGAAGATCGTGGACATCGAGAGCGGTGAGACCGTCGAGATCGAGACCAACAGCACACCCGACAACTACATCGTGCGACCGATGTGGCTGCCCGGTGGCAACGAAGTCTTGCTGCAGCGCATCAACCGCAACCAGAGCAAGTTGGAACTGCTTGCGGCAGACGTAAACACCGGGCTGGTGCGCACCATCCTGGTCGAGGAGGACCCGTCGTTCGTCAACCTGCGCGATGACTTCAGTCTGTTATCCGACGGTCAGCGATTCCTGTGGAGCTCAGAGCGCAGCGGTTATCGTCAGCTCTACTTGTATTCGCTGGACGGCGAGGAGCTGGTGCAGCTCACCAGTGGTGAGAACCCGGTGAGCAGCGTGGTACGGATCGACGAGAGCGAGGAGTGGCTCTACTACACCGCCAACACCGAGTTGGGGATGGAGACCCATTTCTTCCGGGTGAGGCTCGATGGCTCGGCCGCACCGATCGGACTCACCACCGAGCCCGGCAGCCATCGGATCAGCATGGACCCGGCTGGCGAGTATTACACTGACTCCTATTCCTCTTTCACAGCCGCGCCAACTGCCAATCTGCACCGGGCGGACGGTACCCTAATCCGCAACCTGGTGAGCACCAACACGGACAAGCTGGCCGCGTTGGGGTTGGAGCCACCCGAGTTGGTCATCGTAAGGGCGGCCGACGGAGTGACCGACCTGCACGGCATCTTGTTCAAGCCGGCCGACTACAACCCCGACATCGCTTACCCGCTGGTGGTACCGGTGTACGGCGGCCCCCACTCTAAGGCCGTGGCCAACCGGTTCTACGGCAACAGTGGCGATCAGCGGTTGGCGCAGCTCGGATTCATGGTGTTCCGGGTCGACAACCGCGGTCTCACCAGTCGCGGCAAGGAATTCGAGACCGCTACCTACCTCAAGCTGGGTCAGGTCGACCTGGCCGATCAGGTGGCGGCAGTGCGGCAGATCACGCAGCGGCCTTACATCGATGGCTCGCGAGTGGGACTCTACGGCGGCTCGTACGGCGGTTATATGACAGTCATGGCGCTGCTCAAGGAGCCAGACGTATTTCACGTTGGCGTGGCGAGCGCACCGGTAACCGACTGGCGCAATTACGATACGATCTATACCGAGCGCTACATGCGTACACCACAGCTGAACCCTGAAGGATACGACCTCGGTTCGGCATTCCCCTACGCCGAGAATCTACGTGGCAAGCTGTTGTTGATGCATGGCACGGTCGACAACAACGTCCATCCCGGCAACTCCCAGCAGTTGATAGATGCATTGGTCGAGGCCGGGCGTGATTTCACACTGATGTATTATCCCGGCAACCGTCATGGCATTCGTGGTGCCGCCGGCCGGCACGCGTCGCAGATGCGGATCGGTTTCCTGGTCGACAACCTGCAACCACCGGCGTGGCCGTGGGGAACACACTAGGCCCGCGATCTCGTTTCTCCCTCATGAGTCGGGGCTGATCTCCCTTCAGCCCCGACTCTTGTTGCCCTCGCTCCGCCCGACGTGCATACTCACCCAGTCCAACACACAAGGAGTGTCATCATGCCCTACCCCGTCGTACACTGGGAGTTTTGGTCCGAGGATCCCGACAAGTGTTCCGACTTCTACGCCAAGGCGTTCGACTGGAAGATCAACCACATCGAAGAGATTGGCTATCGACTGGTTGACACCGGTGGTCAGGGCGGAATAAACGGTGGGATCATGAAGCCGGAGCAAGGCCCATGGCCCGGAAACATGGCATTCTACATCGATGTCGACGATCTCGATGAAGTGAAACAACGAATCGTCGATGCGGGTGGCAAGATCATCGTCGAGCACCAGGCTGTCCCCAACGTGGGATCGTTCTGCCTGTTCGCCGATCCGGACGGACGGGTACTGGGGTGTTGGAAACAACTGGACAAGGCCGGTTGAACGCGGTAGCACGTGTCTCTATTCGCACCCGAATCGGTCACAACACGAATTGCATCATGAATCAACTCAAGGATATCATAGGCGTCGAGCGAGGGCTCGAAGGCGTATGCGGCGCGATACATATGTCGGTAGTCAGCCGTATTCCGGCAGTAGTGGGCGCGATGCTAGTCACCTGTGCCGACGAGTCGGAGCACGAGTGCGTAACCGCATTCCAAAAGGGGTTCGTGAACCTGCTTTTGCCGCAATTGAAGTTTGCGCAACAATCGGCATTCAGGATCGCCAACCTGGGTGGCCGCTACGACTGGGGCGCAGTGCGCATCGCCGAAGATCACTACGCGGCCGCCGAAACCGTGCCCGTGAAGAAGGTGATCGTGGTCAAGGTAAACTCGCACGTCGGCGTGCTGGAGGACCATGGCAAAGAGAAATACGGCGTGATGCAACGCTACCACGACCAGTCGCACAGCTGCGGTGCATTGCACGCTCTGATTAACGGCGATAGACGCCCGTTTGCAACACAGTTGGCAGAGTTGTTCGTATCGGAGGGACCCGACCGGCTCGCGATACTGCGCGACGAGCAACAGGTGTACCCCGAGTACCGCGCGCTGTATGCGGCGATCGCGTCTGCCCGGCTGCAGGCACGCAAGGTGGTCCTGGACATTCAGGACTACGAGCCGGTGTCACCTACCGAGTTCCTTGTGATCCCCTGCGTTACTATGAATCGCGTCGGCAAAGACACTGAGATCGCGTGCGGCTTCTACTTCGCGTCGGAAGAGACCGGCTTGAAGAAGCCGGAGTACTACGGCTTGGGCGACAACCCGGCGGCCTACGAGAAAGACGTTAGCCACAACCGGCTGGTGATCACCGACAATCAGCTCGGCCACAAACGGATCGCGCGCGATCACCGAGCACTCGCCCTCGCCGACTGGCATGAAATGATGCGTGACAAACGCACAGTGATCCAAGACCAGCGGCTCGAAGCTGTCCGGCACAAGGTTAGCAAACACACCGGGCCGCGAGTCGAACGGACGAAGATGGTGTTGCCGATACTGCTCACTGTCCTTGCCGAGCTCGAACCGATCTCTGCCGCCACGCTGCTGTTTGGCTACGGCTTTGCTGGCATCCATCACGCGTTCCGCGTACACCGCCTCGCGCGTCGACTGGAGAGCTCAGAAGAGGCCAGGAAGATCCTGCTCGAGATTCGGGATAGGATAGACACCCTCGAGCCCAAGCGAGCTGAGGCAATGATGGAGCTGTTGTCACGCGAGTACCGCACGGGATAACGACAGCGGTCTTTCGTTTGACAGAAAGTCAGCTATTACCTACCAGACCCCGGAATCCCGCTCCGCAGCGGGTTGTGGAGTGAGCAGTTCTCGATCGGTTCGGTACCCGGTATGAACCATTCGTACATGGTGGATTCACGTGGACACCACGGAGTGGCGAGCTCACCCGTGCCTTTGTCTATTTGCCGTGCTACGAGATCCTCGGGCCGACTCCAACCAGCGGGT
>JBDGXD010000240.1:0-6915 GCA_039584755.1 Gemmatimonadota bacterium
AAGACTGGAGCGGAGTGACTGAATCACGACATTCCGCAGACGTATCCGCTCAAGCCTCTCACCTCCCCTTTGCCGAGGACGAGATAGCATCAATCCGCAAGGCCGTCGCATCCTCGCACGATACGGTTGAATGCCCTCTGTGCGGTTGCCCCCTCACCAGGCAAAACATGTCCAACCCAGCGCAACCCAACACTGTGTTGGTGTCCTGCATAATCTGCAGGCGAAACCTCGTTATCCGCAGTCAGCCGTGAACGAGCAGTCCAAATTGACTGGCTCACCCCGAGTATCGATCCATGGTTGACTCAGGAACTTGGCATCAGTTCGTCTGCAACGGCAAATCATGGACAGTCGCACGGCGCACGAAGACAGAGGAGAAGCAAACCGGTCTGTGTTTCCGCCGAGATAGTGAGACCCGCTTCCTCGTTTTCACCCGCGGCGCACTCCCGAGCGATCGTGAGCTGCAATCGATGAGCGAAGAAGTCCTCTGTGCTCTGCTGCAGCGATCTGTGGTGCAGTAGGGCCGCGGATGAAAGCGGAATGAGGCGGATTGGACGCGGATGATACAGGCAGGGCCGCAGATAAAGGCGGAAACAGGCGGATGGGCTCGGATGATATGGGTCAACTTCCCCGACCGTGTAAAGTGACTCGAGGTCTGCCCCCTCTGCCCTCTTCTGCCTCCCCTGCCTCTTCTGCCTCTTCTGTCAGCCGCCTAGACCCTTGGAGTCAGTACCGCCCTTCTCTGACACCGCCGTCACCACCACCCCGGGCTGCCCTCTCCCGCTGCCCTTGATCATCCACTCTACTGTCACCGGTTCTGCGCGGTTGCCGGCCAGGTGCCCGACGTCCTGGGTCGCATCGCCAAACACCAGGTCAGCACCGTCGAGTGATATCGAAACCCTGACAGGCTTGGCGGTCTCGTTGCGTATCGCCTGCTCGGTCACGTTGGTCGGCAGGTAACCCCGGTTCTGAACCTTTGCGGTCACCCGCCAATAACCTGATTCCTCGGGTGTCGCTGTTACCTCGGTGACCTGTACGCGGGGTGACATCGAGGCCATCCACAGATTCCATTCCACGTGCTTCGCCAGGAACTCCTCGAAAACCGAACCGGGTGTGCACATCACGCTGGTGTAACTGCCGCGGTCCGGATCGTACAGCTTGCTCACGAAGCCACCGATCTCGACCTGGCCCAGTTGCGGATGGTCGTAAGGAGTCCAGTCAACGAAGATCTTGCCGTCCATCTCGCTGTCGTTCCAGCGCAGCCGCTCCTCTTCGGAAGCCTCACCGTCTTCGTCGTAATCTGCAAACGGTGCGTAGGAGCCCATCTCCGGTACCCAGCTAAACACGCCGTAGTGATCGTAGGCCCAGCCGATCATCACACCCCAGATGGCGCCGTACCGCGGTGGCCCGCCGCGGCCGAACACCGGTGTCACGCGTTGTTCGTACAGTATCTCGGTGTACTTGTTGCCGAAGAACGTGAAGACCGACTCGTCGGCGGGCGACATCGGTAGCTCTTCACCCGATACCGGGTCGAAATGGAGCGCAGTCGGCGGTCGGTACACGAAGTTGCCCGCCATGTGGTGATTGATCAGTCCGGTCACGTTTGGATGCGAGAACAAGAACTGGGCTACCGCCCGTGTCTCTGGCTCGGACAGCGGGTAGGGCCCAGCTCCTCGTTGGATGAACTCCTGTTGCCACTGGCCGGGCCAGTTGCGGTTTATGTCGAGTCCACCCACACCGTCTTCGTTGAAGTTGCCATCGTCGTCGTTGTCGATTCCTTCCGAGTAAACGCGCCACTCGCCCGCCTCGTCCGGTTCCGCGCGTACCATCAGCCGTGGATCGTCAGGCGATGTCTTCATCGCACCCGTTACGTCGCGTACCCGCATCTGCAGGATGTTGCCGTCGCCATCGAGGTCTTCCGGCGGGTCTTCGTCAAACGCGCCGTCGCGATCGGAATCGTGGGGCCGCACGCTGCTGCGCATTGCGTCCGGCTTGGTGAGGTAGTAGTCGGAACCATCAGGGTTCAGCTTGGGCATGATGTAGATGGTTCTGGTGTCCACCAAGTTGGTGATGAACGGATCGCTGCCGTACCCTCCAATCAATACGGCAATGTTCTTCAGGCTCACCTCGGCACCCATCACTTCACTCGCGTGCAGATTGCCGTCCATCCAGAAGCCGGGCTTCGACAGGGCATCTCCCGTACTCCGATTGGTGACCTCCAATACCAGCAGGTCCCGACCCTCGTAGCTCTGACCGATGGTATGCAGCTTTGTGATGTTGGGGAATGCCCGAACCACTCGCTGCAGATAGTCCACTACTTCGGCATAGGTGTGATTGTGGTCGAACCTGATTTCCGGCGCCTGTGCCATGCCTGTCACGGGAATGAAGGCGAAGAGCGAAACGGTGCAAAGCAGAGTAGTCAGTCTATGTATGACGGTCATGTTGTTCCCCTATGGTTCGGGCGCCTGGGCCCGGTTGTCGGTCTACAACACGTCGGTGGGAATCGCAGCGGAATGGAAGGGGTTCCGCTACGCAATGAGGTTGCTGCAGGATCGGGCGGACGTCAAGATGGGGCCGTGGATGGTGCTACTATGCGCTCAACACCTCATCCCTTGGGTCTGAGGAACTCCTGAGACAGCGGATGATCGTGGGGCGGCTCCGGGGCCGATTCTATGAGAGGAAGGACAAGCTGTGTCCCTTCGCCGTGAGCACTGACTCGATTCCCCCTTTGTCAACCGACTTCATGTAGGCTTCCTTGGGCTCGATCACCTTCCGTTCCACCAGATCGACCAGGGAGTCGTTGAGCGTGGTCATTCCGATCTTCCGGTTGGTTTGGATGATCGACGGGATTTGGAAGGTTTTGCCCTCTCGCACGAGGTTGCTCACGGCCGGCGTCGAGAGCAGGATCTCGCGCGCTGCGACGCGGCCACCGTCGACCTTGCGACACAAGATCTGAGCGATCACGCCCCGCAATGATTCGGACAGCATGACCCGGATCTGAGCCTGTCGATCGGCGGGGAACTGATCGATGATGCGGTCGATTGTGGAAGGCGCAGTCGTAGTATGTAGTGTACCAAACACAAGGTGACCGGTCTCAGCAGTTTCGATGGCCGTCTCGACGGTCTCCAGGTCACGCAACTCGCCAACCAAGATGATGTCGGGGTCTTCCCGCAGGGCCGCCCGCAGTCCTACCCTGAACGAGTGAGTGTGCATGCCAACCTGGCGGTGCGTGACCAGGCAATTCTTGCTCTCGTGCACGAATTCAATCGGGTCCTCGATCGTCAGGATGTGGTCGTTCCGCTCTTCGTTCATGAGATCGACCAATGCCGCAAGCGTAGTGGATTTGCCGCAGCCCGTGGGTCCGGTCACCAATACCAGTCCCTTGTTCAGATAACAGAGATTCTGTACCGGCTTGCTGATATCCAATTCCTCGCACGTGGGGGTCTGGTTGGGGATGACGCGGAATACTCCCATCGGGCCCCTACGATCAAGGGCGGCATTGCAGCGGAATCGGGAGACGTTCTCAAGCTCATAGGCGAAGTCTGTGTCACCGGTGTCAGCGAACTTGGCTCGATCTCTATCTGGCATGATGCTCTCGAGCATTGCCTGTAGCTGCTCTCGCTTGAGGCTGGGTTCGTCCAAGCGCACCAGGTGACCTTCTTGGCGCAGGACTGGTGGCTCACCGATCCGTAGATGAAGGTCGGAACCGCCGGACTTGACCAATAGAGCAAGCAGCCGGTCCATCTCGGAGCGTGCTTCCGTCACGTCGTGGCTGACTGGCGTCGCGCGCTCAGGTTGAGGCGCGCTCGGTTGTTTGGCCGCACCCTCGCTCTTCGCCGTGACACTCGGCCGCACTGCGGCTGTCAAGTTGCCGTTGACGGCCTGCACCTCGACTTCGACGTCGCCCGATGGCGCGGTGTAGGAGAACCTGAGTTCTCCACCGGCCGCGACCTGATCCCTGAGCTCCGCTGGCGCGATTTCCCTGAGCAACCCGAGTACCTGTGAGACGCTCAGAGGCTCACTGCTCACCGCGCGAGTCCCCTCCCCGACGGTGAGGCCGATCGGCTTGCCACTCACGAGCGTCAGTGATTGACCGCGGCGTCGGTGCAAGATCTTGATGATACGGTCCAGTTGGGCCACGTGGCGATCCTCAATCGCGGGGTAAGACCTGGCGGATCAGGTTTCGATTGACATACCAGGTGGTCTCTCCGTCCGAGAGTGCGAAGAATCCGTCAGAGGCGTTTAGGAAATCCAGCGCGCGTGAGCGTGAATGGGGTAGCTCTATATGCGCGGATCCCAGCACCTCGTATCCACCAGCCAGCTGCACTTCCAAAATGACCGATTTGGCCGCGGCCAAACGCTCCGGGTCCTGGTCCGGGATCACAAGGGGACACGCCACCAAGGCAGTTTGGGCTTTGGCGACGAGCGTGACATGACCGGAGGGCATCGTCATCGCGAAGAAATCCTCGGGCCGGTTCAACATCTCGAGCGGTGTCTCGACACCCTGATGCAAGGCGGTGCCGGGTTGGAGATGTAGGTCGCCTTCGATCGAGTGGCCTTCGGCGAAGGTCACCTTTGCTTGGAGCCGCTGTGTTGATATCCAGTCTGTCATGTGCTCGTGACTCGGAAGTTTCGATCGTTTTCAGACGCGCCGGTTCGGCCGGCGGTAGAGGCAGTTTAATGCAGGTGGGCGCGGAAGAATGTGACGCATAACCGATTCTTGCGGCTCAGCCGAAGCGAATCAACGAGGAGCGCGAATTCTTCCAAGCGCTCAACACCTCATCCCTTGGGCCTCAGGAACTCCTGAAACGGCAGATAATCGTGCAGCGGCTCCAGGTCCATATCGCGGTGGAGCCAGAGATCGAATCTCCGCCCTTGTGAGAACGCATCTCGCAAGAGCAACATTGCGCGCTCACTTTCACCCATTTGCGCCGCGATGCAAGCTTGCCAATACGTATGCCGCCCGTGGTTGTACGGGTCGGCGAGGTCGCCCAGGCCGTCGCTGATTCTGCGCGCTTCCTCGTGGTCGCCTCGTCTGGCGGCCAAGGTGCCGAGGTACCCCCGATAATCGATGTTCGCCGGTAACTCTCCTGCGAGTTGCTCCACCATTGGGGTAGCGTCATCGAAGCGCTCGGTGAGGTAATACAACTCCATCAAGTAAGCCCGCCGGTCCTCAGCAGCCATTTCGTCCGCCGGGCGCAGCAGGTACCAATCGATCGCACGCTGTGCGACCTCGACAGAAGCCTCACGGTGGCCGTGTGCACGCAGTTCGCTCGCCACATTCCCCATGAGCCCCGGAGGCAGCCACCCCTGCTGCGGCGGCAGCAGGCGGCTCTGCTCCACCCCACGTTTCACCTCGTCGATCCGCCCCAGAGCAACAAGTGCAACCAGCTCGTTGTGCAGCACGCTGAAGTGCTCTGGGTATTGCTCGCGCCCTTTGCGTGCTTCTCTCAGCTCGCGGTCATGCTCTCCCATCATGTGGTACGCAATCGTAATGGCGTCCCAAAACTCATGGCTCCTGTACCCTGCTTCCCGCAGATCCTCCAAGACCTCGAGTGCCTCCCGCGGATAATTTGCTCGCAGGGCCGCCTGAACCAGATCCCACCCACCAAAGGCACGGGCAGCCCTCAGTTCGTCCATGCGGTTTCCTCGAGCGAGGGCGGCAGCCCAGTCGTACGCAGTGCGTTGCCCGGTTGTCATCTGGGTACGAGTGCCTTCGAGCAGTCTCGCATTGGAGTCGGCCGCGGCCCACTCGCCCAAGTTGTAATGCGACAGTATCAGGAAGTACCGTGGATCGAAGAACGTGGTGTCCAAGGCTGCGGCGCGATAGAAAAAATCCCTGGCTTCGCCCATTCTGCCCAGATTGAAGACTTCTCGTCCCGTCACAAACTCACGATAGGCTTCGAGGGAAGGGGGCTGGTTTCCGCCCACGATGTTGTACACCCGAGGATCTAAGTTCGCCGCCAATAGGCGCACGACATGCTCGCTTACCTCGGCTATGACATCGCCGGCAGCATCGACCGGTCCGGACACCGGTGGTAGCGCACTGAGTAACCGATCTCTGGCGGGTTCGATTACCTGGGCCTGAAATTCCAGTGAGTCACCGCGCCGATAATAGGTGCCCGCTACAACCACCGCGGCCCCCACCCGCTCGGCTGTCGCTCCAAAGGCCGCCGCCGCTGTCCGATCATCTACATCTTCCCCAACCGAGCCCCCGGTAACGCCCGACGATGTGGGAACGACATCGACGACCTCGACTCTGCGAAGTCCCTGCACTATCCAATCCGCCGTCATGTTACCGAGCAAGGCAAGCGCAGTATCGCCGGTTCGGTTCTCGAATGGGGTTACCAGTACCCTATTCCGCACCAGGGTCGGGCTTGCATTCCACAGCGACGCCACGATTGCTATGGTAGTCACTATTGCAACCGTCGCGGCGCCAATGAGGGTACCCTTCCTCATTAGGAGACGTCGGGACACAGCGTCCTCAGGCTGCGAGTCAACGGCCGGCCCCAACGAGTCGGCGAACTCAGCAACGGTCGCAAAGCGGTCCGCGGGCAGTTGGGCCAGTGCCTTCATAACGGCGTCATCGACCGCTCGGGGTATGGTGTCGCGCAGCGTTCGCGGCCGAGTCGGCCGTTCCGTCATCAGCTTGGCAATGATCGCCTGCGATGTGGGCCCGGTGTGGGGGGGCTCGCATACCAGCATCTCGTACAACACGGCACCCAACGAATAGATGTCACTTCGAGGGTCGAGTTGCTGATCTCCAGTGGCTTGCTCGGGACTCATATAAGAGGGCGTGCCGAGTGAAAGCCCTGTTTGTGTCAATCTTGTGCCTCCCGCCGCACGCACCGCCAGGGCGATCCCGAAATCGGCGACGATCGCGGTGCCCTGATGGATCAGGATGTTCTCCGGCTTGAT
>JBDGXD010000241.1:0-8215 GCA_039584755.1 Gemmatimonadota bacterium
GGGCGCTATGCTGTCGTTCGGGCTCTTTTCGATGATGGCGCCGGATCCCCGTCCATTGCTTTAGAGGCGTGTGCTGCAGAGCCTGCGGATCCAGAACTGCGGGACTATCTGAGCACGAGAATCGCAGATATCCGTGGTCGCACACGGCGCTGATCCGCCGGATATTGGATCGACCGCTTGCCTATGTGAGTGAGTCTCGGAGGTTGAGCCGGAGCCTCGAAATCGGTCAGAATATCAGTACGAAGATCAGTACCAGCAGCACCACCACCAGTACGATCAGTCCCAACACACCCAACGCAGCCCAGAGAGCCGCTTTCCAGCCGATCTTCTGGAAGAAGACCAGAATGCCGATCTCGAGTATTCGTTTGAACCAGGCAAAGATGACGTCCATTATACGCCTTTGAATGTCCTCAATGGAACCTACGTTATTGAGCCCATTGGAGTTTCGTAGCAGGGTGAGTCAGGTGTTCAACTTGGGCCCTTGCGAGGTGTGCCCGTTCGCAGCCCTCGCAGCGCTTCGTTGGGGCCCATAGCCAGCATAATATCACCATCTTGGAACGTGTATTCGGCCTCGGGTGCAGTGTCGAGTTGCTCAACGCCGTCCGCCGACAATTGCTTGATCATCAAGATGCTGACTCCAAAGCTCTGCCGGATATCGAGCTCCTTGATGGTCCTGCCGACGAAGCGTGTTGGAACCGGAACTTCCGCCACGACTGCATCGCGGGCTGCGGGCACCACTTCGGATCTGCTCTCGTGGCTGACCGTGGACACCATGCTCCGTGCCATGTCGCGTTTGAAGATCTCCGTGTTGTATCGCTCGATGACGTCCTTGGGCCAGATAACCCCGATCAATCTTCCGTTCTCGAGTACCGGTACCTCACCGCGATACATCCCGAGATGCCGCATCACATCAGCCAGCGAGTCGTCTGGCCCTACCTTGGGGAACTCGCCTTCGACCATCACGTCCTGTGCGATGAGCAGTGCGTCGAGAGACGCAGCGTCGCTCATGACAGGTCGTATCTGATCGGCCGTCACGACGCCCTCCAACATCCCGTCTTCATCCGTAACGAAGAGTGTGGTACCCGGGTGGTTGATGAGCTTGGAGACCACCGAACCCAGTCGCTCATCCGACACAACGGTGATGACCTCAGACCGGACGACTTCCCGTACCGCTACGGGCTCCAAGACATTGACGGCTCGACCTTTGTAGATGTCGATCCCGCGACGGAGCAGTTTCAAGGTATATATCGACGATCGCTGTAACCGCGTGGTCAACAACGTTGCGATGATGCAACTGATCATCAGAGGTAAGATGATCTCGTAGTCGTTGGTCAGTTCGAAAATGATGAGAATGGCCGTGATAGGTGCGTGGGTGCCGGCTGCAACGACTGCACCCATTCCTACCAACGCATACGCCCCAGGGTCTGCGGTTCCCGTCGGCCACAGGGTGTGGGCCACTGTTCCAACCGAACCACCCAGCATTGCACCGATGAACAGTGAAGGAGCAAACACGCCTCCAGAGCCCCCCGAACCGATCGTTATCGATACGGCGACGATCTTTGCAACTACCAGGATCAGCATGAAGTGCCACACCATCGTGCCGTTCAAGGCTTCATTGATGGCTTCATAGCCGACGCCAAATATGTGTGGCAGCCATATGCCGATTACGCCAATGATTGTGCCGCCAAGTGCCGTCTTGAGCACTGGGTGGAGTCGGATCTTGTCGAACCAATCCTCGGAGCGATACAACGTTCGGATGAAGGCCAACGCTACCAGCCCTGCCATGATTCCCAACGCGGCGTACGCAAACAACTCGTTTGCGTGCACCAGCGAGTAGCCCGTGACCTCGAAAGCGGGAAAATCGCCGAGGAACTGGTGGCTCACCACCGTCGCGGCAACAGACGAGATAACGATGGGCGAAAACTGAGCCACACCGAAGTCGCCCAGTATGATCTCCACGGCGAACAGTGCTCCAGCAACAGGTGCATTGAACGTCCCAGCGATTCCAGCGGCTGCCCCACAGCCTACCAGCGTGCGCAATCGTTGCTGATCGATCTTCAACCATTGACCTATGGTGGACCCTAGGGCTGAGCCAATCTGGACTATCGGTCCCTCGCGGCCTACGGAACCGCCGGAGGCGATGCAGATCCCCGAGGCGAACATCTTGGCAATCACCACACGGGGTCGTATCCGCCCGCCGCGCACGGCGACGGCCTCCATGACTTCGGGTACGCCGTGTCCTTTGGCTTCGCGGGCGAAGCGATACACGATCAAGCCGACGATCAGCCCGCCGACGGTAGGTGCCAGAATCTTCCACCAGAAGGGCAGGTCGCGGATGTACTGGATGGTGTACTGTCCCTCACCCCAGAATACCCCATTGAGAGCTTGGATGAGCAGACGGAAACCCACTGCGCAGAATCCACCCAACAGACCGATGACAACCGATACCAGCACCATGTAGATCTGCTCGGTCTGACGGAGGGTGTCGTTCAGTGCCTTCAGTTGTCCTACGATCACCTTTATCATTGGCGGTGTGGTTTGGTGGAACCCGAATCAGTGCAAGATAGCTAGGGAGGAGCGGAAGGAGGGGAAGGAGAAATTGGGACTCTCCTCTTCTCACCTTCCCCTTCTTCCCCTCCTCAATCTTGACCCACCCGCCTTGCCGCAGTACGATCTTGATCCATTATCCCATCCACCCAACGAAACTCCGTACGGAGCATCAGCATGAGCGATTTCATAGAGCAGATTCCCAAGGCCGAACTCCACCTCCACATAGAAGGAACGCTCGAGCCGGAACTCATGTTCGAGATTGGCAACCGCAACGGTGTGGACATTCCATTTGAGTCGGTGGATGATGTGCGCAAGGCCTATGAGTTCGCCGATCTTCAGTCGTTCCTGGATATTTACTATCAGGGCGCAGCTGTCCTGCTTCACGAACAGGACTTCTACGACATGACGTGGGCATATCTCGAGCGCGTCAACGCTCAGAACGTACGTCACACAGAGATCTTCTTCGATCCCCAGACTCACACCGATCGGGGAATACCGTTCGAGATCGTGGTTAAGGGAATACACCGTGCGTTGGAAGATGCCAAGGCGAAATTTGGTTTGTCATCGAAGCTCATAATGTGCTTCCTGCGCCACCTCAGCGCGGAAGCTGCGATGGAGACGTTGCAACAGTCTCTACCGTTCAGAGACTGGATTATCGCAGTCGGACTCGACTCTTCCGAGGTCGGTCACCCACCCGAGAAATTCCAGTCGGTGTTCGACAAAGCACGGGACGCAGGATTCTTGACGGTAGCACACGCGGGTGAGGAGGGTCCGCCGGAGTACATCTGGCAGGCACTCGATCTCCTCCAAGTGGCAAGGATCGACCACGGTGTTCGTTGCATTGAAGACACGCAGTTGATGGAGCGATTGAAGGACGAACGGATACCGCTGACCGTCTGCCCACTGTCGAACGTGAAGTTATGTGTGTTTGATCAGATGGCCGATCACAACTTCAAACGACTCTTGGACATGGAATTGTGTGTCACGATAAACTCGGATGATCCGGCGTACTTCGGCGGCTACATGACAGAGAACTATGTGGCAACCCGAGATGGACTGAATCTGAGTCGGCAGGATCTCTATCGGGCCACGAGGAACTCATTCGAGGCCACCTTCCTCGACAGGGATGAAAAGGACAGCTTGATCGCGGAGTTGGATGCGTTCATTGCTGCTTAGGACCGTCGTCCGCTGACAGCCGACACTCGCGATATGCCAAGCACACCCAAGAGTCTCGGTCTTCCGATGGCCACGTCACTGGTCATTGGCAATATGATCGGCTCTGGCGTGTTCCTGTTGCCCGCCTCGCTCGCAGCCTACGGTGGCATCAGCGTGGTCGGATGGTTGGTGACATCGGCAGGTGCGCTGCTTCTTGCGTTGGTCTTCGCCCGGCTCAGTAGTCTCGTCCCGGCGGCTGGTGGGCCCTACGCGTACACGCGCAGAGGATTCGGCGATTTTGCAGCCTTTCTAGTGGCTTGGGGCTACTGGATTTCGATTTGGACCAGTAACGCTGCGATCTCGGTTGCCCTAGTCAGCTACCTGACCGTGTTTGTGCCGGTGTTGGCGACGAACGGAGTTCTGGCCGCCGCAGTTGCAATTGCTGCCATCTGGCTGCTCAGCTGGATCAACTCCGCCGGTATACGCAACGCGGGTTGGGTACAACTGATCACGACGATCCTCAAGCTAGTACCGCTGATCGTAATCGCTACACTGGGTCTGCTGTTTCTCAATGCCGACCATTTCACGCCACTCAACGCAAGTGGAGGATCGAATTTCTCGGCAGTAACCGCCACTGTAGCGTTGACACTGTGGGCGTTTCTTGGCTTGGAGTCAGCTACGATACCGGCAGACGACGTACGCGATCCACAGCGAACGATCCCGCGCGCGACGATAATCGGCACCGTTGTGACGGCGTTTGTTTACATCCTGGGGACGGTGGCAGTGATGGGGATAATACCACCTGCGGGACTAGCGGTATCCAATGCACCCTATGCCGACGCAGCTCGCGAGGTATGGGGCAGTTGGGCCGGTTACGCTGTTGGTGCAGGCGCGGCGATCTCGTGCTTTGGCGCACTCAACGGCTGGATACTGCTGCAAGGTCAGATTCCGCTCGCTGCCGCGCGCGATGGTCTGTTCCCTGTGGCGTTCAGTCGTATCTCGCCCAGGGGAACACCGGCTGCAGGAATCATCATGTCGAGCGTGCTGGTCACGGTCTTGATCGGGATGAACTATACCAGAGGGCTGGTTGAGCAGTTCAACTTCATTATCCTGCTGGCAGCATTGCACACATTGGTGGCCTACACGCTCTCCAGCATGAGCGAACTGATGATCTTCATCAGAGAGCGGGAGAGGTTCAAGGGACAACGACTCTTTGGTTCAAGTGCGATCGCCGTGCTGGCTTTTCTCTACTCCCTGTGGGCAATCGCAGGCGCCGGAAGTCAGATCGTATACTGGGGGATTCTGCTGCTCTTTGCCGGCGTGCCGGTGTATGTCTGGACCGTATGGAGGGCCGAACGAACCGCCGCCGAGGCTAACTCGTGACACGCACTGCCCAATCAGATGTCGGGGTGATCAAGCGACTGCTGTTGAAGCACGCGCGCGACGCTTTCCATAGTGACTCATTCATCGCCGAACGGTGGCGTGGGCTCAACTACCTGGGGCAGCCAGATTACCACCGGGCTGTGATCGAGTATGACGATCTCGTTGCCAGGCTAGAGTCGTTTGACATCGAGTTGGAGTTCATGCCCCCGCTTGAAAGCGCCGGATTGGATTCGATCTATGTGCGTGACGCGTCCATCTGTTGTGATGAGGGCGTGATTCTCTGCAACATGGGCAAGGAACAGAGGCGCTGGGAACCTGCGGCGCAAAGGGCGGCTTTCGAGAGGTTGGGTGTGCCAGTGATTGGCAACATCGTCGAGCCTGGCACGGTGGAAGGTGGTGATGTCGTATGGTTGGACACGCGATGCCTGGCGGTTGGAAGAGGTAGGCGGACCAACGCTGCTGGGATCGATCAGCTGAAGATGCTGCTGGGCGATTGCGTAGCTGACTTGATCGTTGTTCCGCTACCGGATATGGAGGTCCCCGGAGATGTGTTTCACTTGATGTCGATATTGAGTCCAATCGACCGCGACTTGGCTCTGGTGTACGCACCGTTGTTGCCGCATGCCTTCACCCAGGAGCTGGAGACGCGAGGGTTCCAGCTCGTAGAGGTTCCCGACGACGAGTTTCACACTATGGGCTGTAACGTGTTGGCTGTTGCACCTCGCAAATGCATCATACTGAGTGGCAATCCGGTTACGCGAACGAGACTGGAGGGTGCGGGTGCAGAAGTGTTCGAGATTGATGGTGACGAGATCAGTCACAAGGGAGCGGGCGGTCCAACTTGTCTTACACGGCCGCTGTTGAGAGAGATCTAGCCGCAGGCGGCAGCTCGGGATACAACGGTAGGAACCTAACCCCGGTCTTCAGGCCGGGGTCCTCACCGGGCTGCCATTGGAAGACCCCTGACTGAAGCCAGGGGTCAGGTGTACGCTCTCACCTCCATGCCCGCTGCCCCCCTGAACCCCATGCCCACGCTTGGGACAAGGCGGGTGCTGCTGTGAGTGTCGCAAACCGAAGCAATCCGGCCCCCCTCTGTCCCGCTCTACCAGTTTGCAGAGGTGGTAGTAGGGGCAATGGACAGCAGCGCACGTGCCACCATAGACGTTAGTCAAACCAGCTACCACCGACTGCCCGTTCCACCATCTCCCTGATCTCGTCCCTCGTCGATCCACCGCGTGACTGCGTGAAGCCAGTCAAGGTCACCACACCTCAGTAGCTGGCGTAGACCTCCCTACGGCCGTCTCGGTCGAACGTCAAGACTTGGTAGTTCTCCGCTGGCGCACCCTCCATCCCCGGTGATCCTCCAGGCATTCCGGGAACCGAGAGGCCGACAACACCGGGTCGCTCTTCGAGCAGACGGTAAATCTCACTGGCAGGCACGTGCCCTTCGATTACATATCCCTCGACCACCGCAGTATGACAACCTGCTAGCTCGGGAGTCACACCATGGTTGATCTTGATCGAGGTCAGATCAGACACATACTCGGTTGTTACTTTGAAGCCCTTGTCACGCAAGTGCTCGGCCCATGCGCCGCAGCAGCCTCACGTAGGAGTTGTGTAGAGCAGAACCTCCGGTTCAGCAGCAAGAGTCCGGGGCGCGAGGGCAACAGCGACCGCACCCGTCACGGCGATCACGGCGATACCCACCGCCAACTTGGTCCCAATTCCAGCTTTCAGCATCCAGTCGTCTCCAGTGTGAACAGTCCATGTGGCTTCCAGACGTCGGGGAAAGGTACTCGGGCGGGTCGGGTGGGACCACCGTGGCAAATGGGCTGGACCGCTGGCAGCGAGCGATCTCAGTCTAGAGGTCCTATATTATCAGGTTGCATCCATTCCTATAGCGACGAAGGCCGAATATGAGCAGTGGGCGGGACTCGACCATACCGGGTGAGGTAGCTACCAGCCAGCCTCGTCCGTCGCTGATCGGCCGGATGCCCGATGAAGCCCTCGGGGATCGCTCCGTGTCCGATGGGGTCGAGTCGGGCACCAGGACCCTACTTGTGCGGCGGCTGCTACCCAAAGGGGCGACCGCCGAGTTGCTGCACGTAGTCCTTGCTGCCGTCGTTGTGCTACTGGCCTGGCCCAGTGTGCCGCGGGGCATGCTCCTCGCTTGGATAGCTGTGCTTGTGACTGTCAGCCTCCTCCGTTCGAGGCACCGCATCCATATCGCGCGGCGGAATCCTGCAGCTGATCGGGTTGTAGCCAATGTGCGGCTCAGTGTCGCAGCCTCGGGACTCGTGTGGGCGGCTGGGGCACTGCTTTTCTCTCCCCATCTGCCGTTTCACGATCTGGCGATCCTCATGGTCGTCTTCGCCGGTCTCGTGGCCGCTGCCATGACATTCTTGGCAGCTGACCCGGCAAGCTTCTACACCTTTCTCGGAACGCTCACCCTACCGATGGCGGTGGCGGTGCTGTTGAACGGGCAAGACCGATCGCACCTGATAGCTGTGTTGCTGATCGCATTGTTCTCTCTGGTCATGGTCCGTCTGTTCCAGCTTTCCTACAGTGAACTCACTAGGCACCTCCGAACGTTGACCCGGCTCGAGATGAGTCAAGCCGAGACGCTGCGTGAACGGAGGTTCCTGGATGCCGTGCTGACCAGTGCGCCGAACGCGATAGTGACGCTCGACAAGAAGGGTCGAATTCTCGGTGTCAATCCTGCGTTCGAAGAGTTGTTCCAGTATGAGGGTGCGAAGGTGATCGGAGATGACATCAACCACATCTTTGGTGCGGAGACCTCTGGCGGGGCGGGGCCGGTGATCGAGACTCTGGTGACGGATTCCGGGATGGTGGTCGATGAACTGGACCGGCAACGCAAGGACGGAACAGTAATCACGGTGCGCATGTCGGCCGCACCGGTTGTAGGCGTCGCCGGCGGTGTCAGCTTCGTGATGTACGATGACATAACTGCGATGAAGCGAGCGGAGCAAGCGGTGCGCCGTGCCGAGGAGCAGTACCGCGAACTCGTCGAATCGGCCACGGATCTCGTATGGCAGATCGACACAGCAGGCAACTGGTCTTTCATGAATGCCGCCTGTGAGAGCATCTACGGGGTAGATGCCGCGCA
>JBDGXD010000242.1:0-6876 GCA_039584755.1 Gemmatimonadota bacterium
AAGCGCAATGATCTTCTCGTCGAAACCGGGGAACCGACGGCGGTACTTCTCGATCAGCTGAGGCTCAAAATGACCATGACGATCGCGGGGAATCGACAGCTCAAGTGCGCTCGAGTCCGTCAAGACCGTCTTCTTGCTGTGGCCGTTGCGGTGGTTCCTGACAGCCTTCTCTACCTCGGATCCCAGATGCACCTCCATCTCAGCATCCAGTATCCGCTCGGCCAAAGCCCTCTTCAACTCGTCAACCAAACCGTCTGACTCAAATACCGTCGCCGGATCGGCCCCATCAAGAAGCTGGTCTAATAGCTCCGGTGGGATCGTCGCTTTGCGTCGCGCCATACTCGCCTCCAATGTCGTGATACATAGTATGGCTCACAAACACAAAATTCCTGATACCCTCAATTTCACCAGGCCGGGATTGAATTTCATTACGCCGAGATTGAATTACATCACGACGAAAGCGAGTTTCAGCACGGCGTAATCGCATTTGATCACGGCGTAATCGAATTTCACCACGGCAAGATCGAATTTCATCACGGCGTAATCGAACTTGAGCACGGCGAGATCAAGTTTCGGCACGCCTAACCTGAATTTCGGCATGCCAAATCTGAAATTCGAAACGCTGTCCCCGCTGGTGTTCGTGGCCCAGTCATCCGCGCTCGTACGGAATCACCCGCGGACGCAGATTCCGTGTCCGTTCGCCTTCCTAGCCCTCCACATCAGCAGCTTGTCCACGGATATCACCCGCCTGTCCGTGGACAGCAGCCCATTGTCCGTCGACAATAGCCGTTTGTCCGTCGACATCAGCCGTTTGTCCGTCCACATCAGCCCGTTGTCCGTCGACATCAGCCCATTGTCCGTCGACATTAGCCCATTGTCCGTCGACATTAGCCCATTGTCCGTCGACATTAGCCCATTGTCCGTTGACATCAGCCTGTTGCCCGTGGACATAAGGCTGATGTTGACGGCCTGTCCGCCCCGCGGGTTGGGAAACCAGGTCAAATCGCTCCCGTCGCCCACATAACCCAAACCGCCGCAAAGGACGCCAACCCACCCACTAGCGTCACACCACCATAGCCCCACAAAGCTTCCTTCACCTCGAGCTTGCTCAGGGAGGTGCAGACCCAGAAGTAGCTCGAGTTCACATACTTGATGATCACCGAGCCAGAGGCACCCGACAGCATCGCAGCCTCGGGTGAAAGTCCCAGCGGCCCCAGCATTGGCGCGACCAGTGAGCCGGCAGTGATTACACCCACGGTCGTCGATCCCGTCAGCATGTTTCCGATGATGCCTATGGCAAAGGGAAGCAGGATTGAGGGAAGACCATAGGTGGCAAACGCGTCGGCAATGAAGTCGACCGCCGGGGTGCCCTTAAGGATCGCGCTGAGTGAACCGCCGAGTCCGGTAACCACCAGGATCATGGCCGACGTCTTGAGACCGTCCTTGACCCAGGTGTTGGTGGTCTCGGTCTTGTTGTCCTTGGTGTTGATGTTGAGATAGGCGAGCAGCAGTCCGATGGCCAACGCGACCACGGGCCATCCGATGTACGATAGAACCTCACGCAGCAGATTGCCTTCGTCGAGTATCAGCTTGGCAACACTCTGTGCGCTGATCAGTACCACAGGGATCGCGATGGGCGCGTAGGATCTGAACGTCGAGGGCAGACGCTTGCCCTCGCCGGCCTCAAAGAAGTCGTTGTCGCGGAACTCCTCCGACGGCTGGGTCTTCAGACGCGGCCCACACACGTACTGGCCCCACACCCAGCCCGCGACCGATCCCACCAGACACGCGATAGACCCGAAGATGATCGTCTTGCCAATGTCGGCACCAACCAGAGCCGCGGCCGCAAGCGGCCCCGGAGTTGGCGGTACGATAGCGTGCGTCAGCTGCAATGCACCCACCAACCCAATGGACATTGTACCGATACTGACTCCCATTGCATGCGCTGCTGAATGCACCAAGGGGTTCAAGATCACATAGGCCACGTCGGAGAAGATGGCAACGCCGAGCACGAACCCGGTGAGCGTTAACGCGAACGGCATTCTGTTGGCACCTACCAGCCGCACCATGGAGCGCGTTATCACTTGAATGGCACCGGTATGCCGTAACGCCTCGGCGATGATCGAGCCGAGCACTATGACGATGCCGATCTTGCCCAGAGTGTTGCCAAAGCCCTGCTCGAATGCCTGGATGAAGTTGTTGCGCTGGATGCCGGGGAGCACACCGAACAACAGAATGGGCAACAGTAGCGCCAGGAATACGTGCCACTTCCACTTGGCGATCAGGAACATCAACAACACGACACAGCCGGCGAAACCGGCTATGGCGAGAACAACGTTCGTTGTGACGGCTGTCGTGGGATCCATGTGCCTCGGTGGGCTGTTGGTTAGGAGTTGAGGGCTAGCGACTCGAGCGCGGCGTTCACACCGCCTTTCGTATGAGGAATTCCAGCCAATCCTAGACCCATCTCGACACCGCACAGGGTACCTGCCAAGGTCAGATCGTTGAAGTCTCCTAGGTGCCCGATGCGGAACAACTTGCCCTTCACCTTGCCTAGTCCAGTGCCCAGCGACATGTCGAACCGTTCGAGAATCAAACGACGCAAGTCGTCGGCGTCGTGACCGTCCGGTGTCATGACGGCGGTGAGCGTGTCGGAATACTCTGCCGGATCTACGCCGCACAACTCGAGGTCCCAAGCCTTCGCCGCGGCGCGCGTTGCCTCGGCCAAGCAGCGGTGCCGAGCGAAGACGTTTGCCAGACCCTCCTCCAGCAACATGTCTAGCGCCTCATCCATGCCGTACAGCAGGTTCGTTGGCGGCGTATACGGGAAGAATCCCTTCTCGTTCATCTTGATCACGGGGTCCCAATCCCAGTACGACCTGGCGAAGCCTGAGGATCGCGCTGCGGTGATCGCTTTCTGACTCACTGCGTTAATCCCGATCCCGGGTGGTAGCATGAGTCCTTTCTGCGACGCACAGATCGTCACGTCCACACCCCACTCCTCGTGTCGGTAGTCGATCGACCCCAAGGAAGAAATCGCGTCGACCATGAGCAGCGCGGAATGCCCGACCTTATCCATGGCGGTTCGTACTTCCGGCACTCTGCTTGTTATGCCGGTTGATGTCTCGTTGTGGACTACAAGCACTGCCTTGATGCTCCGGTGCGAGTCTTCTGCCAACCTTGATTCCACAACAGTGGGATCGACCCCGTGCCGCCAGTCCCCCTCTACCCAGTCCACCTCGATCCCCAACTTCACCGCCACATTGCGCCAAGCCGTCGCAAAGTGTCCCGTCTCGAAGGCAAGCACTCGATCGCCGGGTGACACTGTGTTGACCAATGCTGCTTCCCACGAGCCGGTGCCAGATGCCGGAAACATCAGTACCGGCCCCGACGTCCGGAACACCGGCTTCAGGCGGTCGAGGATGCCGAATGTCAGTCGGGCGAAGTCTGGTCCACGGTGATCGATGGTCGGCTTTGCCATCGCCAGCAGCACTCTGTCGGGCGTGTTGGAGGGACCAGGAATCTGAAGAAAGTGTCGTCCTGATTTGAACTGGGTTGAGTCACTCATAGATTCGTCTCCTGGTGGAGCTCTCTCCCGACTGGACATGCGCGTTCAAGGCGACTGCGTTGTATGGTTGGGAATCCACGTTCATCGATTGTGGGCCGCGGTAGATCACTCCGCTCTCTCAATTCGAACCTCGGTTCCATGAGGTGAAGCGGTGAGGACACGCACCTCGTCAAGCACCTTCCCAATCCGGTTTACCGGGCTCGCGGCTTTCGGCTCGTTACCTGTAGATACTGGTGTTGGACCAAAGAAGATGCAGAAAGCTCTCCCCGGCGGCCAGTAGCCAATGTCTGCGACCGCCACCTCCTCGGTGGCATCTGTATCCAAGGGCTCATCTACGGGTATCTCGAAGTAGATCTCTTCACCCCAGCGGTTGCCAGAGCCGACAATGGGCAGCGCATTGAAGATAGCCTTGGCCGTTGGCGAGTCGTTGAGTTCCGCATGAAGCCGGATATCACCAATGACTATTCGTATCTCGTTGCTCATTCGGGCCTCCTCCCTTCCAACCAGTCTTTCACGTCTTCGGCCATCCGCGGGATCGTGAACCAGGGGAATGCTTTGCGGTATGTAAAAGTAACCAGCATTGATGCATCCTCGGTCAGGGAAACCTGTCTTGCTGCTACGCACTATGTGAAAGACGTATCGTGACCAAGTGGCCGACGCTGGTTCTCAGCCCCACCCATCCTGCCCGTACAAGGCACCGACTCCATTCAAGTGACCATGAACAGACACTAGCGGCAGCGGAATCGCGTACTACACTTGCAGTGTACCTGAACTGGAGTGGTCATGACGCTCTGCAGCAGCAAGTCCGCCCGTGTCGCGTTGGTCCTGAGCTGGGTACTCGCGATCGCATGTACGTCTGACGAACATGCGAGGTCAGACACGCAATCTGACGCTCCCACCGAGGTCCTACGAGACGCACTCATCTTCCACACCTCGTTCGACCAAGGAACGGACGCCGATCTAGCAGGCGGTGACCCGCAAATCTACACGGTGCCTCCTGAAACTGGACGGGACCGGGCCCAACCGGGAATCGGGAACCCCGACGTCGAGTTACTCGCGGAGCAAGGCAGGTTTGGCGGCGCACTCAGATTCAACGAGAGAAACACGCACTCTATCTTCTATCGCGCTCAGGGCAACGTGGGCTTCTCGGAGAGCGACTGGAGTGGTACGGTCTCGTTTTGGCTGAGCTTGAGTCCCAACGAGGACTTGTATCCGGGGTACTGTGATCCGATACAGATCACCGATGTTTCATACGATGATGCTGCTATTTGGGTGGACTTCACGAGGGATGAACCACGTCAGTTCCGACTGGGCGTGTTTGGTGACCTGGATTCCTGGAATCCGGAGCATCTATCTTCGGACGACTACCCGTTCTTCTTCGAACGATTGGTGGTGGTGGACTCACCTCCCTTCCGACGCGGTGAATGGACTCATGTGGTCGTTACCTATCAAGGCCTCAATTCCAGCTCCGGCGGTACGGCCCAACTCTTTCTCAACGGTCGACTACAGGGCACGACTTCGGACATACCGGAAGCCCTTATGTGGGATCTAGCAAATGCTGAGATTCGTGTTGGAGTCAACTATACCGGATTGTACGACGAGTTGGCGTTTTTCAATCGGCCACTTACGCAGGATGAGGTGACAGCACTGTACCAGCTAGAGGGTGGCGTGACTTCCCTACGTCGCTAGATCTGTTGACCCGACACTCGGGACGAATTAGTAAACCGCCCCAGCATAATTCTTCTCACCAGCTTCGACGCGAATTGGGAGGCGGTTCTGAGGCGGCGGTAGTGGACACGTAGCGAAAGCCGTGAACACACACGGTGGGTTGTACGCCAGGTTGAAGTCGATGTACGTTCGACCACGTTCGTCCGGCGCTGCAACTGTGAGGAAGCGTCCGCCACCGTAGGATTCTAGACCATTCGTTGCATCACCAAACGTCATGAAGAAGGAGCCGGCATCGGGATCACCTGTGACGTCCAGCCGATAGCTCTCGCCGTTTACACGAAACACCACCGCGCCTGGCGACGGTTGCAGTGATGTGAACCCAAGTACGTTGGGCACTTCGATTGTCTTCGGTGGATCGTAGCGATCGAAGCGAGCAGATATGATCCAGTCGACATCGACCGGGAAGGTGTCGATACCATCGAACTGCCGGATCGCTGCATTCGCAGTGTCTTTTAGTCTAATGCCAACCAGATCTTGACGCTCGATCACATACCACAGGAGGGAAGCCAATCGGGCCACGGTAGTCCTACCGGACGCGTCGGATGAGAGCACGAGTGAGGTCACCGGCTCCCCGTCACTAGTCACAACGACACCTGGAGCGACGTCCATGCGGACAGCATCGCCGTTCAGTACGAACGTGCCTACGCGGGAAGGTACGTCAGCTCCAGGAAAGACTATCGGATTGGATGAATCGGATCCGAAGTCGTTTGTTCCCTGCTCCAGCCAGTAGAGACCTACAACCGAGAGCCAACCGTCAGGTTGCTTGATGCCTTCCACTCGCCGCTCCTGCCACGCTTGTACGTCAGCGCGATGTCTCGCGGGATCGGGGGTTGGCAGTTCGGGCGTACAAGAAAGTGCGGCAGCGACAGTCAATGTCACCACCACACCAACGTGCATCGAGAATCTCAGATCAAAGTCGTGCAACATGCTGCTGCAAGTTAACCGCTGCCGCTCCACCAATTCAACGTGTGAGACTATGCGTACGCGATTCCACCCTACTCCGCCCGCAGCGTCTTCATCGGATCTACCGCAGCAGCGCGCCGCGCCGGTATGAACGAGGCGAGCAGCGCCACCGCACACAGCATTCCGGGCACCCCAATGAAAGTCACAGGATCCAATGCACTCACACCGTAAAGCAAGCCTGCCATGAACGAACTGGTACCGAAAGCAGCGAGCAACCCGAGCACGACGCCAATGCCGACCAATCCCATGCCCTTCTTAACCACCATCCGCACCACTTGACCCCAGTTGGCCCCGAGGGCGACACGGATCCCGATCTCCCTTGTCCGTTGAGTGACCGAGTACGCCATAACACTGTAGATGCCCACGGCGGCCAGGATCATCCCCAGAATCCCAAACAGGCCAAGGGTTATGCCTCCCAACCGGGCCGGGAACAGCGCGATTCCCATCTGGTTAGTCATAGTCCGCAGATCGGCTACCGGCATTGCGGAATCGAGTCGTTCGACCTCCCTACGAACGAGGGGTGCCAGCGCTTGCGGATCTCCAGATGTCCTAAGATGGATGGTCATCGGGAATGACCAAACCTGCGCCTGGGCAAAATACATGAAGTCTTGCGGCTC
>JBDGXD010000243.1:0-6867 GCA_039584755.1 Gemmatimonadota bacterium
GCATGCCTTCGACGCTGGGGTAGTTGCCGAACAACGCGTTCCCCGGACGCACCATGTCGAAGTGGGCTTCCGGAAGCTGGAACAGTTCAAACGTCGGGGCCGCGTGCAGGGTGCCCAGCGCCAAGCCACTCGCCTGAGCCCGGGAGACGATTCCCTGGAAACGAGCCAGTTGCTCGCGGTCGAACTCCAACTCGTGCACGAACATGGTGTAGGTACCGAGCACATCCGCCGACTCGCTTGTCAACAGAGTCTCCATCCACTCCCGAGCACGACGGTACGGCATGCCCTCCCGGTTCATTCCGGTATCGAGGTATAGCTGGATCGGCACTGGTTGTCCCAGCCGGCGCGCGACGCGATCGATCCGCCGAGGCGCGTCGTCGAGCCAGACCGAAGAAGTGATCCCGTTACGCGCCAGCACTTCCATCTCCTGCTCGGAGACCTCCGCCATGTTGAGAATCGGTTTGCTGACGCCCGCCTCCCTCATGGCCAAACCCTCGTGCACCCTGACGCAGGCAATGCCACCGACTTCGCGGCAATCGGCGAGGATAGGGCCAACCGTTCGATCGCCCAAGCCGTAGGCATTGTTCTTGACCACGGCCAGAATGGGGCGCCCACCCGCCAAGCGGGATGCCTCGCGCACGTTGTGTTGGAAGGCCGCGTGGTCGATCTCGATCCAGGGATCCGGACTCTTGGCAGAGAACGCCCTCGGGCTGTCCGAAGGTGCTGGACTCTGCGTTGCACCAGATTGTGTGGAACAGGCGGTAGTGGCAGTAACTCCCATTGCACTTCCACTCAGTGCGAGAAACTCTCGGCGAGATAGTCTTGTTGTCATGGGTGTTTTCCTCGTCTGCTCTATGACGGCGTGCCGCTACAAGTGAGAAGATGCGGTACGTGCGCGGGGTTGGCGAGTCCGCGTGTTGAGGTGCAAAGTTTCTAGGGTGCAGACACCTAACGATCTTGGAAGATCGCTCGCCTCAGGGTGAACAGCGAGCTGCCCGTTGGTGGCGAGTAGAAGAACCTCGCCAAATCACACCGTCTTTGACCGTCCTGCAGAGCACTCAGTCGCCCTGACCGCCACGGCGGAATTGCGCCACCAGATGCCAGACGATACCCACGCCCACCACACCCAGACCCACCAGCCAAATCGATCGCTCCAGGAAGAACGCCAACAGAACGCACGCGATCAGACCAGAGACTGAAACGATCCTGGGATACAGCCGCTCACGCGCCGGCATGGTGAGGGCCGCGAGATTGGTGACCGCGTAGTAGAACAGCACGGTAAACGCGCTGAATGACCAGGCGACGCGAATGTCACCGATCAGAACGATCGCACCTACTATTACGCCCGTGAATAGTACCGCAGCCAGCGGCGTGGTGTTTGCTGCGTCCAGCCGCGCAAATTGCGCCGGCATGTCGCCCCGACGGGCCATTGCCAGCACCACCCGCGACAGGCCGAGTATCAGGTTCAACAGCACGCCGAGCATCGCGGTCACTGCACCGATCGCGACGAACTCCGGCAAGCCTCTCACGTTGAACTGTCGCGCCACTATCTCCAGCGGCGCGGCTACTTCCTGAGTCGCAGCAGCAAAGGCAGCACTGCCGACCGACCCCACTCCCACTAGTCCCACCGCAACGTAGACAAGCAGAGACACCAGCAACGTCAGCACAATGGCCTTGGGTATGTTGTGCCGTGGATCTGTGATCTCCTCACCGAGAGTGGCCACACGTCCGTAACCGGTGTAGGCAACAAACATGAGTGCGGTGGCATGCAGGAATGCTCCAGTAGCACCGCCGCTACCGTCAGTGCCCACCCGGAAGAATGGCTGCAGGTTCCCTGCACCACCCGACATCAAAGTTGGCATGCCTCCCACAACAAAGGCGATCAATGCAAGTAGCGTGATCGAAACTACGATCGCGTTCGCACGGTTGGACCTCCTCATGCCCCACACCACCAACGCAGTGATGCCCGCGACGGCAACAAGCGCAACAGCAGTGCGCAACTCACTGGACGTTACACTCAACGCATTGAGTGTGTATGCGGAGAACCCCAGGGCCGCAGTCGCGGCCGACGCGGACTTGGCGCAGAGAAACAGCCAACCGGCCGAAAAGCCGAATAGCGGCGTAAGGTAGCGATAGCCGTACTCATAGGTGCCGCCACTCACAGGGTTGCTGGCTGCGAGCTGGGCGCTCGAGAGTGCATTGCACGTGGCCACCAAAGCGGCCACCACGATGGCAAGCACCACTGCCGGACCGGCAATGTCGGTGGCGATACCAATGCTCACGAACACACCCGTTCCGAGAATGGAGCCGAGCCCTAGAAGCACAGCCCCGGGCAAGCCCACATCGCGCGAAAGACGAGAAGTCACTGTTAGATCCACTCCCGTTCGACTTGATACAGAGTACAGCGTACAGGGTACAACGGTAAGGTTCCCCTCCGTCCCCTCCTGCCCCCCCAGAACGAAACTTCCCGCGCTGCCTACCGGTAGGGTACTTGGGACCTCACTCCCCCAAGACACTGGAAACTCGAGTTGCCTTCATGAAACTACTGAGAAACACGCTCCTGCTGTCGCTCGGTTTGGCGCCGACGATTGCTTGCTCGGATGGTGCACGCACAAGTGACACCGTCTTGCAGCGCATCGAACGGGTCGAGAACGGACTGCTCCCGGCTGTGGTGGTGCGCGGAGAGGAACTGCCACGGCACTCGATTCGGGAGGTGATGCAACGCTACCGAGTTCCCGGCGTGGGCATCGCCGTGATCAACAACGGAAGACTGGAGTGGGCCAAGGGATACGGCGTGAAACAGGTCGGTGGTATGTCCGTTGACACCACCACGCTGTTTCTAGCTGGTCACATTAGCCAGGGCATCGCAGCCATCGCAGCCCTTCGGCTAGTCGAGGCAGGAGCTATCGACCTCGACCAGAGCGTAAACGATTACCTCTCCTCATGGCAGATACCAGACAACGAGTTCACTACGTCAGAGCCGGTGACGCTGCGGCGGATAATGAGCCACACCTCCGGTCTATCGGTCCCCAGTCTGTTGGGCTACTCGACTGAAGATGTGCTTCCCACTCTCGAGCAGATACTGGACGGCATCCCCCCGGCGACCAACCCGCCAATTCGCGTGCTTGACGCACCCGGATCGCGGCAGCGTTACTCCCTTGGCGGATACGTCGTGCTTCAACAGCTGTTGCAGGACATTGCCGGATCATCCTATGCTGACTATGCACGCACGACGGTGCTCTCGCCACTCGGCATGGAGAGGAGCTTCCACACACAACCATTGACCGAAGCGCTTGCTGCGAACGCTGCATCCGGCTACGAGCCCAGCAATGAGCAGGTCGCGGGACGGTGGCGCCTCTATCCCGAACTCGCCGCGCTAGGCTTGTGGACCACACCATCCGACCTCGCCCGACTGGCCCTCGAACTCCAACGATCGTTCTCCGGCCAGTCCAACACAGTCATTTCGCAAGGCTCGGCAGAACAGATGCTGGCGCAGCAGTTCGAGAACCGTGGTCTCGGTTACGAGGTCGGCGGCGAGGGAGACTGGCGCTTCTTCCGACTGGAGGGCCACGGCAACAACTACATCTCCGAGCTCTATGCATACGTTTCGCGCGGTCGCGGAGCCGTAGTAATGACGAATTCGTCACACGGCGAAGGCGTGAAGGCACACGTCCTGCGTGCCATAGCAGCGGAATACGGATGGCCGGACTACGTGCCGGAGGAAATCGATGTGGTGCCACTGTCGGACGAGGTCCTAGGTGCACTCGAGGGCCGCTACCGCTTTCGCGGGAGAGACCGCGTCCTCGTCGTAGACCGCGGTCGTATCTTCCAGCAAAGCAGCGGAGACAGGGAAGAAGAGTTGTTGGCCATGTCGGACGACCAGCTAGTGTCGGTTTCGTTCGGGTATCGTTACGATATCGACAGGGATGCGGCGGGTTACATCACCGGCCTTACACTGGTATTGCAGAGTACACGGTTATTCACCTACGAGAGAGTCGACTGAAACAAGGATACAGTCAAGCACGCTACTGAGTGTGGGGCAGCATCGCGTTATGCTTACTCTACGACTGCGACCTCCCGTAGGATTTCCAGTGGGCCAACCTTCCGTACGATTCCCAGCTCCTCCTCGTTCCGCACCAACAGCGACCCAGCAAAACCCAGAGAGTTGACTGAAATCGAGCGGTACTTCTCGACAGAGCGCGGCACCAACAACATCCAATCGCGGGTGGCCAACAGATTGTAGGAGTTTTCAGGCGGGCGGCAGTCGAGTTTGGCCAGCATCGCATTGTACAGATCGCGCGTGGTCAGTGCGGCCTCTGCAGGTCTTCTCGTGACAAGTCTCGATGTTTCGACGAGAGCGTTAAGGAATGGCAGCACAGGAACCACGCCGATCCGATCTTTCAGTTTTGTTCCCCTGATGGCTGCATCCATCGGTGTGCGCTCGGGCCCAGTGCCAATTGGGATCGACACCTGCTGTAGATGCTTGTGAGACTGGCTCGCGCCCCCAATGGTACCGGAGTTGTAGAATATCAGACTGTCGAATTCTGCCAGACATATCCACATGGCCTCAAAGTCCGCAGCAGTCAACAGCGAGTCCTGGCTCTCGAATTCGCGAGTCACAATGAGCAGGTGATGCTCCACGACGTTGAACTTGTTCAGGAGGCACACGTGCGTGTCGGACACATCTGCGACGTAGAGGTCTTCATCGTACGGCAGGAACGGATTCTCATCCGAAGGCTGCATGAGGCGAGCGATTCGCTTACGCTCGACGCTGTCCACCAGCCGAATCACGAATTCGATTCCGTTCTCTTCGACGGTCACCGTGCGAGTAGGGATACGATAGAGCTTGCCGCATCCGATTGCTGCTTCAGTGCGGGCCGTTGCAATCTCCCAAAGTCTGCCGCTTCTGCGACTCTCCATTGTGCCACAACCAACGATAACGGTGATCGCTGTATCGAGGAGTACGAGAAACGTCCGCACTCTCAACGAGGATGGTCACATTGGTGGCGAGGCGCAAGAGGTACGCGTGCGTTCTGCACCCGACCCTCAACCGTACCACCTGGCTCGACAGTTGACCGATCCATACCTTAGGCCAGTATGAATGGCGGTGAGTGACTCGAACGCCGCTCAATGAAGCGCGACAAAGGATAGTCCCTGCAACCAAGGATGTCACATGAAGAGAACGTTGATGCTGGCACTGACCCTCGTGTTCTCGCTGGCTTGCCAGCCGGCAGAGGATGTCGATTCTCACATAGCGCGGATCGAGAGTGAGCTGTTACCACGGCTGGTCATACGGGGAGAACTGATCCAGACCGCCACACTCGAGGACCGCATGGCCCAGCTAAGAGTACCAGGCGTCAGCATCGCGGTAATCAACAATGGTGAGATCGAATGGGCGCGGGGCTACGGGATGGCTGACGTCGCATCAGGCACACCGGTCACCGAGAACACATTGTTCCAGGCTGCTTCGATCAGCAAGCCGGTGGCCGCAACCGCGGCGCTTCGTTTGGTCGAGCTGGGAGAGCTGGACCTCGATGAGGACGTGAATCGACGCCTCACGAGTTGGCAGATCCCCGAAACTCGGCACACCGATCGGGAGTCCGTCACGCTGAGAAAACTCGTGACTCACTCGGCAGGACTCACCGTGCACGGCTTCCCGGGGTACGGGCCCGAAGAGACCGTTCCGAGTACGGTCGGCGTACTCCAGGGGGACGGCAACACGGCGGCTATCCTATCGGATACAACTCCGGGAGAGTTGTGGCGCTACTCGGGAGGCGGCTATACCGTGATGCAGCTGCTGCTCGCGGACGTAGCTGGGGAACCGTTTGCCGAGCTGATGCAGGACCTCGTGCTCGATCCGGTCGGGATGAAGACCAGCACATACGAGCAGCCTCTGCCGCAAGCTCGCCGGGCTGAAGCAGCAACGGCCTATCGTGGCGACGGGACCGAAGTAGACGGTAAGTGGCACACCTATCCCGAAATGGCGGCAGCCGGATTGTGGACTACGCCCAGTGACTTGGCACTGTGGGCCTTAGCCGTGCAACGCGCTCGCGCCGGTGACGAGGATGGCTCGCTATCACCGCAGTTGGTTGATAACATGCTGCAGCCGCACCTGAACAACTGGGGACTCGGACCTTCACTCGATGAGGACGGCGTCACGTTCGGTCATGGTGGCAGCAATGCGGGATTCCGTTGCCAATTGGTGGCCTTCGTCGAGGGTGGCCAGGGCGCGGCGGTAATGACCAACTCCGACAACGGCAGCACGTTAGCAGCTGAGATCCTCACTACAATTGCCGACGAGTACGGCTGGGGAATCCTGGCACCGACCGAGAAGGAGGTGGCTCAGCTCGAAGCGGCTCTTATGGTTGAGCTTGCGGGGCGCTACGAAATAGTGGACTACGGTATCATCCAAGTTGAGGCGGGTGACAACCGTCTGCTGGTGACTCTTCCCGACGGAGAGCAGCTTGTCCTGCGACCGGAATCTGAGACCGTGTTCTTCTGGGAGACGGACGCGGAAGCCAAGGTGACCTTCATGTGGGAAGCCGGAGAAGTGGTTGGATTCGAGTCTCAGGGAGAGCGGGCTCGGAAGGTGAAGTGACCGGGAGATCGCCTGAACATGCACGAGTTGCGACTAACTAGCTCGGTATTGAATCGATGCGTAGTTTAGGCTTGGGACCGCAGCATGGCTGTAACTGCCTGGCCTGGTGCCGCAGATTGGCGCGGAAGAGCAAGGTCACCACGAACCTGCAGCATCCGCACATTCTCGTCCTTCTCGACTCCGGTAAAGTACACGGGTCCCTCCACCAGTGGCCGCCCTCAAGGAGTTGCACATGAAAGCTCACTTCATTCACCGGATGCTTGGCTTGA
>JBDGXD010000244.1:0-6839 GCA_039584755.1 Gemmatimonadota bacterium
GTCCCAAGAGACGATGCCAACCACCACCTAACCCCTGGCTTCAGTCAGGGGTTCTCCGGGACTCGGCTGCCCGCCCCCCACCCCAGAAACCCCCGCCTGAAGCCCGGGGTCCGGTCGCTCCAAGACAACCGGCCACCCCTCGGCGTCGTGATCTGTGGAGCTGCATCACTCCTGTTCCTTCAACAGCTCCGTATCGTACGCGCTCAGGATCTCCGTGCGGCCGATCAAGCCCAGCAGTCGGTCTCGGCCCTCAGCATCGATTACCGGGATGTGGTGACTGCCCCGCACTGCCAACTTCTGCAGAGCAACGCGCAGTGAGTCTTGCGGTGTGACCCACTCGAACTGCTGGTTGGCAAGGTCTCCCGCCAGCACTACGGGAGCCAGGGTCTCGGCGTCGGTCAGCACCGTGCGCAGGTCGTCGTAGGTGATCATTCCCACCAGCTTGAGCTCGGCATCCAACACGGGGAACTCTATCTGCGGGCTGTCGCTTATCTGCGCCACGATCTGGGGTACCGTCGCTGTCTCGCCGATTACATGCGGGTCGTTGTTGTATGAATCGCGCACCAGCAGCCGTTCCAGCACGGCGGTATCGCGACCGGCGTGAATGTTCTCGCCGCGCCGCACCAACCACTCCGAGTAGACCGACTCCGGGTATATACGACGCGCCGTTATGTAGGCGATCGCACCGCACAACATGAGTGGCAAGATCAGAGCGTAGTCGCCCGTCATCTCGAACACGATCATGATGGCGGTCAGTGGCGCGTGCGTGGCGCCGGCCACCAGACCGGCCATGCCGACCAGGGCAAACGCTTCCGGCTCGATGGTGAACCACGGCATGACCTGCGAAGCGAGCACAGCCAACCCCCCGCCCAGCGTGGCCCCAATGAACATTGCGGGTGTGAATACGCCGCCGGCCCGGGTCACCGTGATTGTTGCCGCAGTGGCGATGAGCTTGGCGAACGCCAGAGCTATCAGGAACCCGCCGGCGCGACCGCCGATCATCTCGATGCTGAAACTCTCGTGGCCCCGGCCCCACAGGTCGGCGCGGAATACCAGATCGAGGACACCCACGATCAATGCCCCAATCACGACGCGTTGCCAGGTGAACCGCAGCCGGCCCAACAGATCGCCCATACCGTGCACGCCGCGCGTATAGAGAACGGCGATCCCGCCGGTCACCACACCCAGTACCGCGTACAGCACCAGCTCCGCGGAGGAGCCAATGCCGTAGACCGTCGGTATCTCGATTACCGGTGTATCTCCGAAGGCCGCCCGCGAAATCGCGGCCGATATCACGCTGGCAACGAGCACGGGTGGGAACGAGGTTACGCCGAACGATCCCACCACCTTCTCGAGCGAGAAAAACACTCCGGCTATCGGCGCGTTGAACGCGGCGGAGATTCCGGCAGCTGCGCCGCATCCCACCAGCACCTTCAACCTGGAGGGACCGGATCTGAAGAACCGGCCGATCCTCGATCCCAGTGCCGACCCTGCTACGGCCACCGGCCCCTCGGCTCCTACGGAGCCACCCGCGCCTATCGCCAGAGCTGCAGCCGCAGACTTGATTGCGACCGGCACCGAATGAATCACTCCGCCTCGTTTGGCTATGGCTCGCATGACGTCGGGGATGTTGTATCCATCCGAGTCACCGGTTCCGTAGCGGACCAACAGGCGGGTGAGTGACAGGCCGAGTATCACGACGAGGATGATGGAGAGACTGCCGATCGCGGTGATGCGTGCGGCTGTGTTGATCGCGATCAACTGAACGAGGTCGATGAGCTTGTAGAAAACAATGACCGCCAAGCCGACCACGGCCCCGATCACGAGGGCGAAGGCGAGCAGCAGCGTGTTCTCGTCCACGCCCCACCGCGGGAGTCGGCTGACTAGTGCCTGAGCACGCTCCGTGATCCTTGCCTCGAGGGCGCGCTGTCGGGCGATCACGCGGGAGAGGTCGGTCATGACGGGCGGAAGATAGGGATCTGGGCCGCTTCTCCCAACCCTCTCCGCAAACTGAGCCAACAAGCGGAGACCAGGTTGGATTACAGCCTATCGTTTTGTCGGGTGGAGGGTGACCACTATATTCTGGTGTTCATGAGGGACGCGCCTTGGTTGAATGCGAAACAGAGATGAAAGAGGAGGCACGATGAAGCGTCTTGTCACTATCGCCGTGTTGGCGCTGTTGGTGGTTGGTTACGTGGGATGCGCGACCAAGGCACAGACCGGTGCGGTGGTTGGAGCCGGAGCCGGTGCAGCCGCCGGAGCGGCGATCGGGCACGCGGCGGGTAACACTGCCGCCGGTGCGATTCTCGGTGCGGTCATCGGAGGCTCGGCGGGTGCCATCATCGGTAATTATATGGACAAACAGGCGGCCGAGATCGAGCGGGATATCGAGGGAGCAAGGGTAGAGCGAATCGGAGAGGGAATCAAGATCACGTTCGACTCGGGCATACTGTTCGACTATGACAAGTCAGATTTGAAACCGGAAGCACAAACGAATCTGGGGAAGCTCTCGCTGATCCTGAACAAGTACGAGGATACGAACATTCTCATCGAGGGTCACACAGATTCAGACGGTGCGCCGGACTACAATCTTGGTTTGTCTCAGCGGCGAGCTCAGTCGGTTGCCAATTATCTCGAGGGTCGTGAGGTGGTGCCGACCCGGTTCACGCTGATGGGGTACGGTGAGGCTCAGCCGATCGCCAGCAACGAGACGGCGTACGGCAAGTCGCAGAACCGCCGCGTCGAGGTGGCCATCATGGCAAACGACAAACTCAAGTCAGCGGCCGAGAAGCAGGCCAAGGGTATCGAGTAGAAAGAGTTCGCAGACAAGCCGACTTTTTACGGTCTGATATGGAGCGCCCGGTCGAGCCGGGCGCTTTGGCTTATGACGAATCATCCCTCCCCGAATGGAACGCCGCGGCACCGTTCGAGCAACGTCGAGTACCTATGAAACGAAGGTGCTCGAACACAAGTGGAAATAGGACGGGATGAGGCATGCACGAGGGATTCTCTTGTCAGACTCTTTGTCACAGTTGGGACCGCGTTACAACTGCAACCATAAAGGGCTGGGATCACTCCCGGCCCTTTCCAGTTTGTGACTTAGCGCTGCAGCTCACCCGTTACCCCCCGAGTCTGAGGGTTGAGAGATCCAGCAGGTAGACATCCATGTTCCCACTGCTCGCATCCGCCCATACCATCCGTTGACCCCAGAACCTCGGCCTGGAGTACTTCGGGCCGGACGACGATCAAAATCTCTCGGGCAGCAACAATAATGCGCTGGTAGGAATAACCAACGGGCGAGGCCAGATAATCATGAACGCTGGAGACCTTCTCGAAAGCGTAACGGTAAGTAGGGTCTATCGGCATTGGACGTGTGTCCAGAACCTCTCGTGGACTCGCCTGTCTAAACATCAGGATTCTTCAATTATACTCCGCTAGCGCCACCACGGCATCCGGCCAGCCGAAGCCCCTCCGGCGTTCTCCCACAAGTAAATTGACACCAAGCGTCAGATATTTCTTTGTGGGAATTTTCTGGTGGTTCTTGGGGGAAAACGGGAATCGGCCACCGCTACCCCTTCGGCCTAATCAACTTCTCAGCCGCAGGACCGTTGCGAGTGCGACCTCCCCCTACCGCTCCACCCTCACATCCGTCACCCAGATGTCGCTCTCGGCCTCTTGCACCGTGACGTAAATGCGGTCGGGGCCGACCGTGCACGCGAACGCGGCAATCGTCATCGAGCAGGCAAAGCGCATGAGGACCTCCAGCACTTCAGGTCGGAGGATACGGCCGCGATTCAAAATGTATCGCTCAGCAACGAGCCGCGAGCGTTGGGTACGTCATTGCCCGACTCCCTGGTCCACCAAGAATCGCGCGTAGTTCTCGGCGAGCGCCTCAACGCCCCGCAACGTGTAGTGCATGAGATCGGCGAAGTACTCGCGTCGTCCACCGAGAGCCGCGTCGTTGTCGAGGAACCAGACCCCTGTCTCCTCGGCGACCTTCGCGATCACATCGTTGTAGAACGCGTGGTGTGCAACATGCTCATCGTGCAGTGGATAGGTGACCGCGTCGTTGTATGGCTGCAGTTGTGCCGGCCATTCAACGCTCGGTTCGAGGGATTGTGTGGCCAGCAGCACGTCTATCCCGCCGGTCTTCGCCACCGCGACAAACGACTGCAGGTTGCGCTCGAACACCTCCACGGCGGTAGCCGTGGGTGTCGCGCCGTACGAGCGCCGCTGCATGGGGGGGAAGTCCTGATCGTCGAACATGCGGGCGAGTTTATCCTTCACGACCCAATAGAGCTGCGAGTGTTGAAAGAGGATGTTCGCAACCGTGTATCGCGACCGATAGTCGGGAACGCTGAAGAAGGGATGCGAGAACATGTGAGAGTAGTCCGGCCGGAAATCGGCCCAATACATGGCCAGGCGATCGTTGAAGTTGTGACTGAGTATCACGATGTCCGGGTCCCAGGACAGCACGTCAAGCGCAAGCACCACCAGGGCGTGACCCGTAGCGTACCCCGAATGGGCGACATTGATGACTTCGATGTTCATCGTGCTGCGGGACCGCAGAGCTTCCTGCAGCAGCGACGGATAATGCACGCCGTGCTCGTTGAAGGTGCGGTGGTTGGCGGTGGTGGACCCACCAAAGGCCACGATCCGTACGGTGCTGTCAGGTTTTTCGAGTGGATAGAGCTCGCCATGGCGCGACGAGACGTAGGTAACCCCATCGCGGACCTGGTAGAGGTCGTAGCCGAACGATCGAAACGGGCGCAACGGCCGCGGGGCTACGGCCAGTTCGTTCCGGCGCGCTGAGAAGAAACCATACCCCCTCACGGAATCGTAGGCTCGCAGACCGAACTCCAGAACCAATAAACTGACCACGATCGACAACCCCAGCAGCAGCAGGTTGTGGCGGAGGCGAACACGGTCGGGCAGGCGGGGAAGGCGCATCGCTATGTGCTCCTAGGTGTACAGGTGCTCTTGGCCGTTGAGGGGATTCTACAGTCGTTAGGTCAGGGACGTGTGGGCCGATCCCTCTCGACGAATGCTCTCGCCCTCACTCATCGTCTCGTGCTTGAGGTCCTGAGCTAGGTAGACCGTGGCCATCCCACCGCTACCGAGTTCACGTTCGATCTGGTAACGGTCAGCCAGCGCAGCCTTCAAACGTTCCAACAGGTCAGCCATGCACAGGCTCCCTGTGGTCCCGGACTCTAAGCTATGGTTTGACGAGTTAGGTGGCCAGGCTAGCCGCACTCACGGGGATAAGAGATCGAATCTGTCGCCATCGGATGTGTAATCTGCGGGGCTGCTGCTGCAAGTGTTCCCGATGGAGAGTACAGTGGATGGGGAAAAGGTCCGACCCGGCCCGTCCTGTCCCCGCTCTGAGACGTCAGTTGTCTGTCGATTCGGTCATCGGACCCGATCACGAGACGTTTGTACTGCGGCTAGCCATTCCTACCTTGGTGATCCCCAAGCACTTAGCACGGTCGAGCGTCGCTGGCCTGTCTTATGCGCTCTCTCGGTCCTGTCAAACGCTCTGATAGACTGGGGAGGGATAAATGGACCCGGATTCCCAATCCCGAGAAGCGCATGCCGGCCGTCGCGGTCGCCGCGTTCGACGATACGTGCACCACCCTCATCCGCCTCGCCCAGGGCTGATCGCGGCACTGTGCTCGATCGCCCTCGTTGCGGGCTGCAGCGAGGATCCCGCCGGACCCGCGGTACGGATCTCCGCGGATAGCGAGCACTTTCATTTCCAATCGACGTCGGCGCTAGCCACCCAGGCGGAACTGGACGAGGGAATCAGTCGGGCAGACGAGCTTTGGAGCGCGATCGGCACCTTCGTCGGAGTCGGCCGTCTGCCCAACCGCCGGATCACCGTTACGTTGGACGGGGACAAGCACGACAGTAACGGTGGAGATCATATCGACGACCGAGGTGTGGTTCACCTCTTACGACGAGGACCCGCGTTTGGAGGCTACTTCGGCGCCCTGGCCCACGAGATCGTGCATGCGCTGAGATACGACTACTGGCACCAGTATGACTCGTGGAGCTGGCCGAACTTCCCGTTCTTGGACGAAGGATTCGCGGAGTTCGTCGCCATGCAAGTTGATCCGTCGAAGACGGGGTTCCCCTACTACTGGTTCAATCCAGATGTCGTTGCCGGTCACTGGCTGGCTAGGGGTGAATCGATACCACCTGCGACCTTGCGGGGCCGCCACCACGAGCTCAACAGCAAATGCGAGCACCAAGCGTATCCGCTTCGTGCCTACTGGCTGCTCTACATCGAGCAGAGCTGGGGCCGCCAAGCAGTTCTCGACATCGTGTACGCCGAGGTTCCGACCACGGACGAGTTCATCGCCAACGTGCTGGGGCAGGACATCGAGCAGGTTGACGTCGGGTGGGCGGCCTGGCTGCTGTCCCGCTACGCGGCTACTCCGGGCGCCGATGCGGAGGCAGCGGAGTTCCGGAATCACTTCGACGGGATTTATGTCTGCAGGGTGGGAACGGACTTCTGAGGACGCTCGTTCGAAATCACGCTCACCTGGGTGCTGGCGCTCTCGACGACGGCTGGGAAATCTGGTAGATGGTCGAGCCGTCCCAGGAGAATCTGATAGATGGATGATAGTACGAGCCCGGCTAACATGTCGCTCAAGGTCGTGAGAGACCAGGGTGGGCTGCCGCGGACGGCCTCAGTCGAACCGCTCGACACCTCTACGTCGGGGCGGTAACCTACTCGTCTTGCAATGCGTTCTTTTCAACATGGGAATCTCCAGATTGTGACGTCGTGATGGTGTTCGGCTCGTGTCCGTCGTAATGGAATCCTCAAGGGGCTAAAA
>JBDGXD010000245.1:0-6838 GCA_039584755.1 Gemmatimonadota bacterium
CCGTAGACGATGTCTCCTTTGATCTATTGGAGGGCGAAACCCTGGGGATCGTCGGCGAATCCGGTTCTGGAAAGACCGTAACGGCCTTGTCCATCCTGAAGCTCATTGAAAAGCCCGGCCAGATAGCGGAAACAAGCGTGGTGGACTACCGCGGTCGAGACCTGGTGCAGCTGAGCTACGGCGAGTTGCGACAAATACGTGGCGCTGAGATTGCGATGATCTTTCAGGAACCGACCACGAGCTTGAATCCGGTACTCACCGCGGGTAGCCAGATTGTAGAAACCTTGCGCGCCCACCAAACCCTCAACCGCAAGGAGGCTCGCGGTCGGGCAATCGAGCTGCTGGAATTGGTGGGCATACCCGATGCTGGGCAAAGGGTAGATGACTATCCCCATCAACTGAGTGGTGGAATGCAGCAGCGAGTAATGATCGCCATGGCATTGTCGTGCAATCCGAAGATCCTGATAGCCGACGAGCCCACCACGGCCCTGGACGTGACGATTCAAGCTCAAATCCTGGAGCTACTGATGACCCTGAAGCAGCGGCTCGGGATGGCCATGGTCTTGATCACTCACGACCTGGGAATCGTCGCGGGTGTGGCAGACAGGGTTGCTGTCATGTACGGCGGCCAGATCGTGGAGCAGGCTAAGACAGACGAGCTGTTCAGCCGGCCGAAACACCCCTATACCAGCGCTCTAATGCGAGCGGTTCCTCGCCTCGATCGTCCAGTCGCAGTGCTGGAGACGGTTCCCGGTACTGTACCACCGGCCACTGCATGGCCCGCAGCCTGTCGCTTCCACCCACGCTGCTCGCAGGTCATGGATCGTTGCTTGGAGGAATTACCCTCGCTCACTGACACCGGGCAAGGACATATGGCACGCTGCTGGTTGGCCGACGAACAGCCGCCAAACAGTGAGGAAGTTCGGTGACACCCACGCTGCTGAGTGTCGAGCGTCTGGTGAAAGAGTATCGCATCGCCAGTGGAGCATTCTCACGGCCCACTGCTATGCGTGTCGTGAACCATGTAAGCTTCAGCGTCGCCCGGGGAGAATCACTCGGCCTCGTAGGAGAGAGTGGCAGTGGCAAGACCACGTTGGGTAGAGTAATACTGCGTCTCACCAAGGCTACCTCTGGGGTCGTGACATTCGACGGAATCGACGTCCTGAGACTGGACACCAAGGCACTACGCGCTCTGCGACGACGTATTCAAATCGTCTTCCAGGACCCGTTCGGATCGCTCAACCCGCGCATGCCCGTTGGCACAGCAGTCCGCGAACCCATAGAGGTTCATGGTCTTGCCACAGCGGCCGCAGCCTCCCGCTTGGTCGAGAAACTGTTTCAGGAAGTAGGTCTAGATCCGTCGTACGTCGAGCGGTACCCGCACGAGCTCTCTGGTGGTCAGAGACAGCGAGTTGGCATCGCTCGAGCCCTGTCGGTTGAACCAGAGTTCCTTGTGCTGGACGAACCCGTGTCCGCATTGGACGTGTCCGTTCAAGCACAGGTCTTGAATCTGCTGGTTGACCTTCGTCAGCGCCGTGGCCTGACCTATCTGTTCATCGCACACGATCTAGCCGTGGTCCGCCACATCGCCCAGCGGATAATCGTCATGTACCTGGGACAGTTCCTGGAGATTTCACCGGCCACCGCTGCCTACGACGAACCGCTGCACCCCTATACGGTCACCTTGCTCTCGGCTGTTCCGGTTCCCGATCCAAAGGTGCGAAGAGAACGCATTGTTCTCCGGGGAGACATGCCCAATCCACGTAACCCACCATCGGGATGCGTGTTCCACCCGCGGTGTCCGCATCCCGAGAAAGACGAGCGCTGCACCAATGAGGCGCCTCAGTTGCGTGAGATAGGCGAGAACCGCTGGGTGGCGTGCCACCTGGCGGAACGGCCTATGGCAGTCCCGCTGAGCCGTGAGAAAGGCACGTCAACTAGCCACGCGGACGGGTAGGCGGTATTAATGTGCCTGGCCCGAATGACTCGCTAGCAGCAGCACCGCTGTCCTGGGCATCTAGCCACCCTCTTGGAGGCAGTACATGAGCTTCTTGGTAATAGTCGTATTGACCTATCCGCTGATACTCGTGGGCGTCAGCCTGTGGCGCTCCCGCACCGTGAAGAGTCACGAGGATTTCGCGGTTGCCGGTCGTTCGGTCCCTGTAGCGCTTCTGATAGGCACCCTGGTCTGCACTTGGATCGGGTCCGGTTCACTGTTTGGTGGGGCCGGCTTGGCGTATCGATCGGGTATCTCTGAGCTGTGGTTTTCCTTCGGCGGTTGGGTAGGTCTGACTGCCGCGTACTTCCTGGCGGGACGCGTGAGGCGCATTGCGCAGTACACCGTCCCCGACCTCCTGGAACAGCGCTACAACGCGGCAGCCCGGCTACTGGGGACGCTGGCGATCATTCTGGCCTACGTAACCATCGCGGCCTACCAGTTCCGCGGTGGTGGCTGGATACTGAGTATCGTGACCGACGGAGCGATCTCTCCCAATGCGGGTGTCATCATCACAGCCGTGACCATCGTGGTGTTTACGGCACTAGCCGGCATGGTATCCATCGTAACGGTGGACATCCTCAATGGAATCGTGATCACGTTGGCCGTGCTACTTGCGCTGCCCTACATGGTTTTCGAGATGGGCGGAGTGGGAGCCGTCATCGACCGTTTACCAGCCGAGCATACCACCGTTCTGGGCGGTCACAATGTTCTCTGGGTCTTCGGTGTTGCAATGCCCACGTTCCTTCTGATCCTGGGTGAGAGCGGCATGTATCAGAAGTTCTTCTCTGCCAAGAATGCCAAGGCGGCGAGACAGGCCGTGTTGGGAATGGTGGTCGGTATCGTGGTGATCGAAACCGCACTCGCATTACTGGCCATAGTTGGCAGGGCCGCTTTTCCCGACCTACTGGACCAGACTTCTGTGGTCGGCCGAGCCGCCTCTGAGACCGTAATCCTATACATGGCCCGACACGGTCTGCCAGTCGTTGGCGGCGCAGTCCTCTTGGCCGCCGCGATCGCGATTGTGCTATCTACCGGGAACACCTTTCTGCTCGTCCCGTCGACCAACGTGAGTCGCGACATCTACCAGCGGTTCATAAACCCAAAGGCGACCGACAAGCAGAAGGTCAACCTGCAACGGGTAGCCATAGTGGTATTCGGTGCAGTCGGCTTGGTGTTGCTGACTCGGTTCGACACGGTGCTTTCGATGGCACTCTACGCCTACTCTTTGGTCGGGGCCAGCCTGACCCCAGCGTTGCTTGCCTGTTTCTTGTGGAAGCGAGTCACGCCGCAGGGCGGCGTCGCCTGCATTGCGGGTGGGTTGGGAAGCATTCTCGCGGTGAAGCTGTTGCACGAGTTCGGAGTGAGCTTCACCATGTCGCTCGGTGGGACCCGGTTCGATTTCGCCAGTAGTGACTACATAGTCATCCCTGGAGTACTGATGTCGGTTGGCCTGCTCCTGGTAGTGAGTCTGCTCACCAAACCATCACCACCTGAGAAGTGGCAACCGTTCTTCACGGAGGAAGCCGCCTAGTCGAATAGTTCGTTTTGGCCTGTCACAACCTCTGCGGCGTCGGTTCGCAGAAATGCTTGTAGCCGATGCCGCCATCCAGAGACGTCAAACCTTGCCTCGGCCGTCAGCATGCGAGCCAGCACATCGGGTATGTCGTCGAGTCCGTCGAGCAGGTCCGACAGAATCTCCCGTGCTTCCTGAATGCGGAAATGCTCGTCACTTGCCACAGCCATTTCGTGCAGAATGGCGCGCTCACTGCGAGAGGCAATGATCGGCTCATCAATGGTGGCCGTGTACACTTCGGTGCGGCGTCCCGGCCCGCGGTCCTCTTCGATCGGCGTGAGACCCACGATTGCATCTGAGCGCCAGTACTTGCCGTAGCCCAGTGACACCATCCGGTCTGGTTTGATCTCCATAACAGGCTTCCCCTATCTCCCCATCTTTTTCTTGAGTGCCTCTAGTCGGGCTTCAGCTTCAGCCTCTCGGGCCGCGCGGTCCAACTGAGACTGCAGCAACTCGTCGCCGACATCGGTTTCAGGGCGAACGCCACCAGCCGCCTCTATCTCCCGCCACGCCGAATCCACATTGCCCTTCCCGGCTGCCGTCTTCAGTTGTGCCTTCATGTCATTCAGCTCTCGTTCAGCCAGCTGCAATTCCGCTCGCTGAGCTTCGAGCTTGTCTTCCAACACCGCCACACGCTCCCGGTGCTTCTCGGTAAAACGGTTGGCAACCTCAACAGTCTCCGCGTCGTCGATCTCCGCAGCGAGCCGGCCGCGCCGCTCCACATCCACCAAGTGCCTGCGCTCGACCACCAACTGCTTCTCAGTCTTGGACACACCCTGGCGCATTGCCTCGACGGCAGCTCGCGCCTCTATCACTGCATCCCTCATCCCGGACAATATTTCCCGGCTGTCCGCGGGACCGGTTGCGGCATCCAGAGCAGCGTTGATCGCTTCTCTGAGTCGCTCGAACATCAGCTCTTCTTCACGGTCTTGGCGTAGAAGGGAGCGAACACCTGCGCCACCTTCCGCGATTTGCATTGGGGACACGACGGGTGCTTGAGATCGTGCTCCGTGATCGACTTGATCACAGTGAAGTGCTTGTGGCACTTGCCGCATTCATATTCGTAGGTGGGCATTGTCAAATACCTCTGCGAGACGCGTATGGTCAGAGTAGCCAATACTTGAAAAACGATACGCCTCACCACCAACGGGGTCAAGCGAGCCAGGTATCGGGCCGGGAGTCAGCTCTATGCATCACATCTCCCAGGTACAACCTAGTTTCATCCGATCCCCGGCGGTAAGATTATCATTATGAAACATGCCATCCTTGCTGCTTCGTTGCTGTTTCTGGCCTGTGGTCGGGGAGATAGTGCCAGTAGCTTCGCCTGTGGAATTCAAGCAGTAGCGGGCCCGGCCATGGTCTTGGAACAGCTCCCACTCGCCGGCAGGATTCTGACACAGATACCCGACGGGATCGAAGGTGTCGTACCGGCTCGCGTTGTCGGATATGCATCTGCGCACGCACTCGCCGCACCAGGACCCGACGGAGTCGTGCTTGGCTACGAAGGTGAGGGATTCCCGCGCTTACCTGGATTTGGACTCATCCTCGTCGAGGACTCGCTGGAGACCTTTCAGGGGGTTCTGGTCTACGAAACAGAAGCTCCCAGAGGACTGCCGATGCTGGGGAGCATCTCGAGTCCAACCATGACGTTGCCGGTGTACGGTCTGCGAGTAACCTGGAGTGCTGTGAGCGATCCCCGGTGTCCGCTGCTCAGTCCGGTCGACACAGCAGTCAACTGAGGCGGGCTACGGCCTCACGAGGAATTCATTGCGGACCTGACGCATAAGCCGGTCTACGCTACAGCAATTTGGAAACAGCACATTGTCAGATAGCCTGTTCAACCCAATGCGTAGAGCCGGGAACGAGTCAGCCGCACGCTCATATACGTCGGCCACATCGAGATCATGGGCGAGATGGTGGCTGGCGGCCTGCCTGAAGCCCCTCGTCCCCATGGCTTCGTAGTAGTCCACATCGGGGCCTCCCATGCGATGTTTCCGGTGCGCAATCCGATCGGGGAAGACACCCGAGAGCCACAGCGTGAAATTGCCAAGGTGCGCCTGCAGCATGAAGCGCCGCTTGCCAGATTCCTGGTCGATATCGGCTATGATGTCCGCTACGTAGCGGTAGACCTGGTCGTCATGTGGTGATATGCGGTAGGCGCGGTCCCGTAAGCCGAACTCATGTAACAGCGCCGCAACGTAGTTGCTCAGCCGTGAGTCAGTGACGCCAACGCGGCGCAGCGTTTCCCTGACGGCGACACATACAAACAGTTCCGGAGACGGGGAACCGAGATCCGGCGAATCTCTCAGAAGAGCGAACAACTCCGGCCGGTCAAGCAGCCCGTCCAGGCCTCCGTCGAGTAGAGCCTCCTCGCATTGGATACGCCGCCGGTCTTCACCCTGTGACAGCACTCGGACAACAAATTCCACATCGGCCGCCGTCAGTCGCTCCCGCAAGTTGGCGAGGATCATGAATCTCCTCCTTTTGCTAACGACCAAACCCCCCGGTGAACTCCCCGCACATCAACATCGAAACAACACACATCCCCAGTATCTGCAGCAATACTCGCCTGCTAAAGGATCCACGTCACACTTCACCCTTTGCACATCTATCCCCTCCACCCTCGCCACGTTCCCTTCCCGTCCGTCTATATTGCTACCTCCCGGGCATTCTGGGGTATTAGAGCAGGATACTGGCGAAAGCTCACAAGCTGAGTAATGCGAATGATTTACGTCTGTATGACGACCCATGACAACTCCTCCACCGTGGGATTGGTGCTGTGGAAGATCCGCCAGGTACTGGAGGATTTCCGCCGCGAGTACCACATCCTGATCGTCGATGATGCATCAACCGACAAGACAGCCGCGGTACTCAAACCATATGAGCGGGCCTTGCCGATTACTATGACCAGGATGGGCCAGCACGTCGGTTATGCAGCCAGCCTGGAGACACTAGTGAGGGAGGCTCTGGGCCGAACCGATAGACCGCGACGCGATTGCATGATCACACTGCCGGCCGACTTCTCGGTATCGCCAGCCGTGTTGCCGGATCTGATCAAACGCATGGAATCAGGCGCAGACGTGGTTGTGGGTGAGGTACTGGCCGAGCCGATTTCGCCAACGCTGCGCATGGTACGGCGCCTCGCCGCACGGCTACTCAAACCCGGAGTCCAATTGAGCGGTTTGCGGGATCTTGCTTCCGGTGTCTACGCGTTCCGTCTGATAACACTGAGGGGCTGCATGAAGGAGCTTCAAGGCCCTCTGCTT
>JBDGXD010000246.1:0-6781 GCA_039584755.1 Gemmatimonadota bacterium
GTTATGAGAGCTGGAGGGGTCCGCTGAACGATGGTCCGGATGACGGCGGAGAAGAACCCCGTCTGCTCCGCAACGCTCACGCCCAGGATCATGATGATGACGAATCCCACAGGTGTGAAGCTGGCGTAGATTCGAACGAAGTCTTGCATGGTGGCCTGGATAACCGATTTCTGGGCCAGGCTCGTCACCCGGATGATATTTGCTGCCTCTCCCCCGGTCTCAGGGTCAATGGTCATGTATGAGACGGAAACACCCAGCCAGGCCAGCACAATAGAGACGGCTACTACCACCCCGATCAGGATCACGAATACGGTAAAGGGATGCGGCAGTACGTTGCCGACCCGTTCCGCGGTGGCGATGAACTTGAGAAAGAAAGGATTTGCCCCGGAGCCTGCCGCTGTTTTTCCCGGCGTCATCTCTCCCCACCCTGCGGAGGATTGCTGGACAGCGCGTCGGCAACCTTCACCAGGCTGTTCGCCAGGAGACGCGTCTGCTTGCTGATGCTGGAGATGAACACGAATTCTTCTGCCGTGTGATAGCCCCTACAAATAGGGCCAAGCCCGTCTACAGTGGGAACCCCTTCAGCGCCGAAGAAGTTGGAGTCGCTGGATCCAACGCGGCGCTCTTCCTCGATGGCCAGACCGACGTCCGCCCCTGCAGCCTTCACCAAACCCGCAAGCCAAAGTGTCCCCGGGGTTTCGGACCACGCCGGTCTCTCGTTGAGGATGGAGAACTCCGACCTACACCCGGTGATGTCCTCCCTATTCACCACTTCGTGGATCTTCTCTACCAGGGAGGCTCGGTGTTCCTGGTCCTTCCAGCGGACATCCACGAGTGCCGAAGCAGCGGCCGGGACTGTCGCCGGACTCAACCCGCCCTCCACTGTTCCCACGTTCAAACGGGTATCGGGAACGACCCCGTTCAACCCCTCGATCCCAAGGGTCTTATGAGCAAGTTCCAGTATCGCACTGGCCTTGGACATATCTTTGGTGCCGACGTGTTGCCCTTTACCCATACAATCCAGCCGCCCACCGATCTTCCCGTAGCGAGACACCACCACCTCACCACCCGCTCCTGCACCCTCCACCACCAGGCAGGCCTGGGCCATTCTTATTTCTTCCTCATAGACAGAACGTGACGTGACCGCCCCCACTTCCTCGTCCCCGGCAAGAACCACCGTGAGCGGAATCTCATCCAGGACACGAGCTTCCTGCAGAGCCAGAACCGCATAGACGAGCGTTGCTATTCCCGCCTTCATGTCGCCGGCTCCGGGCCCGTGAAACTTGTCTCCATCCACCCAGCACTCGCGGAACGGATGCTCCGGTGGGAACACGGTGTCCATATGGGCAACGACATAGATGGACTGCTCATCTGGTGGAACAGTGGACAGGAGGTGAAGATCTCCCACCTCGGTTTGCTCCACCGCTCGGTGAACAGCGAAGACTTTCGCGCACCTGTCGAGGATCATCGCCGCCACACGGTCGGTGCCGGGTTTGTTCCAGGAGTAGCTGTTTTGTCGGCTCAGGTCGATGAGAAACTGAAGTTGCTCCTCAGCATGCTCGTCTACGAAGCGGAGCATCGTGGCATGGGCGTTCGAATCTCGCAGGGTCATACCGATGCAAGTCCTTTCCTGATTCCGTTTCGCACTCCAACCGACATGCCCACCACCTCTCACAGACGCTGCAGGTCCAGCGCTACGACTGCCTCGGTCTAGGACCGCGCTGACATGCCCGGACGATCACTGATCGGGGAATGTTGGTTTGCCCATGTGAGCCAAGGCAGAGTAACGTGCGGAGTTTACCGCAGGCGGCAACGAATGCTTCGAGGCATAGCGCGAGATGGTATTCAAGAGTCTTGGTCACACCCGAACCTTGTGCCTGCTTTGGCAGTAACGTAACCGATCGGATGGACGCAATCTAACGCTACTGTGTCAGTGCCAAATGCACCCCGATCAGCCGAAGAACGGCAGTCCAGCTATGCGACACGCCCCCCTACGGTATCCGGCCGGAAACAACTCGCGTAGCTCGTCGAGCGTGATCTCGTTGACGTGGCAAGTCTCGTACACCGTTGGTATTGAACGGTGAGTCGTGTAGTAGTCGCGCAAGTAACGTAGTACTTGTACATGTCGGTCGGTGGGTGCGATAGGCGACGCCCGCTGCGATAATGCCAACTCAACGAAGTCCTCATCCCACTGATTGAAGTCCTGCAGGAACCCCAGGTCATCGAGCTGGTAGCGTGGCTTGGCCGGCGGGGCGGTCTCGTACGTAAGCCAGTAATTGGTCTCGTACATGAACTTGTAGTTGATGCCCGCGATCTTGCACGTGCCACGATGATAACCGGTAGGGAAGAGCGACCGCATCTCTGCCAGGCGCATGTGGTTTTCCGAGCAGGCCATGACCACGACCGGCACCGTGTTCTCGTCCAGGAACTTGTGTCTCACATAGTCGATGATCTGCCAGTGACGTTCTGTCAGCCCCCCCTTGATTCCCGCCAACTTGGCCATGCCTTCGGCAAACTCTTTGTCCCATTGATCCGGAGGATCGAGAAAACCGTAGTCGTCCAACTGGTAGGTCTTACCTTTGAACGTGATGTCACCCATGCCAACCACTCCCCTCGGTAATCCGTGTCAAGTGGTTACCCGACGGTTGGTACTGGAGTAGACAGCTCAGTATGTAACAGCTGCGGATCTACGTTATGCCACGTCTCTCGGTGCCACGCCCGCATCGTGCACGACCCGCTCGGCAAGTTGCTCCAACTGGGCCGAGCTGAACGGAGCCGCTATCGTGGGCAGACCGAGTTCATCGATAGCTGCCTGATCCCCATCGCGACACGCGACTAAGACCCTCACCCCGGGAAGGCGTCCGTCGTGCAGTATCGAATCCGGTAGCTGGCCTTCACTCACTTCGGGGAGGTCACTGTCCATCACGATTACCGCCGGACGGAACTGCTCCACCACCGACGAGCTTTCGTACCCGGATCGGGCAAACCGCAGGAAGACCCGGCTTGCATCGACTTCCTTTCCGATGCGGCGCACGAGTCCTTCGTCTCTTGTGATGACAAGGACGGTCGTGGCCATGCGGTGACTGGCTCGGTAGAAGGAACAGTCTGCGCATTCTGTCTGGCAGAACTGACGTTGATGGCCGTGCTGCTCACCCAGCTCGGCTAAGTGGTAGCAGTTCTGCGCTCGCGCCAAATAGACCACACAGCTGCGACAGGCGTCCCTTGGTACGCCTTTGTGTCCGAAGTACTCCCAGCACCTCGCGGTGGTCCCAGGGCGGGCAACCGGGGCAGTGGCTAACGACCCAGCCTCCGGTTGGTCCGCCTCCGCGAGGCCGAGTTCGAGCACCGTATCCCGGGATATGCGATAGTGGCCTCCCGGGGTCTGCGTTGCGGGCAACCTCCCTTTCTTGATCCACTTGAGGACGGCGTCGGGCGTGACGCCGCAGATTCGGGCGACTTCTCCGGTCCGTAGCAGAGCAGAGTCCATAATTCTCCAAGCAGAGTATGGGTTCTGTGGCGATTATTTGCATAAATCACCGAGGTCAATGATATGTAAATCGCATACGATTGTCAAGAAATGGTGTATTTGTATGGGTTTTTATGTTTTTGGGGATTGACAAGCTAGGTGCTGTATGTAATCTATCGATTTATGTTCGGTGGCAGTGGGGTGGGTTTCGCATAAAACCCGTACCAAGCTGGCCCGGATGAACAGCACCAAACCCGATTGGCTCTCCACGGGGCAAGCTGCCAAGCTCTGTTCCGTAACACCCGCCACGGTCCTCAACTGGATCAGGAAGGGCCGGCTCGACGGGGTGAGAACGGCCGGGGGTCATTACCGGATACGGCGCGAACAGCTCGATCCCCTCCTCACTGAAACATGGTCCACTAATCAAAGCACTTCGCTGAGCGTGCCTCGTCGAACTCAGCCGTTGCGGTGCTGGGAGTATTTCAGCTACGATGGCCTGATGCGGCCCGAATGCACCCAGTGCGACGTTTTCAGGGTTCGGGCGGCGTGGTGCTTCGAGTTCGCTGCAATGGGAACCGAAAGCGGTAACGGCGGTCCCCTCTGTGCCACGACCTGCGAAGAGTGTGCCTACTACCGCCGCGCAGTCGGAATGCCCACCGAAGTGCTGGTCATCACCAACGACCAGATCCTCGTTCGAGGTCTGAAGGAACCCGCCTGTGATGCGATCAACCTCCGGTTTGCCAGTAACGCGTACGAGGCGTCCCGAGCGGTGCAGAACGCGTTGCCCGCGTTTGCGGTGGTTGACCGAGAGACTAGCCGTGGGGGAGACGAGAGTCTGGTCGAGAGCCTGGTGCACGACGCTCGGCTGCCCGGCTTGAAGATCGTTGTAGCGGTTGCGCACGGGGACGAACAAATGCTGGCTGGAGATGACGACTTGCGATTCGTGGCACGCGTACTCGAGAAGCCATTTGGCGTGAACCGGATTGCCGAAGTCATAGATGGATTCCCTGTGGAAACGATAGATCCAGAACTAGTGGCCGGCATGAGCCAGCCCGCAACAAGGGGAAGAACCATGCTCCAACAGGAAGGGATCGCGGAGGCACCTGGTCAGAATCAAGACGGTTTTCTCAACACGATGACTGACTGGAATCCGGCAATGGCTGAGACGTTGGCCAAGATCCACGGCATCGGTGAACTGACTTTCGATCACTGGAGAGTGATCGAGTATGTGCAGAGCTACTACAAGACATACGGGATAGGTCCACCGGTGATAAAGGTGCACAAGGAAACCGGTCTGAGTTCGGCCGACATCTGCCGGCTGTTCCCGTGTGGCATGGTGAAGGGTGCGTATCGCTTGGCAGGGCTGCCGCGTCCTCCCGGCTGTGCCGGGTGACCGGCGCGAGTTGGCCGAAGAGTCCGGCAACTGAGCCCTGAGGGGCCTCTGAGGAAGGAAGAACATCCATGGAATTGATGAAGTTCATCATAGGGGGCATTCTCCCCTACGCAGCGGTCGTCGTGTTCTTGGCGGCCATGACATACCGCATCTACGTATGGAAGAAGCTGCCACAACCTCCCATGACGCTGTTTCCGGCGCCGCCAACGGGAAGAAGTAACACAGTCAACACGATTAGAGAGGCAGCGTTCTTCAGGAGCTTGTTCCGCGGCGATCGTCTGCTGTGGTCGTTCGCCTGGGTCTTCCATGTGGTATTGGCACTCATCTTCATGGGTCATCTGCGTGTATTCACGAATGTGGACGCAATGCTGACGCAGGCCGGCATGAGTGAGTCGGGCATCCAGTTGATGTCCGGCGGAGTAGGTGGGGCTGCCGGAATCATCGTATTGGTGACGGCCCTGATGTTGTTGGTCAGGAGATTCACGGTCAAGCGCGTGCGCGACATCACGAGCTACGGCGACATCTTCGCGCTTCTTCTCGTAGGTGCGATTCTCGTTACCGGAAACATGATGCGGTTTGGCGCGGAACACTTCGACTTGACCGCTGCGCGGGAGTACTTCGCGGCGCTGGCAACCTTCAGGGGTGTGAGCGAAGCGGCGGTTCTAGACAACAACGTGTTCCTGATCCACATGGGCCTGGCACTGTTGTTGGTGATGTACATCCCGTTCAGCAAGATCCTGCACTTCGGTGGGATCTTCTTCACCCATCAACTCATTCACAAACACTGAGCGCTACCCGACCGCCGACTGAAGAAGGAGCAGAGATGACTACCATCGAGTTGAACAAAGATAAAGTTGGCACGGCTGAGCCTCAGGAAGTTCCCCAGCCAACACGCGCAGAGATCAAACAGGACGTGGTCGCCGCCATCAAGGCCATTCAGAAAGGCCCGCGGGCCATGCAGCTGTATATGGACATGTGTGTAAAATGTGGCACGTGTGCATCTGTCTGTCCGGTCTACTACGGCAAGCCGGAAAGACGGTACAACCCGGCTGAGAGAACCGACCTGATTCGCCGCGTATACAACAAGCACACCACCGTGTCGGGCCGGGTGTTTGGTAAGCTGGCTGGCGCCGAGGATTTCAACCCTGACGATATCGAATTGTGGAAGGAAGTCTTCTACGAATGCACCGGCTGCCGCCGCTGCGCGGTCTTTTGTCCCTTCGGTATCGATCACTCGGTCATCACGCGTAAAGGCCGAGCCATCCTGGACAAACTCGGCATGACCCCGGACACGATGGCCAAGGTGGTCCGTATCTCGCTGGAAACGGGAAACACCGACGGCGCAGGGGAAGACGCGTTTCGAGCCGCCATAGACTTCCTCATGGAGGAGATGGAGGAAGAGCATGGTGTGCCAATCAAGATTCCCATTGACGCGGTTGGTGCGAAGTACTTCTACGTGCCACCCTCGGGAGACGTGCTCGTGAATCCCGAAGCCACCATGGGCGTGGCCAAGGTGTTCCACGTCCTGGGCATGGCCGATGAATGGACAATGAGTTCCAGGTGCTTTGATGGAGCCAACTATGGACTCTTCACCGGCAACGACGCGGACATGAAGGCCGACAACAAGATGTATGTCGACGAAGCAAAACGATTGGAAACGGAGGTTCTGTTGATGGGCGAGTGCGGTCACGCTCATCGCATAATGAAAATGATGATGGAGAAGACAGGTTGGTGGGGCGAGCTTCCCTTCGAGGTCACCAACTGCATGCAGTGGACTGCGGATCGCATCAAGCAAGGCGGCATTGAGTTCGACAAGTCGAAGAATCCGCAGCCGGTAACATACCACGACCCGTGCAACTTCGGACGGTCATGTGGTATTACCGAGGAGCCGCGAGCGATTCTAAAGGCTACCTGTGCTGACT
>JBDGXD010000247.1:0-6767 GCA_039584755.1 Gemmatimonadota bacterium
CGGGGGCACGGCACACCACAGCCGCGCTACGCACTCGAGGTCCATCTCGACAAGGTCGCCGAAGACTTGAAGATGGACCCCGCCGAGCTGCGCTTGAAGCATCTCGCACCAGCAAACTCGCTCACGGCCAACTATCTCCGCGTAGGTTCTACCGGGCTCGGCGCGTGCATCGAGAAAGTCGCCGCCGCCGCCGAGTGGCGTGACATGTATGGCAAACTACCCTACGGCACCGGGATCGGGCTTGCATGTGCCAGTTACCTGAGTGGCGCCGGCTTGCCGATCTACTGGAACGACATGTCGCAGTCGGGTGTGCAGTTGAAGCTCGACCGCGGTGGCGGTGTCACCGTGTTCTGTGGCTCGACCGACATCGGTCAGGGTTCCGACTCGATCCTGGCTTACATCGTGGCCGAGGTGCTCGGCCTCGATCCGCTCGAACTGCAAATAGTCACCGCCGACACCGACCTCACACCCGTAGACCTCGGCAGTTACTCCAGTCGCGTCACGTTGATGAGCGGCAACGCCGCGCTCGAGGCGGCGGAGCGTGCCCGTGAGATCCTCGTGAAACATGCCGCGGAGAAGCTGGGTGTGCCCAAGACACGCATCTCTCTCGCCGAAGGTCGTGTGTTTGATGTGGAGCAACCGGAGAACGGGATCAGCTTCGCCGAGGCCGTTCAGATCTCGGAGGCGGCACAGGGCATCATCGGCACGGTGGGTTCATACAAGCCGCCGCCGAGTGACGGCAAGTACCGTGGCGCGGGTGTCGGTCCGTCTCCAGCCTACTCATACAGCGTTGCGATCGCGTTGGTGAATGTCGATCCCTCCAGCGGCATCGTGGCGGTCCCCAAGATCTGGATCGCGCACGACGTGGGTCAGTGCATCAACCCGGCAACCGTTGTGGGGCAGGTCGAGGGCGGTGTGTACATGGGGCTGGGCGAAGCGCTGATGGAAGATATGGCGTATCGCGAGAACCGCCGGCTGGTGCACAAGATACCCAGCATGTTGGAGTACAAGAGTCCCACCACACTAGATATGTGCGACGTCGAGACGATCATCGTCGAGGACCCCGACCCCAACGGACCTTTCGGCGCCAAGGAAGTGGGCCAAGGGCCCTTGCTGCCGGTGCCACCCGCCGTGGCAAACGCGGTGTACGACGCCGTTGGCGTTCGCGTCGACGAAGTACCGATCACGCCCGAGAAAGTGCTCAAGGCGCTCAAAGACAAAGCGCGTGGCAAGGAAGGTCGCTACGGACCCACTTCGTTCCCAGATGTCCCCTGGCCCGAGCCAACCAGGGTGCCACCACCCTGGGAAGGTGGTGACGGCAAGGCAATCAAGCAGACCGCCGGGTTCAAGAAGGCGAAGACCGACTAATGCTTCGGCTGCCACCGTTCACGTACCACGAGCCGACGACCGTCGCGCAAGCTCTGAAGCTCAAAGCCGAGGCGGGCGAAGCCGGGATGTTCGTGGCGGGGGGGACGGATCTGTTGCCGAATATGAAGAGACGGCATCAGGAGCCGACAGTAGTCATTTCGCTCGCTGGCATCAGGAAGCTCCACTCGATAAAGGGGAGCGGGGAGCGGGGAATCGTCGTTGGAGCGATGGTCACGCTGACTGAACTGGCCGAGCACCGGAGAATCCGAAAGCACCACCTTGCACTAGCCAAGGCCGCCGAGTTGGTGAGCACACCGCAGTTGCGCAACATGGGCACGTTCGGTGGCAATCTCTGTCTCGACACGCGCTGCAACTACTACAACCAATCATACGAGTGGCGTAGGGCGATCGACTTCTGCATGAAGAAGGACGGCGAGATCTGTTGGGTCGCGCCATCGAGCTCGCGGTGTTGGGCGGTGAATTCGAGCGACACTGCACCGGTGGTGGTTGCACTAGACACACAACTCTCACTCGCCGGCCCCGACCGTGAGCGCGTAGTCCCCGCGCGTGAGTTCTACCGCAACGACGGCATCAACTATTTGAACAAGCATCCCGACGAGATCCTGACTGAGGTTCAACTACCGCCAGCCGACGATTGGGACGCCACCTATTGGAAACTCAGACGGCGCGGGTCGTTCGACTTCCCGGTGCTGGGTGTTGCGGCGTGGATAAGGTGGGATGACGACGTTGTGGCCGATGCGCGCATAGTATTGGGTGCCGTTGCGAGTTACCCCGTCGAGATGACCGATGCAGCCGGCAAGATCATCGGATCGAAGTTGGAAGACGACGCCATCGCGGCCGCCGCCGAGTTGGCGTACAAACCCACCAAGCCAATGGACAACACCGACCACGGTCTCGCCTGGCGCAAGGAGATGACGCGGAACTATGTGGGTGGGGCGCTGAAGGATCTGAGGGAGCGGAGGTAGTAGGCCACCCATGGAGTCAGCAAGCCTGCATCTTTTTGAAGCTTCGAATCGATGTTTTGAAGCTTCGAATCGACGTTTTGAAGCTTCGAATCGACGTTTTGAAGCTTTGAATCGACGTTTTGAAGCTTTGAATCGACGTTTTGAAACTTCGAGTCGACGTATTGAAGCTTTGAATCGACGTTTTGAAACTTCGAGTCGACGTTTTGAAACTTCGAGTCGACGTTTTGAAACTTTGAATCGACGTTTTGAAACTTCGAATCGAGGTCTTGATGCTTCGAATCGACGTTTTGAAGCTTGAAATCGACGTCTGGAAGCTTCGAATCGACGTCTTGAAGCTTGGAATCGACGTTTTGAAGCTGTAAGCCGAGGATATGGAATGGCGTGTTGCCTGCGTACATTGTTGTGTGACAATGACTTACGGTCCCGGCAAACCGCCAGGGACCTCCGAAACGCTGCGACCTACCCCCTAATCCTCTCCAACACTGCAATCCCATTCGTGTTGTCGGGGTTCAACTCCACGGACCTCTCGTAGTTCACAACCGCACGAGCCGTGTCTCCGGCCGCCAGGTAGGCCTCACCCAGGCTGTCGTACGGGTTCGATGCGTCAGGATACTCGGCCACGTTCAGCTCGAGCACGGCGATCGCATCCTCAATGAGGTCCGCCCCGAGTAGCCGGTAGCCGAGCCTGTTCAGCAGGAACTCATCGAACGCCTCGGCCGGCTGCGTGGACTTCAACTCGTGATACAGGGCGATGCCAGCCTCGAGCCCTTCCTGCTCGTACTTGCGTACCAAGGCCTCCCGCACAACCCGGCTCGGAGAATCGAACGCCTCGTAGCCGAGCCACGTCGCAGCAGCGTGCTCACCACCCACGGTGGCACCGAGCAGCGCCTCCAGAATGGACTGGCCGTTCTCACTGTTGGTGAACCACACGACACCGACACCGTTGTCCGGGTAGGTAATCGTGTAGGCCTTGTAGCCGGTGTTGTCACCCCAGTGCCAGAAGGAGCGTCCCGCTTCATTCTGCTGCAATCCGATGCCGAGTCCCCAAGTGACGCTAGAGTCAACGTCTATCTGCGACGTGAGCATTGCGGCGGCCGTAGTGTCACTCAGTGCAGACCCGTTCATTACCGCCATCATGAAGCGTGCGAAATCGGGTGCGGTGGTGTGCAGCGACGCAGCAGCGTTGCCCCTGCCAGCCTGCGGCTTGTTCTTGTTGAGCACTTCACCGTCGGCGTTGTGCGGCAATGCGACCCGATCCTCGAACTGGTCCTGCCACAAGTAACTGCTGCTCGTCATTCCCAGCGGCTGGAACACCAGCCGCCGTGCCAATTGGTCGAGCGGCTCACCCATCAAAGCCATGACCGCACGCTGGAGATACACAAAGCCCTCGCCCGAGTAACTGAACTCGGTGCCCGGATCACGATCGATGGTCAGTTGCCCGCCTCTAGGCCTCCAATTGGGGAATCCCGGACTGTGGGTCAGCACCATCCGCGGTGTGATCAGCCGGTAACGCTCGTCGTGCGTTATCGCGTCGTACTCGAAGTACTCGGCAATTGGTGTGTCGAGATCGATCATACCTTGATCTACGAGCTGCAGCACCGCGTACGCAAAGACCGGCTTGCTCAAGGACGCGGCTTCAAACACGCTGCTGGCGGTCACGGGTTCTCCGGTTCCGGAGTTGCGGACCCCAAAGCCTTGCGTCCATATGATTCCTGTATCACTAGTGATCGCGATGGAGAGGCCGGTAACTGCGCCGCTGTCCATCAACGCTGGAATAGATGCCTGCAGCTCGGCAACCCTCTCACCCGTAGTCAGGGTCTTGAGTTGTCCGGACTCGTCAGGTGGGGCACAGCCCTGCGTGACTACGGCCGCGGCCAGGCTCAATACGAACACTGGGTGTCTCATGGTATCTCAATCCGATTTGTTAGAAAGTCAGTTGTGCAGTACTACTATATTGACGTATTGACGCCGATTTCGGTTCCAAATCGAGCCCACGCTTGACCGGGTAAACGCTGTGAGGGACACGAGCGTCTCACTGTTGCATATAGAGACACAGCCATTGCTTTCACACTACCAGATAGAGCGCCCTCGCATGATCACCTCCGTTCACACCCATCCTGCTTCGGTCGGACTGCTAGTTGTACTCCTGACGGCATGTGGTGCTCGCGAGTCCAGCGAGCACCACACAGTCAGAGACAGTGCCGGCGTTACCATCGTTACGAGTAGCCAGCCTCGCTGGACGAGCGAGCAGGCTTGGACTCTGTCACCCAGCCCCTCGCTCGAAATCGGGATGACTGACGGAGCACCCGAATACCAGTTCTACAGAGTCGAAGGTGCCCAGAGGCTGGACAATGGACGGATCGTGGTGGCCGATGCGGGGTCGGGTGAGGTTCGGCTGTTTGACGGCGCCGGTCGGTTCATCAAGTCTAGCGGCGGTCAGGGTGAAGCTCCCGGTGAGTACCGGCAGATCACCGCGATCGGCCGCGGCCCGGCCGATTCGATTTGGGTCTATGATTTCGGGTTGCGACGTTTCACCGTACTCAATGGCGATTGCGAAACAGTGCGCACCGTTTCGGTCGGGGGCACCCTTTCGGCAGTCGGAGCGGTTGGCCGGCTGCCAGACGGCTCCTTCGTCGTGAAGGAGGGCTGGTCCGCAACCACGCACGAAGGGGCGCAGCCCGGATTGGTCAGGGACCCTGTGGCGGTAGTCCGAATAGAGCCGGACGGGAGCCACCATGACACGATCACCACCGTTGCCGGCAGGGAGATCTTCATCAGTACGGAGGACGGACGGGCAGTGATGAGTGCGCCTCTATTCGCCCGCAGCAGCTCGGCGGTGATCAGAGGTAACGCCGTGTTCGTGGGTGACCAGACCGCACTCGAGATTTCGCTATACTCGGTGGCAGGGACAGTCGAGCAGATCTTTCGAGCCCCTGGGGTCGATCTCGGTTTGACGGGTGCAATTGTGGAGCGATACAGAGAGGATCTGCTTACACGAGAGCCCGAGGATCGGCGTGCCATGGTACGGCGGCACTACGACGCCATGGAAGTTCCACCAAGTCGGCCCGCGTACGGTGGACTATTGATCGATGCAGACGGCAACCTGTGGACCGGTGAGTACGTTCGCTATCCAGCACAGCCAGTGGTGTGGACAGTGTTCTCGGCCGCTGGCGAGTTGCTGGGCGAAGTCCGCGTGCCGCAACGGTTCAAGGTGCTGGAGATCGGGAGCGACTGGATCATCGGAGTGGGACGAGATGAGTTTGACGTCGAGCATGTGAGACTGTACGGGATCCAGAAGGAATAAGGGCCAATCCACCTGGTCTTCGATGGCCGCGAGTTTGCCCAACACACCAGTCACGTCTGCCTTGGCCTTGCCGTAGGTGCCGCGGTGAGATATCCGTTTGCCTCAGTGGGGAAGTCCTCATGACAAAGCGTAGTCATTCACCGTTGTCCGGTCTCGACCAGTCCCAAACGGCGGCAATTGAAGAAGCCGTGAAGCAATGTGCATGGCAGCACCTACAGGCCGAGAATGCTGCGGCAGCGTTAGACTGTTACGTCCCGGATGCTCTCGTAGCCAGCGACGGTTCTCTGTATTCCTCTTTCGAGCATTTTGCCAAAGATGCGCGACAATTCTATGACACGCTGGGACAGGTCGACCTGGCTGTCTGGGATGAGATGCACATTCAAGTTGTCGCCAGGGACATCGCGGTGTTGACAGCTACCGTTCGCTGGTCCTCAACCGATATTGTTGGTTTGCGCACGGATCTCAAGGGGGTCTGGACCGCCGTGTATGTCGAGCGCGGTGGTAGATGGAAGATATGCACACGCCACGAGTCGTTTGAGGATGACTCCTAGACTCACTTGCATTGGAAGTAGAATCAGTTGGTCGCAACAGCCATATTAGATGCTGGCAGTACAAAGACGGAGAACAGCGACCCGGAATGCGACACGTGGCCAACATGACATTTCAAAGACGACAGATCCCGTTTGTCTTGGCGATCGGTATCATGGCAAGCACTGCCTGTTGCGACGAACCGCCGAGTGAGAGCGATGCCAACACATCGATCGATCAACGATCGTACCAGCTCGGTGGCATTGCTGTATTCGCTGAAATGGTGAATGCAGGAGTTAAGACCCTGGCGTTGAGCGCCCCTTTGGAACCCGCGGCAATGGACGCGCTGATCCAAGACGCCAGCCGGATCATCGCGGAGCATGACGCGCAGTTCTACCGAGAGACTGACTTTCTGGTTACGGATTTGTTCACAGCCGGCCTGACGGACGGCAAGCATGTGCTACTCATATACAGCGGGGATACCCGGCAGAAGTACCTCGAATTGAAAGCGACCAAGCAGCGATTGGTGGAGTCAGACAGTTACAGCGGACCGGCTCGCAGCGACATAGCCCGCCAGTTCG
>JBDGXD010000248.1:0-6751 GCA_039584755.1 Gemmatimonadota bacterium
CGGCGGTGAACGGTGGACCGAACTGCCTGGGGCTCCCACGATCTCGTTCCGCGATATCGTGATCCATCGCGAGCAGGAGGACTTGGTAGCCGCATCGTTCGGGCGCGGGATCTTTGTGCTCGACGACTACACGTCACTTAGAGAGGGCGCCGACGGAATCGCCGGCGAAGCCATGCTCTTCAACACGCGGCCGGCCCTCTGGTACCAGCCGAGGGATGCCCAGCATTCCCAGGGCGCAGACCAGTGGACGGCCGACAATCCGCCCTTTGGTGCGGTGTTCACCTACTGGCTGCGGGACTCCTACGAGTCGCTGGAAGACGAGCGGAAGGCCCGGGAGAAGGAGATTCCGGAGGACCAGGACGTTCCGTTCCCCGGCTGGGAGGCTCTAGAGGCGGAGCTGCGGGAGCAGGGCCCCACGGTCCAGGTCGTTATCCGGGACCGGAATGGGACGGTCGTCAACCGCGTGGACGGCGCGATGTCCGCGGGAGTCCACCGGGTTGCCTGGGACCTAGAGTATTCGTCCAAGGCAATGATCAGCCTGGATGGCGGTGGCGGGTTCGGCGGCGGCTTCTGGGCGCTGCCCGACAGCTACATGGCCACGCTGATCAAGATCGTGGGGGGTGAGGTCACCGAGCTCGCCGGGCCGGTGGAGTTTGAGGTCGTGCCGGCCTTCGAGGGTGCGCTGGATCGGATCCCGGCCAATGTAGTGGCCGCGTTCCGGGATGAGGTCGAGTCCCTTGCCCAAGATATGACCGAGACATCGAACCTGTTGCAGGAGCAGATCCAGCTGGTCGAGGCGATGCAGACGGCGCTGAGCCGAGCCGATTCGACGGATGCCGAGCTGAACAGCCGGCTCTACCAGACCCGGCTCGAACTCTTGGAGCTTCGGGAGCGTATGCGGGGCAGCGAGGCGAAAGGAGAGATCGGTGAGCGCAGCCCGCCGACGCCGGGCAGCCGGCTGTCGGTAGGTTACAACGGGCTGGGCACGACGTACGGTCCCACCGAGATGCACCGGCAGTCGGTACAGGTGGGGCGGGCTGAGTTCGCCCCCATCCGGACGGAGATCGAGCGCTACGCCGAGGAGGTCGTACCCTCGCTCGAGCGAGCCGTGGAGGCCACGGGTGCCCCGCCCATTGAGAGGAGGGGCGGCGGCTGAGCCAAGGGTATTAGGGGGGTTGCAGCGAAATCGCGTAAGTGACTACGGGGGAAGAATTTAGCGGGGCCTGCTTTACAACTATCATTCTTAGCATTATAGTTAACTCAATGATAGTCCCGGTAGGTCCCTGCTGCCGGACACAGCCATGGAGCGCTGCTGTGAACAAGAAGCTCCCCGCACCCGAAGCCAATCTTCCCCTCCCTCCACAACTCTTCCACGTCCTGCTGGGACTGGGCGAGGACACCCTGCATGGATACGGCATCATTCAGGCTTACGAGGCTCTGACCGAGGGTCGTGAGACCCTCCTGCCGGGCTCGCTCTACGGCACCCTCAGCCGAATGGTGAGCGCTGGACTGCTCGAGGAAGCGGATCCTCCTCCTGCACAAACCAGCGGCGGCCCGCCACGGCGCTACTACCGGGCCACGGCATACGGCAAGGCGGTTGCTCGGGCAGAATCGGAGAGGCTGGAACGACTGCTGGCCGCCACTAGAGCCAGGAAGATCGTGCCAGAAGAGTCGCCGTGATGTCGACCGGGAAGCAAAGAAACCGGGAGGACGGTCCCACGCGATCCGGCGGACTTGGGACTGTCCTGTTTCGCCTGGCGCTGATGGCTCACCCCCGAATGTGGCGGGACCGCTACCTGGAAGAGGCAACGGAGGCATTCGCGGGCGGGGTCGCTCGGCGGAGAAGTGAGTCAGGGAGGGTCGCGGCACTCCGCTATGCTCTCGAGGCAGTGGCCGATGCCATCTTGTCCGGGTGCAAGGAGCGGATCGGAGCCCGCCGTCGGAAAGCGAGAGGTGCAAAGCAGGTCGCCGCAGGTCAGTTGCTGGACACCGTGCGCGCCGATCTACGCTACGCCCACCGCATTCTGCTCAAGCGCCCCTCGTTCACGTTGCCCGTCCTCATCACGCTCGCGCTCGGCATCGGTGCCAACACGGCGATCTTCAGCGTTGTCGACGCGGTCATTCTGCAGCCGCTTCCCTATCGAGACGCCGAGCGGCTCGTACAGGTGCGGGAGATCACTCCTCAGGGATTCGGTTTCACAGTGTCGCCCCCCAACTTCGCGAGCCTCAGAGATCAGGCGAGGTCGCTGGAAGACGCGACCGCATACCGAGAGACGTTGCTCACGCTGACGGGTGGCGAACTGCCGGAAGCGATCTGGGGCATCCGCGTGTCGGCAGGCTTCTTCGAGTTCCTCGGAGCGCCACCGGCAATCGGTCGATCCTTCCTTCCGGAAGAGGACGAAGCCGGAGCGCATCCCACGGTGATCCTGAGTCACGGTGCCTGGCAGCGTCGCTTCGGGGGAAGCCCTGCGACCCTGGGCAGCACCATGGTGCTAGACGGCGTGCCGCGCACGATTGTCGGGGTCCTACCCCGACTCTTCCGCTTCGCAGAGGGAGATCCGGAGGTCTGGTTGCCTCAAGAGTTCACGGAGCGCGACGTGAGTCTCAGGGGGCGGCATTTCCTCCAAGTGCTTGCCCGGCTCCGTCCCGGCACTGAGTTCGAGACGGCGCTGGAGGAGATGCGAACTGTCTGGTCCGGGTTGGAGCAAGAGTATCCGGAGACGAATACTGGCTGGGGTGTCACTGCATTCCCACTGCTGCAATACGTCATCGAAGGTGCCCGCACCCCCCTGCTCGTTCTGCTGGGCTCGGCCGGCCTGGTCCTGCTCATCGCCTGCGCCAATGTCGCCAACCTCTCCCTTGCCAGGGTGGAGCGACGCGGACGCGAGCTGGCGATTCGCTCGGCGCTCGGAGGAAGCCGGAGTCGGCTGATCAGGCAGCTGCTCACCGAGCACCTGGTGCTGGGCATCATGGGCGGCGTACTGGGTCTGGGTTTGGCCTACCTCGCGGTCGACCGCCTGCTGGTGCTGTTCCAGGGCCAGCTTCCCAGGGCCGACGCTGTCGCGGTCAACGGCGCGGTGCTGTTGTTCACCTTCATCGTGTCGCTTGGCGTCGGGCTACTGACCGGCCTGGCTCCCGTTGTCCAGGGAACTCGCCATGACTTGTTCGCAGTCTTGAGAGGGACCGGCCACAGACTGGGGAAGGCCTGGGCGCACGGTCGCGTGAGAGGAACCTTTGTCGTTGCCGAAGTTGCACTCGCCCTGATGTTGGTCATGGGCACGGGCCTCATGCTGAATAGCTTCCTGCGCCTGACTCGCGTCGACCTCGGCTTCCAGAAGGAGAATCTGCTGACGGGGCAGATCTCGCTTCCCGAGGCGCGCTACCAGACTGCCGATGAGAGGGCGCAGTTTTTCCAGACAATCTCGGATGACCTCGAGCGGCACGGGGAGGTAGTCGCAGCGGCAGCCGTGGGAGTCCTCCCGCTGACGTGGAACTACACGCACGTCTTTACCGTCCCGGGTGCGCGGGAAGATGCGGCGTGGCAGGCGGAGGATCGGCTGGTGACGCCCGGGTATTTCCGCACTATGAGGATTCCGCTGCTTTCCGGACGCGGCTTTCAGGACACAGACGGTGCGGATGCCCCCCCGGTGGCGGTCGTGAACCAGACCTTTGCCCACCAGCTCTATCCCGACGGACGCGCCGTGGGTAGGCGGGTGCAGTTCAAGGGATCGCCGGACGAGGAGAGCTGGGAGATCGTCGGCGTGGTGGGAAACACGCGACAGTTCGGGGTGCGGGCGGAGTCCCCTGCTACGCTCTATCGGCCCCACTCCCAGATCAATCCCCCATCCTCGATGGCCGTCGTCGTACGGGCCTCGAGCTCTCCGCGCGACCTGGCAACAACGTTGCGCGAAACCGTCCGGGCCCTCGATGCAGCGCTTCCGATCTACCAGCTCTCCACAATGAAGGACCGGGTGTCGGACTCGCTCACCTCCGAGCGGGTCATGCTCGTTCTGCTCGGTCTGTTCGGATTCATCGCCGTTGTGCTGGGAGCCATCGGGATCTTCGGGGTCATGTCCTACAGCGTGAGCCAGCGCACTACTGAGATGGGGGTGCGGATTGCCTTGGGTGGTGCTCCGCGAGACGTGCTCACAATGGTCGTTGTTCAGGGCATGAAGCTAGCCGCACTTGGGGTGGTGTTGGGGATAGTGGGGTCGCTGGCACTCGGTCGGATACTGACTGATCTGCTGTTCGGCGTGGAGCCCGGCGATCCAGCAACGCTCGGCGCTGTCACAGCTCTTATTGCAGCAGTCTCCCTGACAGCCTGCCTCCTGCCAGCTCGACGGGCAGCTGCAGTGGATCCCGCTGAGTCCCTGCGGCAAGACTGAGCGGCACTGATGCTGCCCTAGTTCCCCACCCTCGCCTTCAACTCCTCGACGAAGTTTTCGACCACGATGAGTTCGCGGGCACCTTCATCGGTCCACTCACGCATCACCAGGAACCACTGATCGTCGGGCGCCACGGCGAACCCGACGTAGCCCTCAGGAAGCTCCAACGTTGGCTAGGGCAGTTCAACCGTGTAGACAGCCGTCTCATCTCGTGTCCGCGTCATGATATAGAGTCGTCCGTTCGCAAGGGCCAGGCGAGCGGACGACTCTTCGAACTGTCTGTCGATGGTGTAGAATCCCACTTCCCTTCCCGTCGCAGACAGTCGCAGCAGGCCCGTGCGCTCCTGACTCCGTACGTTCAACCAGATATCACCCGTGGGGGACACGACGAGATGTTGGATCAGCTGATACTGCTCAGGCACGTTCATGAACAGCGGAGGCCCCAGTTCGGCTTGGCGGCGTCGCAGCGCCGTGATCGAGTCGGCTGCAAACGGTACGGCTTCCGCCGCTGACTCGAACAGGGTCTCATCCATTCCTGCGCGGTCGATCAGAACACGGAGGTTATCGGAAGCAGCCCATACCAGAAGTCCGCCAGGTTTGAAATCGTACAGGTAGCCCGGCGCCTGGGTGCGCCCGATGAAGAACAACCCGCCCGGCACTACGCCCGGGAAGTACTCCCCGAGGTCAAACGACGCCGGCTCCCGCAACTCTCTGCCGTCCACACCCCTGTACGTCAGCTTGTACTTCGCAGTCGCCTCCACTATGCATGCCGCCGCCCACCGTCCGTCTGTGTGCAGCCGCGGGTGATCACACGTGACGGTGTCGGCCAGAGAGCGACGCGACCGCACAGTCCCTGACAGGTCGAACACGGTGATCGAGCCGGGATCTAATGCAACCAGGCTATCGCCATGCACCTCGAGTGCCATCAGGTGCTGGAACTGACCCGGTTCTTCTCCTGTGCCGCCGAACGAGCGCAGCAGCTCACCCGCCGCGTCGAACTTGCGGATTACGTAGTCGTCGTAGTCGAAGATGTAGATGTTGCCCTGGTTGTCCACGGCGAGGTCGCGGGCTGCGCGTAGGCCTGTCTCACTACTGATCGTGAACGCCAGCTCGACCTGCAACGGGCCGGTCTCCATGGTGGTGCAGCCATAGCTGGCGAGCGCGACGGTGAGTGCTGCGTAGCGGGACAAAACCATTGGTTGTGCCTCTTTGATCTGACGTGCGTCTTGAAAGGTACTGCCTTGGGCCGATGCCGTAGGGACCTCTCCCTCCGATCCCGAGAGACCTGGCTCGTTGGTCGCTAACAGATACAATAGCTCCTGTACTCACACTCACACTGCACGCACTGCAAATGAAACACATCACACCGGACGACCCAGTGGGGCATACACACGGGCTGCCGGTGGCCACAGTAAGGGCAGCTCACACGCCTCCAGGCGCGGGGGAAATCACATTCGGGGCATCGGTAAGCAGTTCCCAATTCGGCTCCGCACTCGTGACAGTGCGTTTGCTGCCTGATGTCCTCGCTCCAATCCTGCGGCGTGCCAACGTGTGCGTGGTCACAGAAGGGGCAGACGTAGGTCCAAATCCCGGCCTCCTCCAGACTATTGTCCGACCGGCGTAGACGATCCCTTCGGGCAGGGATGAGACGGCTGCAGTTTCGGCAGACCTGCCAGTCCGTCTTATCGACTGGCCGGGCAGGTGTGGGAGACTGGAAGGTCGCGGGAAGCTCATGGTACCCTCGGCCCTTAAGCCAGTTGCGCCAACCCTTCAGTTTCATGTTTGCCTCACGCGCCTGTCAGGCCTTGCGCTGCAGGACGAGGCAGGACGAAGTAGGACGACGCCATCAGTTGAAGAAAGTCCCTTGTTTGAGCTGCTTCAGCACTTCCTCCGTAAGGGGGTTCTCCCCCCGGCGTAGAACCTTGACCCAGCCCTTTCGCTCCGCGACCATGTCCTCGTCGTCATGGTTCTCGATGAAGTAGACGAGATCATCAATCGCTCCCTGGAAATCACCCACGAGCGCCCGAGCAACTCCGCGGCACCGAGGAGCAGTACGAGTGCGGCGCGGCACGATTGCTCGTATGCACGCGCTGCGTTGGTGTAGTTGCGCGAGAAGATGAAGCGCGACGAGTGAGGTGTGCGGTAGTGTCCCTTGTCTGCGTGCCTCGGCTTGCGAACGGAAACAAGGAGCCTGCGAATCAGAGTTCCCAGCCCTCGCGATAAGCACGGGTCATCAGTGCGTCGGCCTCGGGGGCGTCGATGAACTTGGTGGCGTCCGCGTCCCAGAGCAGCTTGCCCGGGACTCGCAGGGCGATGTTGCCCAAGAGAATCGCTTCACTGAACGGATACACTTGCTCGAAGCTGGC
>JBDGXD010000249.1:0-8186 GCA_039584755.1 Gemmatimonadota bacterium
GGATCTGGGATGAGACGAGAGGGAATCCTGACTTCTTGGATTACACCTATGACTTCGGGGACGACTGCTACCAGACCCCGGACCTCCGGTTTCTCCCCCTAACTCACGGAGAGATCCAGATACACCAGCCGGGGATGAACAGCTTCACCGAGAACCTGATCTTCCCGCTCGACATGACGGTGTACGTCCCGTGCGCGTTGGGTGGTGCCGGGGAGATGGTTCATCTAACCGGCGAACTTCATTCACTGTATCATGTCGCCGAGGACGAAAGCGGCGGCTACCACATGGTGTCGCATAACCAGCCACAAGGCGTGAGTGGCGTCGGGTTGACCAGTGGGGACACATATCAGGGTAATGGCGTGACACGGTCTACCACCAACATCAACGTGTTTCCTTACAACGACACGTTCATCAACAATTTCCGCATAATCGGTCAGGGACCGGGTAACAATTACACGATACATCACAACATCCATATCACCATCAATGCCAACGGTGAGCTAACGGCTTCAGTAGACAACTTCAGGAGCGAGTGCAAGTAACTCGATGTCTCAAGTTGTAGGATCGGCCCCGAACGTCTCGCGGCGTTCGGGGCTCTTTTCTTGGAGTGCAGAGTGCAGGGTGCAGAGCTAGAGTACAGGGTACAGAGTACAGGGTAGGTCAGCGCTGATCCGCCGGTTTCCGCGTCGATCCGCGGCCGTCACTGTTGCGCCTCTGAGACTCTTGCCGTCTCCTGTACCGGCCCACACGTTCCGCCGTCCCTCAGAGCACATCTCACAATTCCCTCCGACGGCTAGAGCAGTGGCGGTCAGTTGATCGCTGGGGAATACCTTCGAGAATTGCATTGTCGCTGGTCCGCAACATGAGCGGCGACTACATGTTGCGCAGACGCAGTACTTGCGAGCGGGCGAGGGCCGTGCTACGTGCAATTCTCAATATCCGTGCTTCTGATTCATCAGGACAGCCACGCCTTGCCTGAGATGGAGTGTGCTCCGCCTCGAAATACCGGCTCAAGAGCGACGTGGCGGTCCGGTGGTTGCACTTAAGAGGGAGCCCGTTTCTCCCATCTAGCGATGAGGATCCATGTCTGACGCAGCACATCGGAGACAGCGGCCGCGGTGGGGTGCACCACAGCGGTCGTCAAATGATGCACTTGCCCTACCTGGCTGCGGTCCGGTCCACGTAGGAGGCAAGTTCCTCCATGTCGGGGGCCAGCGATTCCAAGTACGCGGGGTTACCTACGGCACCTTCAGACCCGACGCATCAGGCGCCCAGTATCCCGATCCGGACGTGGTGCTACACGATCTCGAGACCATGGCCCAGGCCGGGATCAACACCCTTCGTACCTACACCCCGCCACCGCTATGGCTGCTCGACATGGCGCAGCGCGCAGGGCTGGTGGTGATGGTTGGTCTCCCGTGGGAACAGCATATCACTTTCCTCGACGACCGGCGCCGTCGCCGCTCCATCCGAGCGACGCTGCGAAGAGGCGTCCGCGAGAGTAGCGGCCATCCTGCCGTCTTTTGCTATGTACGTCAACTATCCCACTACCGAGTACCTCCAACTCCCGTTCTCGGACATCTACTGCTTCAACGTGTTCCTCGAAGATCCCGCCAGACTGCGCTCTTACATAGGTCGGTTGCAGAATGCCGCTGGTGACCGACCATTGATTCTGACGGAACTCGGACTGGATAGCCGGACCCACGGCCTCGAACGTCAGGCAGCATCCGTCGAATCCCAGCTGAGGGCCACTTTCGAATGCGGCTGCGCGGGAGCGTTCGTCTTCAAGTGGACCGATGAATGGTATCGGGGTGGATACGACATCGAGGACTGGGATTTTGGTCTCACAGATCGCAAACGATCACTGAAGCCGGCGTACTTCGCAGCTCGCAAGGTGTACACGGGTGTCCCACCTGCAGCAGAGGATCGGCTTCCTCGGATATCGGTTGCCGTCTGTGCCTACAATGCGGCGTCGACCCTGCGCGAGTGCCTCCAGGGAGCACTAGAGTTGGAGTATCCCCACTTCGAGGTGATCGTCGTTGACGATGGTTCCACTGACGATACCGCTGCTATAGCCCGGGAGTATGGCGTGCGACTGGCCAGTACGGCCAATCGCGGATTGAGCGCCGCTCGCAATACGGCCATTGAGATGGCGACGGGTGAGATCGTGGCCTACCTCGATTCGGATGCCTATCCCGATCGTGAGTGGCTGACACACCTCGCTCGGGCATTTCTTTGGTCGGAGCATGTCGGAGTCGGCGGACCAAACATAGTCCCGTTGGATGCTGGCACGGTAGAACGGTGTGTCGCCAACGCTCCCGGCGGTCCTAACCACGTTCTGCTGACCGACAGCGAGGCGGAGCACATTCCTGGCTGTAACATGGCGTTTCGCAAGAAAGCGCTGGAGGAGATTGGGGGATTCGACCCGCTGTTTCGCATCGCGGGAGATGACGTCGACGCGTGTTGGCGCCTCCAAGATAATGGCGGGACACTCGGCTTCAGTCCTGGGGCCATGGTATGGCACCACCGCCGCGGCTCTGTGAAGGGGTACCTAAAACAGCAGCTCAATTACGGCCGAGCTGAGGCAATGTTGGAGCGAAAGTGGCCGCAAAGACATAGCCGGTTCGGCCACCCGGATTGGACTGGCCGGCTATATGGGTCCGGAGCTACAGACGGCATACGCCTGCGCCGTTGGCATGTCTACCAAGGTGTCTGGGGAACTGCACCTTTCCAGGGGTTGTATGGCATGCCGCGCGGTACGCTGCCCCTATTGCCGTCGATGCCGGAATGGTACCTCGCCATTGCAGGTCTCGGTGTTCTTTCTTCACTGGGATTGCTGTGGACACCGATTCTCGTGGCACTGCCGCTTTTCCTCCTGACCCTTGTGGCGCCACTGGCTCAGGCGAGCCTGGGAGCTCTGCGTGCCAGGCATGAGTGCCCTCCGGGAATGCGGGTCCAGCGTATCCGCGATGGCCTCCTCGTCGCCGCTCTGCACTTGCTTCAACCGGCCGTACGACTCTGGGGCCGCTTGAGCAACAGTTCTGCGTTGTGGCCACCACGTCTTGGCGGCTGGAAGGTGCCGCGCTGGCGGAGTCTCTCTCACTGGAGCGAGACATGGAGAGCCGTAGATCGCTGGTTGTCCGTGCTCGAATCGAAGCTTCGGCTGAGCCGGGCCGTCGTCCGCCGTGGGGGGGATTTTGACCGCTGGGATCTCGAAGTCTGGTACAGACTTTTCGGCGGCGTCAGGCTGCGGGCAGTTGTCGAAGAGCACGGCGGGGGAAAGCAACTGGTCCGGATCCGAGTCTGGCCCCGCGTCTCACGATTATCTGCGCTGTCAGCAGCAGTCTTCGCAGCCCTCGCGGTCGCGGCCGGCTTCGCTGGGGCGTGGCTCGTCTGTGGCGCGCTGGCGACCTGGTGTGTCGCTTTGTTCGCAAGAATGGCATCCGAGTGCGGTAGCACGTTGAGTCTGGTAGAGCGCTCGGTCGAGGCGTGGTCGGAACTTGCGGACGAAGAGTCGGACACGACACGCGAAGAAGAAAGCAGCGAGTCACTGGTTGCGACCCAGGCCGCAGCCGATCTGGCGGGCACCAACGCCTGACGCGGTGACGTTCAGGATGTCACGTCGCAGGGGGCGAGTCGCGAGAACCGGCGGGGACGGGCCTCCCGTGCGGAGTGGTGGGCTGTCTCGCAAGAGCTGGAACGCGAAGCCAGAAGACTCTGACGTGCGGTGTGGCTGTGACGAAGTCTAGCAGCTTGCAGCTGTACTCGAGATTGCTCAATGAAGCCCGTCCGTACTGGCCGCTGATCGGTGGTCTGCTGATCCTACATTTGGTTGGCGCTCCCCTCAGGCTCTTGATGCCAATACCGCTCAAATTGGTGGTCGACAATGTGCTGGGAACGCAGCCCGTAAGCGATGTGCTTCGAGCGATCCTACCGGGCAACATCGTTGGTTCTCCCTCGGGCATGCTCGTCTTTGCAGTCATCTTGCTCGTGGTAGTGACAGGCCTCATCTACCTGCAGGCGTTGGCGCTGTGGGTGGTTCAGACTTACGCCGGGCAGAAACTTGTGCTCGCGTTCAGGGCGAAGCTATTCCGTCATGTTCAAGAACTGTCGTTCTCCTTCCACGACACCCGCGGCAGCACGGATTCTACCTACCGCATTCAGTATGACGCCGAGGCGATCCAAAAAGTTGCGTTGGGGGGCGTCATCCCTGTGGTAGCTGCCTGCGTAACGATTGGAAGCTTCCTCCTTGTGATTGCCGCTATCGACCCGCTGCTCACTGCCGTGGCCGCGGCGGTAGTCCCACCGCTCTTCCTTTTCACGCGCACCTTCGGCCGCCGCCTGCGAGATGAATGGACGACGGTGAAACAAGTCGAAAGTTCCGCAATGTCCCTGCTGCAGGAGACCCTCGGCTCGCTGCGCGTCGTCAAGGCATTCGGTCAGGAAGGCAGGCAACACCAACGCTTCGTTGATCGTTCCACCCAAGGTGTACAGCGCCAGATGCGTGTGGCATATACACATGGCGGTTTCGATCTACTGGTCGGCTTGACCACTGCGTTCGGTACCGCGGCGGTGCTCTATTTCGGCGTCCAACATGTGCTCGCTGGCAGTCTCACATTGGGCAATCTGTTGATTGTCATGACCTATCTGGGCCAGTTCTATGGCCCGCTCGAAGTCATCAGCAAGAAGGCCGCGGAGCTGCAGTCCGGACTGGCCAGCGCCGAACGGGTATTCGCGCTGCTGGATGAGCAACCGGCCGTGGTTGAGCGCGAGGATCCGGTTCCAATATCCAGGGCGATCGGGGAAATCGGTTTTGACTCCCTGTCGTTCGGCTACGGACGGGGGCCGTTCGTCCTGCGAAACGTGAGTCTTATCATACCTGCGGGAAGGCGCGTGGGAGTCGTAGGCAGGACCGGCGCCGGCAAGAGCACGCTGATAAGCTTGCTGATGCGGTTTTACGATCCGGGCAAAGGATCGATCAGCTTGGACGGAATCGACCTGAGAGACTACGACTTGAAGGGGCTTCGCAGTCAATTCGCGATCGTGTTGCAGGATCCGGTTCTCTTCTCGACCACGATTGGCGAGAACATAGCCTACGCGCGGCCGGGTGCTGAGCTTTCGGCTGTCGAGGCTGCTGCAAAGATAGCCAATGCCCACGAGTTCATCGATGCACTTCCCCAGGGCTATGATACTCCGGTAGGCGAACGTGGCATGCAGCTCTCCGCGGGAGAGCGGCAGCGAATCTCGCTGGCTCGTGCATTCCTCAAGGACGCTCCGATCTTGATTCTGGACGAGCCCACCAGCTCGGTGGACATGAAGACCGAGTCATCCATCGTCGGAGCAATGCAGCGCCTGATGGAAGGTCGCACGAGCTTCATGGTAACACACCGGTTGGACGCGCTCACAGGCTGTGACATGTTGTTGCAGGTAGAGGACGGTTGCGTGCAAGAAGTCCCAATCGACTCCGTGACCCGGTTGGCAGGAGCTGAGCGTTGAAGCCACGCCGCCTCGTGGTGGTCGGCACCGTCGCCAACGATCCCTATGCCGGCATGGCGTGGATGCATATGCAGATCGTCGTCGGCCTGCTGAGGCTCGGCCATGACGTTCACTACTTGGAAACCACGTCGGCGTGGCCCTACGATCCGAACCGGCAGATACGTGTGCGCGACTCGGAACATGCTGTTGCTTACTTGGCCCGTGTGGCGGAGAGTTTCGGGCTCGGGGATCGCTGGGCCTATCGTCGTAGTTACTCGGACAAGGCCTGGCTTGGTCCCGATCGCGACAAGGGCGAAGAATTGCTGGCTCACGCCGACGCGGTTTTCAACGTAGCAGTGGCAACCCGCTTGGCGGAGGAAGGGTTGAAGGTCGGCCGCCTCGTTGGGTTCAGTACCGATCCGGTCTATCAGGAGGTGGCGTTCGACAACGGTCAAGAAGATGTCGTGACATTGATCGCGGAACACGATGAGTTCGTGACCTATGGGGAGAACATCGGCAACAGCGATTGCCCGGTGCCGCCGCTTCCCGGCCTGCGGGCGAAGACGCGGCAGCCGGTCGTACTCGATCTGTGGCGGAACAGCAAACCGCCGAGGAACGAGTTCACGACCGTATGTAACTGGAAACAGACGGGACACGACATCGAGTTTCGTGGAAAGAAATACGGATGGAGCAAGCATCACGAGTTCCTGAAGTTCATTGATCTACCGCAACGGACCGCGCAGCCCATCGAGCTGGCTTTGGGTCTGAGCCAGCTGAGCGCTGACGATCGAACGGTTTTGGAATCAAATGGCTGGCAGCTGGTGGACGCACCGGCCTTCACCGGCGATCCCTGGGCGTACCGGTCATACGTGCTACGGTCGCGTGGCGAGTTCACCGTGGCCAAGGACCAGAACGTGCGGCTGCGTACCGGTTGGTTCAGCGAGCGCAGCGCTGTGTATCTGGCTGCTGGCCGTCCCGTGATCACGCAGGACACTGGATTCGGAAAGTCGATCCCCACCGGCGAAGGCCTATTCGCGTTCAACACGATGGAAGAGATCGTGCACGCGATCGAAATGATTGACCACGACTACGCCAAGCATAGCCGCGCCGCACGGCGCATAGCGGCAGAGTATTTCAGGGCGGAGACTTTGCTTGCCAAGTTGCTCGAGGATCTGGGGCTCTGATGCTGAACGGCAAGAAGTACCTGATCGTCAACGCCGATGACTTCGGTCTCGACCACGGCGTGAACAGGGGAGTCATGCGGGGGTTCGACTGCGGCATCGTCACCAGTGCAAGCTTGATGGTGCGCGGACCGGCGGCGGTCGAGGCAGCGGACTACGGCAGACAACATCCGGAACTGAGTCTCGGACTGCACCTGGATCTAGGCGAGTGGCTCTACCGGGATGGGACGTGGTTGCCGCGCTATGAAGTCGTGTCGCTCGCAGATGCGTCACAGGTCGCTGGTGAACTGCGGCGGCAGCTCGACAGTTTCCGCCAGCTGGTTGGCCGGGAGCCGACGCACGTCGATTCCCACCAACACGTGCACTCCCGTGAGCCCGTACGCGCGGTGGTACTAGGTGTTGCCGCTGCCCTGAACGTGCCGCTGCGGCACTGCACCCAACGCGTGCGCTACTGTGGCGCCTTCTACGGACAGACCACAGAGGGCCACCCCCTGCCGGATGCGATTGGTGTGACGAACTTGATCAAGATCCTATCCAGCCTCCCCGCTGGCATTACCGAGCTGGCATGCCATCCGAGTGAACTCGGGGATTTGGACTCCACCTACAGTGAAGAGCGTATCCGGGAGCTCGAGACTCTGTGCCACCCTGCAGTGTGGGATACCATCGATTCTTGGGGAATCGAGCTCTGCTCCTTTGGTCAACTTCCATCGCAAGGGAAGCCACGATGAGGACGCTGGTAGCAGGCTGGTTCAGTTTCCGAGAGATGGGTGCCACAGCCGGTGACCTGCTGTGCCGTGACCTGGTGTGCGATTGGCTCAGGCAGATTGGCCGTGACTATGATGTTGCCGTGGCACCTCCATTCGAAGGAGGCGTCAACTGGGAGACGGTCGACCCGGCCAGCTACTCCACCGTGGTGTTCGTGTGTGGTCCGTTGGGCAATGGGTGGCCCGTCACCGACTTCTTCGAGCGGTTTACGGGATGTCGGCTCGTTGGACTCAGCCTGTCTATGCTGGAGCCGCTCGACGAGTGGAATCCGTTTGATCTCCTGCTCGAACGCGACAGCTCGCGCACCTCGCGGCCGGACATCTCGTTCCTGAGTGAGGCGGCAAAGGTGCCTGTGGTTGGTGTGGTACTGATCGACACGCAACCCGAGTATCGCGATGCCGATGCACGGCGAATGGCCCACGACGCCGTCGAACGGTTGATTGCCTCGCGCGATATGGCTGTGGTGCACATCGACACGCGCCTGGACCAAAACAGCCGCGGTCTGCGCACGCCCTCCGAAATCGAGTCGTTGATTGCGCGGATGGACGTGGTCGTTACCACGCGAATGCACGGCATGGTGCTGGCATTGAAGAACGGTGTGCCTGCGGTGGTCATCGACTCCGTTGCGGGAGGAGCCAAGATCACACGCCAAGCCAAGGCAATCGGGTGGCCCTGCGTCATGGGCGTCGAGGCTCTGACCGACGGAGCTGTGGCCGAGGCGTTCGCATACTGTCTCACGCTCAACGCCAGGGACAAGGCCAAGGA
>JBDGXD010000250.1:0-6736 GCA_039584755.1 Gemmatimonadota bacterium
TCAGTTCGCTGTGTCGCATTATATCTCTCTGCCAGTGTCACTGGCCCGTTTTAGCAGTGACTGTGAGCCGTCAAAGGTGTCCGCAGTTGCGACTAGAAATATGCTGGGCAACCGGATTGAACGCCAGGCCCTTCTCGGGACATTCGTTGTGACTGCTCCTTCGGGTGTTCTCCTCGCCGGCGACCATATCCAAGCCCTCTTGTTGCGGTCCGAGATCCTTGATGGTAGGCTCTTGCTGGTCGCTGCTTCCCGGCGGCCGGAAGGAGGTATGATGTTGAAGGCTTGTAGGCGTTTGTTTGTCATGGGAGGTTTGATCGGTCTTCTGGTCGCTTTTCCCGACGTCGGATGCACGCCAGCTTCAGATCAGCCGACTCTGCAACTCGGTACTGAAGGGCGGCACTGCGGAGAGGATCCACACTGCATCAATCGCTTGCATCCAGCGATCCCAATGGCAGCTGCGGTGGACCAGGGACAGACGATCGTTTTGCACACGCGCAACGCGAGCGATTTCGATCTCGATCCTAACAGCACGTACAACGATCCGCGACGACCGGGTAGTCCCGTGCACCCGATGACCGGACCGGTGCACATCAATGGCGCTGAGGCGGGTGACATGCTCGCCGTTACGTTGCTCGACATCGAGCCGGGTCCCCACGGTTACACCTCCATCACGAGTGGTGGCTGGGTCACGGACAGGTTCGAGGAACGCTTGCGGGTCGTGTGGCAACTCGACCGTACCTCGGCGGTAAGTGATGGCCTACCCGGCGTGCGCATTCCCAACGCGAGCTTCCCGGGCTTGGTTACGACGCTTCCCGGTCCGCAGCAGGTGCACCTCATGCTGGACCGCGAGAGACAGCTGGCCGAGGCCAGTGGGAGCGTGTCGCTGCCTGACCCTGAGAATGCCTATCCTGCGGAAGTTTGCGGTCCCGAGGGCAGTCACTGGGAGGAGTGTTTGCGTTCGTACCCGCCGCGCGAACACGGAGGCAACCTCGACATTCGCTACCTCGGCGTAGGGGTCACGATCTACCTGCCGTGCTACATCGACGGCTGCGGACTGGCCATCGGCGACCTGCATTACGCGCAGGGCGATGGCGAAGTCTCCGGTACCGCGATCGAGATGGATGCCGTGGTCACGCTGACAACTCGTGTGATAAAGGACGGCCCTATCTCCGCGCGTGGCCCACACTACGAGGGTCCGTCGAGCCTGCTGGACATTCCGTCGAGCCGGTTCTACGCGACGACCGGTTTCCCGCTCAAGGAGACCGGTGAAGTGCCGCCGGAAATGGAGTACCTTCAATCGGACAAGATCGCGCCGCTGTCGAATCTCTCTCGCGATCTCTCGTTGGCTGCGCGCTCGGCCCTTCTGGAAATGATCGACTACATCAGCGCCACCTACACCCTGAGCCGCGAACAGGCATACATCGTTGCCTCGGTTGCGGTGGACCTGCGGATCGGACAGTTGGTCGATGCGCCAAACGTCGGGGTGACCGCGATCCTGCCCCTGGACATCTTTGAAGCCTCGCCGCAGGAGGGCCGCTGATACTTGGGACGAGTGAAAACAAATCATCGCGCAGACGCGTTAAGGAGTCACCCAATGAAATCAAAACCAGCAGTGTCGGTCTTTCTGGCACTATCCTTCATCATGATCAGTCTCGCCGCGGGCTCGCCAGGCAACCCGTTGCTCGAAGACGAATGGGACACGCCTTTCGGTGTGCCACCATTCGATGAAATCGAGAACGAGCACTACACAGAAGCGTTCCGGACAGCGATGGCGGAGCATGCCGCTGAAATCGACGAGATCGTGAACAACCCCGATCCCGCGACGTTCGCCAACACAATCGAGGCAATCGAGCGAAGTGGAAGGCTTCTCGGCCGAGTCGCAAGAGTATTCGGCGCAGTAAACAGTGCCCACACGAACGACACACTTCAAGGAATAGCGCTCGAGCTTGCGCCGGAACGAGCCGCTCACGCAGACAACATATCGCTGAACGCGGATCTCTACGCGCGTGTCAAGGCAGTGTACGACCAACGAGAGGATCTGAATCTGGAGCCGGAACAACTCAAGCTGCTTGAAGAAACACACAAGGGTTTTGTCCGCAGCGGCGTGAACCTCGAAGGTGAGGCACAGCAACGGTTGCGAGAGATCAACGCGGAACTCGCCGAGTTGTCGCAGAACTTCTCACAGAACCTCCTGGCCGAAACCAACGATTTCGAGCTGCACGTGACTGACAGTGCAGACTTCGGGGAGTTGATGCCAGCCCTGGTTCAGGCAGCCGCGGCAGAAGCGGTAAGCCGCGGGCATGAAGATGGTTGGTCATTCACACTCCAACGACCGAGCATCAACCCCTTCCTGCAGTACTCGCCGAACCGCGAATTGCGACGTCAGATCTTCATGGGTTACGCGATGCGGGGCGACAACGACAACGAACAAGACAACAAGGCCATCCTCAGCCGGATGGCGGCGTTGCGGACAGAACGCGCCCTACTGATGGGCTACGAGAGCCACGCCCATTTCGTGCTGTCGGACAATATGGCGGAGACACCCGATCGCGTATACGACTTTCTCGACCAAATCTGGGACCCTGCCTTGCGCGTGGCGAGAAGCGAGCGGGCCGCACTGCAGCGAATGATGCGTGAGGACGGAATATCCGGCCAATTAGAGGGGTGGGACTGGCGTTACTACACCGAAAAGGTGCGCCAGGCACGGTTCGCCATCGACGAGGAGGCGCTACGGGCCTACTTCGAGATCGACGCAGTGCGCGACGGTGCTTTCATGATCGCCAACAACCTCTGGGGCATTACGTTCACGGAACTGCCAGACCTCCCCAGGTGGCACCCCGATCAGCAGGTCTTCGAGGTCAAAGAGGCCGATGGCTCGCACATCGGCATCATGTACATGGACTTCTTCATGCGCCCGAGCAAGCGCGGCGGAGCTTGGATGAACGACCTGCGCTCGCAGTCGCGTCTCGACGGTGAGGTTCGCCCTGTCGTAACGACCAACTACAATTTCCCGGCGCCGACGAGTGACATGCCGTCACTGATCTCCTTCGACAACGCAGGGACACTGCTACACGAGTTCGGGCACGCTCTGCACGGTCTGTTTTCGGACGTGACATATGAATCGCTCTCCGGGACAAGTGTGCCACGGGACTTTGTCGAGTTCCCATCTCAAATGATGGAACACTGGGTCGGCGAACCTGAGGTGCTGCGTTCGTTCGCAAGACACTACCAGACTGGTGACGTCATCCCGGATGAGTTGATCCAGAAGCTGAATGACGCCGCGCAGTTCAACCAGGGCTTCATCACGGTCGAGTACCTCGCCGCCTCATATCTGGATATGGGCTGGCACACGTTGACCGAGCCGGAAGAACACGCTGCGCGTGCTTTCGAGGATGCCGAGATGGCCCGTCGTGGATTGATCGACGAGATAATCCCACGATACCGGAGCACGTACTTCTCTCACATCTTTGCCGGCGGATACTCGTCGGGCTACTACAGCTACATCTGGGCAGAGGTGTTGGACGCCGATGCCTACCAGGCATTCAAGGAAACCAGTGTGTTCGACCAGGATGTGGCAAGCAGATATCGCGAGCACATCCTCTCCAAGGGTGGCACCAAGCCCGGAATGGAACTGTACGAAGCATTCCGAGGCCGGTCGCCCTCCATCGAAGCTTTGCTCGAGAACCGAGGGCTGATCGGGCGCTAGGCTTTGCAGCCGCAGGTCAGAGGGCGCCTGAGTTCAAGACGCCGAACTCAGGTGCCCTCTTGTTTATCCCGCGTTCCAACACCTGGACTGCTCCAACACCGTGCGACATACTTGGTGCAAGTGAAACCGGATTCCTATCTAGAGCTCGAACACGGCACTTACAGCACTCCCACCCGGCGGCTTTCCCTGGTGGCCCGCTGGCTGCCCTCGCTGCGCCACTACGCTGCTTTTCTGCCGATCCTCGTCCGTAGCGCGCGCATGGCCAAGCACGGCCTGTACGATGACGAGCGTTGGGCCGAGAGCAGTCAGGACGTTCGCCGGGCACTCGAATGCGCGGGAGTGAAATTGTCGGTAGCCGGCCTGGATCACGTAGCCGCGCTCGACGGTCCGTGCGTCTTCGTGGGCAACCACATGAGCGTGCTAGAGACCTTGGTGCTCCCAGGGTTTGTCCAGCCGCTTAAGCCAATAACGTTTGTCGTCAAGCAATCCCTCATCCGCACTCCGGTATTCAAGCATGTCATGCGGTCCCGGGACCCTATCGTCGTCACCCGCACCGATCCCCGCGCCGACTTCAAGACGATGATGCATGAAGGGAAGCGTCGGCTCGAGCAGAACCGGTCCCTGATTGTGTTTCCGCAGACCACTCGCACACGCACGATCGACCGGGAGCAGTTCAACAGCATCGGGGTGAAGCTCGCGCGCCGGGCCGGCGTCCCGCTCGTCCCGATCGCAGTTCGCTCGGACGCCTGGGGAATGACGAAGTTCTTCATCAAGGACTTTGGTCGGATCGACCCGAGCATTCCGGTGAACGTTGCGTTCGGAGAACCGCTGACCGTGTCCGGCCGCGGCACCGAGGAACAGCAACACGTGCTCGACTTCATCGAAGGCCACCTGGAGCGGTGGGGGATTCCTCCCCTTCAGGAATTCAAGGCGGTGACACGGTGACCGGCAAGCTCACCTTGCTCGCACTGCTACTGCAGCAGCCGGCCCCACAATGGACGAACGCCCCCGACCTCCCCTTCCCTACCAGCAACAACGCTGTCGTGGCCGTTGACACCGAGCGTGGACCGGCGGTGTTCTCGTTCCTGGGACTTGACTCGACCAAACTCTGGAGCGGCATCCACTCGCGCAGCTTCCGCTGGACTATAGAATCTGCCGAGTGGACCGAAGTGCAAGCGGTGCCGGGACGCGGGCGTCTGGCAGCTACCGCGCAAGCAGCAGATGGCAGGGTGTACCTGTTCAGTGGCTACACCGTAGACGCCGACGGGTCCGAGAAATCTCTCCCCAACGTGGACATCTACCACCCCGACACTGACACGTGGAGCCGTGGCACTGACATACCAACACCGGTGGATGATGCCGTCTCAGGCGTGTGGAACGACTCGCTCATCTACTTGATATCGGGCTGGCATGACAGCGGTAACGTTTCGTACGTGCAGATCTACGACACGTTTCGAGACGAATGGCACCAGGCGACTCCGATCCCCGGTCCGCCCGTCTTCGGCCACACCGGATCGATAGTCGACAACACCATTGTCTACATCGACGGTGCGATACCCAATGAGGGAAGCACTCGCTTCGTGCTGGAGCATTCCTCTTGGCGCGGCAATATCAACCCGGACGATCCCACTGAGATCAGCTGGAGCCGATTGGAGCATCACCCCGGGCCACCGCTCTACCGCGCAGCAGCAGGCACCGGCGGCAACCGCATCGTGTTTGCCGCTGGCAGCGACAACCCCTACAACTACAACGGAATCGGATACAACGGCGTTGCTTCGCCGCCACGAGATGCAGTGTTTGCATTCGACCTGTCTTCAGGCTCCTGGCTCGAAATGCAGTCGCTGCCCCTGCCGTCCATGGATCATCGGGGGATTGCCGTGATCGATGGTCGGATGGTCATCGTGGGCGGTATGGGTGCCGGGCAGGAGGTGCTGAGAAGAGTGACTGTCGGGAAGAGATGAGGGGGAAGCACCGACTCGTATAGCGCGCTGTAGATTGATTGAGGCGGCGGTATGGTGCGTCGGCGTTCATGCCAATTGACCCCGCAACAATCGGAGCCTCTCAGTGGATTGGATCGCGAATCCCGAAATCTGGATTGCCCTAGTCACGCTTACGGTCCTAGAAGTCGTTTTGGGGATCGACAACATCGTGTTCATCTCGATCCTCGCTTCAAAGCTGCCTCGCGGTCGGCAGAAGCGAGCGCGGCAAGTCGGCTTGGCTCTAGCCATGATCACGAGGATACTCCTGTTACTCTCCATCTCATGGGTCATACGACTCACAGCACCGCTGTTCGCCGTGCTCGGCCATGAAGTCTCCGGTCGCGATCTCATCTTGTTTGCCGGTGGTCTGTTTCTACTTGGCAAGGCCACCTACGAAATCCATCACAACCTGGAGGGAGAACAAGGTGAGAGCAACGCCACATTGCGGGCGACTTTCGGCGCCGTCATCGTCCAGATAATGTTGCTCGACGTAGTGTTCTCACTTGACTCGGTCATCACTGCCGTGGGAATGGTAGACGAGGTGGGCGTTATGATTGCCGCGGTCGTCATCGCAGTGATCGTAATGATGATCTCCGTCGAGGGCATAAGCGCATTTGTGGACCGACACCCCACCGTCAAGATGCTTGCACTGAGTTTCCTCCTGCTGATCGGTGTGATGCTAGTCGCCGAGAGCTTCCATACCCACATACCGAAGGGCTATGTCTACTTTGCGATGGGGTTCGCGGTATTTGTGGAGGCGCTGAACCTTCGGGCCAGCAGTCGCGTAAAGCCCGTCGAGCTACGGGATCGGCTTACGGAAGAGGTTCCGATCACGTGAGGCAGAGGCTGACCGATTGCCGAAGCGCCACATAGCGCGTATCAGGTTATCCATCTTTGGTGCGATATGTAACCGTAGACGAGTTCTCGCCGTCCCTCACGCTTCAGGCGCCGTCCCTCACACTTCAGGTGCCTTCCCTCACGCTTCAGGTGCCTTCCCTCACGCTGAATGCGGCCTGTCTCACTCGTCAGGCAAGTTGCATCACGCTTGAGG